>JBEIFW010000007.1:0-42916 GCA_040382215.1 Acidimicrobiales bacterium
GGGTGTCCATGGGGCGCGGCTATCGCATCTCGAAATGGGTGAGGCGGGGGGCCTCCATCTCGTCGACGAAACGGTCGTGGGTGAATGTCCATGACGCCGGCACCCCCCGGGCATCGAGGTACCAGCTGTTGCAGCCGCTCGCCCAGACGGTGTGCAGGGCGGCGGCGCGCCGCTCGTCCTCGAAGCGCTGCGTCGCTTCCGGCGTCGGGCTCACCTCCCGGTAGGCCCCGTGGCGGATGCCCTCGATCAGCTGCAGCGCATAGTCGAGCTGGCGCTCGGCGATCTCGATGAGTGAGAAGTTGCCCACCGGACCGTTGGGGCCGTTCAACAGGAAGAAGTTCGGGAACCCGGGCACGGTCACCGACAGGTACGCGAGCGGGCCCTCGCGCCACACGTCATCGAGATCGACGCCATCGCGGCCCCGCACCCTGGTCGGGCGGATGAACCGATCGGCGCGGAACCCGGTGGCGAGCACCAGGACGTCGAGTTCGTGCAGCCTGCCGTCGGCGGTGCGCACCCCCGCCGGTTCGATCCGCTCGATCGGGTCGGTCACCAGCACGGCGTTGGGCTGCTGGATGGCCTCGTAGAAGTCGGCCGAGACGATGAGCCGCTTGCACATGGCTCGGTAGGTCGGCGTGAGCCGGCGGCGGAGCTCGGGATCGCGCACGGTGTCGAGGTGCTCCTGGCAGCGGCGACCGATCTCGGCCAGCACCGGCGAGTCGACGTCGATCACCGCGGCTGCCGTGCCCTCGTTCAGGGCGCTGGTCATCTGCGCAATGAGGGCCTCGAGCGCGGCGGGATCGGCTCGGAACGCCGCCCGCTCGGCATCGGAGTACCCGGGGTTCGGGGTGCCGAGCACCCATTGGGCTGTGCGCTGGAACAGGGTGAAGTGCTCGACGCGGGGTACGAGTGCCGCGGTGATCTGCACTGCGGTCGAGCCCGTGCCCACGACGCCGACCCGCCGGCCGTCGAGAGCGACGGCGTGATCCCACCGGGCCGAGTGGAACCACGAGCCGGCAAAGGTCTCGATGCCCTCGAAGTGCACCACGTTGGGGTGATGCAGCACACCGGTGGCCGCGATCACGACGTCGAACACGTCGTGATGACCGGACGCGGTGGCCAGGTGCCAGCGGCCGTCGAGGAAGTCGAGACCCACCACCTCGTCGCCGAAGCGCACCCGCCGGAGCACGTCGTGATCCTGCGCCACGCGCTCGAAATAGCGCTGGATCTCCGGGCCCTCGGCGTACCGGCGACTCCAATCGGGGTTGCGGGCGAAGGAATACGTGTAGGAGTGGGCCGGCACGTCGCAGCTCAGGCCGGGATAGGTGTTCTCCCGCCAGGTGCCCCCGACCCGATCCGCCTTCTCGAACACCACGCAGTCGATCCCGCGCTCGGTGAGGCGGATGGCCGACAGGACGCCCGCCATCCCGGCACCGATGACCGCCGCCCGCACCGGTGATCGATCACTCGCCAAGCCGGCCACGGCCGAACGGTACCACCACAAGCGTTCCGGTACCACTCGATCGCGGTCGGTCAGGTGCCGGATGCCGCCAGCAGGCCGGTGAGGGTGAGATCGAGCATCTGGTGCAAGGCGTCCTCGAGCGACAGGCCGAGGTCGTCGAGGACATCGGGATGCGCAAGGTGGACGGCGGTGGCGAGGATCACGGCGGCCGCGACGCAGGCGTCGACCGCCCGGAACTCGCCCCGATCGATCCCGGCGGCGACGATTCGCTCGATCACGGTGGTCGCGAACCGGTGGTGCACCTCGGTGACCCGTCGGGCGCCGGGGATGTCGGCGAGGTCGTCGAACGCGGCCGACCCGAACACGTACCCGATGCTGGCGGTGACGTACTGACGCAACTGCACGGCGACCTCGGCGGCCGGGTCGACCGCGGCGATCGCCGTGTGGCCGATCCGGTGCATCACCCGGTCGACCACGAGCAAGGTGAGGTAATCCTTCGACGGGGCCAGCTCGTAGAGGGTGCGGCGGGAGCACTCCAGGCGCGCGGCGATCTCCCCGATCGTGAGCCGACCCAGCTCGCCGTCGCGCAGCAGCGACTCGAGCCCGTCGAGCACGGCGCGATGGCGGGTTCCCAGGGCCGCCTCGGCCCGCCGGGACAACATCGGGCGCGGTGCGCCTACGAGTAGGGTCCGCATCCCGACGGTGGGCTCGTTCGACATCGCACGCCTTTCCGCAGTGACGCCCGGAGCGTCCACCCCCGCAGGGTACCCCGAGGGAGCTGGCGGTACCTACGGGAGCGACGGTGCCGGCACGGGCCGAACCGGCTGGGTCCGGGACCCCACCGGGCCGGGCCGAACGCCGTTCACCGGCGGTGTGCGCCGACGAGCACCACGACCATCACGCAGGGTTCGTCGAACCGGTTGCGCCACGCGTGTCGCGTACCGTTCTGCACCACGGTGTCCCCCGGCCCGAGTTCCACCTCGGCGCCGTCGTCGAGTTCGAGCACGATGCGCCCGGACACCACGAACTCGTAGTCGACGGTGTCCGTCGTGTGCATCCCCGGGTTCTCGGGCTCCATGTGGGCCGCCATGCCGGGCAGCTTCTCGTCGAGCTCGGTGAGGGCGGCTGCGAAGTCGAGATCCCCTGCGGGCACGGTGCTGTCGGGTGGCAGCGTGAACAACCCGAAGCGGAACCCGCCGGGCGCCGGGAAGTACGACATCGACAGCGCCGCGCTACCCCCACCCGGCACCTCGACCGGCGCGTCGCTCCCCCAGAGCCGGTGGAACTCGGCCCCGGGCAACATCGCGAGCACCAGCGGGGCGACCCGCTCGTCCGAGGCGATGATCGCCTTGCCGTCGGCGCTGTGTCCGGTCACCACTCGTCGCACCTGCATGCCGCGTTCCCCTGTCTCGGCTCACGTTCCCCGGCACACCGTAGGCCGGCCGACGAACCCGTCCCGACGTTGCGTTACGAACACATGTTCGATAGGCTGAACTCATGGCGCTGCAGCCCACCGACCTCGACCTCGCGTTGGCTGCGCTCCGGTCCACCGAAGTGTCCTCGCTCGACGAGGCCGGGCTGCGGGAGATCGGTGCCGCGCTGGTCCGGGTGCGGGGTTGGCTCGACGGGGTGGACGTTGCGTGCACGCGCCGGGCCGAGGTCCTCAAGGCCGGCGGTGGCGCGATCGACGGCCGGCTGTTCCAACGTGAGCACGGATCCCGGTCGGAGCGTGGTGCCCGGGCGGCAGTCGAACGGGTCGGCGTGCTCGATGCCCTGCCCGAGCTGGCCGACGCGCTCGAAGCAGGGCGTGTCGGCGTCGGGCATGCCGATGCGGTCGCGCGGGTGATCGCCGGCGTGGAGCCCGAGGTGCGCACCGAGCTGCTGTCGTCGGGCCCGTGGTTGGCCCGGGAGGCACAGCGGTCCTCGGTCGAGGAGCTCGAGCGCACGCTGCGCCGAGAGGCCCGCTCGCTGCGCCGGGCAGACGCCGGTGAGCACCTGGCCCGGCAGCGGCAGGCGTCCAACGTGCGCCGCTGGGTCGACGGCGACGGCATGCATCACCTCCACGCCGAGCTCGATCCCGAACGAGGGGCGCGGGTCTTCGCCGCCCTCGACGCTGCGGTGGAGCGGGTGTTCCACCGGGCGCACCCCGAGGGCACGCAACGGGCGCCTTCGGGGGGCTGGGCCAACTCGCGCCTCGCAGCCGACGCGCTGGTCGAGCTGTGCACCGCTCCAGGCCCCGCCGTCGGCGAGCTCGTGGTGTTGATCGACTACGCCAGCCTGCACCTCGGGATCGAACAGCTCGACGGCATCTGCGAGACGTCGTCCGGGGTGCCGCTGCCCATCACGACGGCCCGCAGGATGCTCTGCGACGCGGCGATCCTCCCCGTGGTGCTCGGCGGCGAGGGCCAGGTGCTCGACGCCGGATCCACTCGGCGGCTTGCCTCCCGGGCCCAGCGTCGCTCGCTGCGAGCGATGTACCGAACCTGCGGCTGGCCAGGCTGCCCCGTGCCGTTCGACCATTGCGAGATCCATCACACGCGCACCTGGCGGGCGCACGAACGCACCGACTTGGCCGACCTCATCCCGATCTGCAGCGAGCATCACCATCAGGTCCACGATCTCGGCTGGCACCTCGCGCTCGACGACGACCGCGCCCCTGTACGCGCCCGACGGCACGATCGTCGAACAGCGCCCGTTCACGCCCGTCGGGCCGTGCCCCTCCCGGCCACGCCGGCCCGATCCCCACGCCCAGTACGTGCTCCAGCGCCTGTACGCCCTCACCCGGCGGGAGTAGCCCCTCGGCCGGTGGTGGCGCCGATGCTCCGTACACTCGGCGGCCGGTCGCGAGTTGGACGGAGAGAGCACGATGAGCGCGTTCAGCATCGGGAGCACGGCGTTCCAGACCGAACTCGTCAACGCCCGGGTCGATGCGATGTTCGACACGATGCAAGAGCGAACGGGAGCGGGCCAACTGGGCCGTGCGGACAAAGAAGCCGTCCGCACAGCCGCGACCACCCGGGACGACGCACTGTCCACGGTGATCAAGTGGGTGCCGGGCGAGATCATCGGCACCTACGCCGCCGTCGTGGCCGCGTTACAGGGCGCCTCCAGCGGCGGCGCACAGAACAAGGCCACCGGTGCCGAAGGGTGGCTCCTCGCCGTGTTCATGGGCCTCGCCCTGCTCATGACCGTGCTCGGCGGCAACTTGGCCTACCGGCGTGCCAAGCCCAACGGCAAGATGCCCACCAACCGGCGTATCGAGTTGTTCGTGCGAGGCGCGCTGGCCTGCTTGGGCCTGCTCATCTGGAGCTACGTCATCCCCGGCACGGTCACCAACCAGTCCGATCTCGCCAAGACCTACGAAGGCGCCGCGTCCGCCATGGTCTTTCTCGTCGCCGTCGTGTTCGGGCTCTTCGCCGAGTTCATGGTGCTCCCGGCGACGCTGCGGGGCCTGGGACGCTTCGTCCGAAGCCCGATCATCCCGTGATCTCGACCACGTCGGTGGCGAGCAGCTCGGCGATCACGTCGGGGTCATAGCCGAGCACCTCCTCGAGCACCTCCCACGTGTGCTGGCCGAGGCAGGGCGCCGGGCCGCGGATCTCGCCCTGCGTGCGCGACAGTCGGGCCTGCATGCCCGAGTACGGCACCCGGCCGTAGACCGGGTGCTCCTGGGGCACCCAGTAATCCCGGTGCGCGATCTGGGGATCGGTGTGCAATTCGGGCACGCCGTGCACCGGGGCACACGCCACGGCCGGCTGCAACCGGGTCACCACCTCGGCCGCCGTGCGGGTCGCGGTCCAGGCGCCGATCAGCGCCTCGATGCGATCCTCGTCGGCCCGTCTGCCTGCCGCCGTGCCCCACTGCGGTTCGTCGGGGAGCCCGGCCCGGGCCACCAGCTCCGCCCACTGGTCGTCGTCGGCACAGCTGATCGCCACCCAGCCCTCGGCACCCGGCCCACCGTCGGGATACCCGGCCGCCCGCTCGGGCGACACCCGGCACGGGAACACCCCGTTCGGCACGAGGTCGCGATCGCGGTTGCCGTTGCGGGACGCCACCCGGCCGTCGAGTTCGTAGGCCAGGAACTCCGCGCCGAGGAACTGCAGCGACGCTTCGAGCTGCGCGAGATCGATGTGCTGGCCCTCGCCGGTGCGGCGCCGGTGATCGAGCGCAGCGATCAACGCGGACGTCGTGAATCGTTGCGACACGAAGTCCGTGTAGGCGCCGTAGATCATCGCCGGGTCACGGTCGGGCCACCCGGTGATCTCGTAGAACCCGGCCAACGCGCCCATCAGGTTGCCGAACCCCCGGTAGAAGCGACGCGGTCCGGTCTGGCCCTGCATGCACGTCGAAACCATCACCATCGCCGGCTTGCGTTGGCGGATCGCCGCGTAGTCCATGCCCCAACCGGCGAGCGCCTTGGGCGTGAACGACTCGACCACCACGTCCGCCCACTCGATGAGCTCCCAGGCCACCTCCCGGCCGCGAGGGTTCGTGAGATCGATGCCGACGCAACGTTTCCCGGCGTTGAAGTCGCCGTAGAAGTGGCTGTTGTTGATGCCGGGTCGGCCACCCTTGAGCGGGCCGGTGAGCCGCAGCACGTCGGGCCGCTTCGAAGACTCGATCTTGATCACGTCCGCCCCGTACGAACCGAGGTAACCCGCCGTCATCGGACCGACGCCGACCCAGGCGAGGTCGAGCACCTTGAGCCCCTCGAACGGCCGGGCCCGGCCGTCGGAATCGACCGCCACCGCCCGGGGCTGGCGGGCCGGCGCCGCCGCCACCTCGGCCAGCACCTCGGCCGTGTGTTCCCCGATACGGGGCGCCCGGCGCTGCACGTCCAACGGTGTCACCGACAGCTTCGCCCACGGGCCCGGGTGGTGGATCGGCGAACGGTCCCCCACATCGCTCCCGACGTCGCTCCCCACATCGACGGGCACGAAGTACTCCCTCGCCGCGAGCTGCTCGTCGACGCGCAGGTCGGCCACGGTGTTCACCGGGGCCACGAGCAGCAGGTGATCCAACGCGGCCCGGTAGAGCTCGGCCTTGGTGTGGCGGGCGAACAACCGGGTGAGGGTGTCGGACGTGGCCTCGTAGAACTCGAGCGGTTCGTTCAGGAAGTTGAGCGTCGACCAGTCTCGTCCGATCACTCGCGGATCGGCCACGCCCTCCCGCTCGGCCCAGTCGACGAGGAGCCGCATCATCGGCCCGCCGATGGCACCGGCAGCGACCAGCACTGCGGCGTGACCGTCGAGGCACGGGTTGATGATCCGGAACTTCGACAACCCGGCGTTGTTCCACGATCCCTGCCGGAACAGCTCGCGCCCTTCGAGGAGGTGATACGCCTGCGCATTCATCAGGCACTTCATGCCGGCGAGCTGCGCGGAGACGTCGACGTGCTGCCCCTCGCCGGTGTGCTGGGCGTGCCACAGCGCCACCAGGGTGTGCACGGCGGCCTCGACCCCGGCGTGCAGGAACAGCTGCGGACTGCTCAGGCGGACGGGCGCCCGGTCGGTGTCGCCGGTGAGCCAAAGCTCGGCGGTCGTTGCGGCCACCGTCAGGTCGGTGGCCGACCAGTGGGCGTAGGGCCCGGTGCGGCCGAACGGCGAGATCGACGTGATCACCAGGTGGGGATTGCGGGCGTGGAGCGCATCGAGCCCAAGGCCGCAGTCCTCCAGCCACCCGGTCGGGAACGACTCGACCACCGCATCGGCACCCGCAACGAGACCGAGGAGCCGGTCCCGACCGGCCGGGTCGTCGAGATCGAGCACGACGGATCGCTTGCCCCGGTTCTCGTGCCACCACGACAGCGACCCCTCCGGCTCCGGGGCGGCCGGATCGGCGAACAACCCGGCCCGACGGCCCGGGTCGCCACCCGGGGGTTCCACCTTGATCACCTCGGCGCCGAGGTCGGCCAGCACCCGACCGCACATCCAGCCCCGCGCCACCGTCAGGTCGATCACGCGATATCCGTCGAGCGCGCCCATCGAAGCCCCCTCACTCCCGGCACCGGACCGTACCCCGGACCACGACAGCCCTTTGCCCCCCTACGATCCCGTCCCGGTGGCGTCGGAGGGGATCTACGAGCAGGTGATCACCACCGGGCTCGCCGCGTCGCTCGAACGGTTGCCGGCCGGGCTCACTGCGGTGAGCCATCTCCTCGACCCGGCGCTCGTGCCGGACCGACTCGCCCGGCACCTTGCGCTCGAGATCGAGCGGGCGCTCGCCGACGTCGCCGATGACGATCGGCTCGCCACCGGCGCGGCCGTTGCTCGGGCCGTGTTCGACGCCCTCGGCGAGCTGATCGGCCTCGACCCCGACTCACGGCCCACCGATCCGTTGTCCGTGCTGCAGGCCGTGCTGCGCCGTCGGCCCGACGGCCAGGTGCCGGCTGCACCCGTCCCGCTCACCCCGATCCTCGACACCACGCTGCTCACCAACGCCCGGGGCGAGCCGACGCTGTGGCGACAGCTCGCCTCGGAGATCGCGTCCGCCGACGCCGTCGACGTGATCATGGCCTTCATCCGTCGCAGCGGCATCCGACCCCTGATCGAGCCGCTGCGCCGCCACGTCGCTGCCGGCAAGCCCCTGCGCGTGCTCACCACCACGTACACGGGCTCGACCGAGCGCGCCGCGCTCGACGAGTTGACCTCTCTCGGAGCCGAGGTACGCGTGTCCTACGACCACGGCACCACCCGCCTGCACGCGAAGGCATGGATCTTTCACCGCCTACACGGGTTCTCCACCGCGTACGTGGGCTCGTCGAACCTCACCCACACCGCGCAGGCGACCGGTCTGGAATGGAACGTCCGGGCCTCGGCCGCCCGCAACCCCGATGTCGTCGACAAGTGCTCGGCGGTGTTCGCGTCGTACTGGGCGTCCGAGGACGTCGTGCCGTACCAGCCCGCCGAGTTCGACGAGGTGACTGCCCGCACCGGAGGCCCCCGCCCGACCCTCCTGTTGCCGCCGACCGAGCTGCATCCCCGTCCGTTCCAGGCCCGCCTGCTCGAACAGCTCGACCTCGCCCGCCGCAACGGGCACCACCGCAACCTGCTCGTGGCGGCGACCGGCACCGGCAAGACCGTGATGGCCGCGCTCGACTATGCGGCGCTGCGCGCCCGGCTGCCGCGGGCCCGGCTGCTGATGATCGCCCACCGGGCCGAGATCCTGGGCCAGAGCCAAGCGACGTTCCGCCACGCGCTGCGCGACGCCTCCTTCGGCGAACGGTGGGTTGCCGGCGAACGCCCGACCCGCTTCGAGCACGTCTTCGCCTCCGTCCAGAGCCTCGACGCCGCCGACTTGACTGCGCTCGACCCGGCGCATTTCGACGTCGTGATCGTCGACGAGTTCCACCATGCGGCCGCGCCGTCCTACGAGCGAGTGCTGCAGCACCTCACCCCGGTCGAGCTCGTCGGCCTCACCGCCACGCCCGAACGGGCCGACGGCCTGCCCGTGCTTCACTGGTTCGGCGACCGGATCGCCGCCGAGCTACGCCTATGGGACGCCCTCGACCAGCAACTGCTGGTCCCGTTCCAGTACTACGGCATCCACGACGGCCTCGACCTGCGCGCCGTGCCGTGGCGGCGCGGCCGGGGATACGACATCGACGCGCTCACCAACGTGTTCACCGCCGACGACGCCTGGGCACGCCGAGTGATCCACGAGACGGACCGTCACGCAGACATCGCCACGATGCGAGCGCTCGGGTTCTGTGTGAGCGTCCAGCACGCCCGCTTCCTGGCCCGCCACTTCCGCGCCGCCGGCATCCCCGCTGTCGCCGTGTGGGGCGACAGCCCGGCCGCCGAGCGGCACGCCGCGCTGGCCGACCTGGCCACCGGCGCCGTGCGGGTGGTGTTCTCGGTCGACCTGTTCAACGAGGGCATCGACCTGCCCGCCGTCGACACGGTCCTGCTACTGCGGCCCACCGAGTCGGCAACGTTGTTCCTGCAACAACTCGGACGCGGGTTGCGCCGCACCGCCGGGAAGGCTTCGTGCACGGTGCTCGACTTCGTCGGCCAGCACCGACGCGAGTTCCGCTTCGACCTCCGGCTGCGGGCGCTGCTGGGTGGTTCGCGTCGCGACGTCGAACAGGCCGTGCTCGCCGGGTTCCCGTACCTGCCGGCCGGTTGCCATCTCGAGCTCGATCCCGTCGCGTCCGAGGTGATCCTGCGCAGCCTTCGCGAGGCGATCCCCACCCGCTGGCAGGACAAGGTGGCCGAGCTGCTGGCGTTGCGCCGTCGCGACCCCGTTGCGCTCGACGCCGGCGCGGTCGACCTCGCCCGGTTCCTCGACGAATCGGGCCTCGACCTCCCCGACATCTACGCCGGCGGCCGCAGCTGGTCCGACCTGTTGGAGGCGGCCGGCGGACCGGTCCGACCGGCCGGGCCCCACGAAGCGGCGCTGCGCCGGGGCATCGGGCGCCTCGGTCACGTCGACGACCCCGTGCGCATCGACGCCTGGCGAAGGTTCGTGCGCCTGCCTGCGCCGCCGCGACTCGACGGACGCAACGGACGCGACGAGCGCGACGAGCGCGACTGCCGGCTCCTCCACCAGCTCGTCTCCCAACTCGTCGCCGGCCTGGCCGACCGGGCGCTGCCCCGGAACGCAACCGTGCAGCAGGGGATCGAGCTGCTGTGGCGCCATCCCCAGGTGCTCGCCGAGCTCGACGAGTTGCTCGGCGTGCTCGCCGGCCGGGTCGATCACGTACACGCACCACTGCTCACCCACCCCGACTGCCCACTGCAGGTGCACGCCCGCTACGCGCGCCTCGAGATCCTTGCGGGGTTCGGTCTCGCCCCGAACGCGAAGGTACCGGCGTGGCAGAGCGGCGTGTACGACGCCGAGGCTGCCGCCGCCGATCTGCTCGCGTTCACGCTCGACAAGAGCGGCCGCGGGTTCACGCCCACCACCCGGTACCGGGACTACGCCATCAACCGGCGGCTCGTCCATTGGGAGAGCCAGTCGACGACCAGGGCCGACGGCGCAACCGGTCGTCGCTACCGGACGCATGCGGCGCAGGGGCGCCACATCCTGCTGTTCGCCCGTGAGCACGTCGACGACCGGGCCTTCTGGTTCCTGGGCCCGGCCACCTACCGGACCCACACCGGCGAACGACCGATGGCGATCACCTGGGAGCTGCATCATCCGCTGCCCGGCGACCTGTTCGAGCGCTTTGCGGCGGCCGTGGCCTGACAGGAGATCCCGGTGACCGGCGTCCGGCGGCACCGCACCGGAGCGCCACCGTTACCATCCCGCCCCGATGCATGACGACGGTCCGGAGCCCGAGGCTCCCTGGTATCTCCCGGTGGGCGACGAGGTGGCCACCTTCGAAGCCGCCTACGCCGCCCGACTCCCGGTGTTGCTGAAGGGCCCGACGGGATGCGGCAAGACCCGGTTCGTCGAGCACATGGCCTGGCGCTTGCGGCCCGGAGGCCACGCCGGCGCCGCGGCGCTCACCACCGTGGCCTGCCACGAGGATCTCACCGCCACCGATCTCGTCGGGCGGTACCTGCTGGTCGGGAACGACACGGTGTGGATCGACGGTCCGCTCACCCGGGCCGCCCGGCGGGGCTCGATCTGCTACCTCGACGAGGTGGTCGAGGCCCGCAAGGACACCACCGTCGTCATTCATTCGCTCACCGATCATCGGCGGCAGTTGCCGATCGAGAAGACCGGCGAGGTGCTCGAGGCCCATCCCGGGTTCCTGCTCGTCATCTCCTACAACCCCGGTTACCAGAGTGTCCTCAAGGACCTGAAGCCCTCGACCCGCCAACGGTTCGTGAGCATCGAGTTCGACTACCCGGCACCGGCGGTCGAAGCGACGATCATCGCCCACGAAGGTGGCGTCGAGACCGCGATGGCCGAACACCTCGCCGAGATCGGGATCCGCGTGCGGGCCCTGCGGGAGCACGGGTTCGAGGAGGGGGTCAGCACCCGGCTGCTCGTCTACGCAGCGCAGCTCACGGCGCGAGGCATCGAGGCCCGGCGCGCGTGCGACGCCGCGATCGTCCGTGCCGTCACCGATGACGTCGACGTCCAGCAGGCCGTCGCCGACATCGTCGACGTCGTCCTGCCGTGACCGTTGCGTTCGCATCGATCCAGCGGGCCCTCGCCCTGTTCGCCGAGGCCCTGCTCGGGGAGCCGGCCCGATTCGACGTCGACGAGACGCAGTCCGCCTCCGGCCGCCGGCCGCTGAGCACGCTCGGCGGCGCCACCACCGTCGTGCTGCCGCCGGCGATCGAGGGCCGGGACGACGACCGGCGGGCCTACCGCCACGCCGTGCTCCATCAGACCGCCTACGAGCTGTTCGGTACCCGGGCCTTCGATCCGGGCGCGTTCGTGCGCGATCACCCGGACCGCCCCGGACTCGCCGAGACCTTCGCTGCGCTCGAGGAATGTCGCCTCGACGTGCTCGTGGCCCGCCGGTTCCCCGGTGCCCGCGCCGACGTCGCCGCCGCAGCGGATTCCCTGCCCCGGCCACCGGCGGCGACCGCCGCCTCGGTGGCCCACCTCGTGGCCCAGGGGGGCCTGCACCGCTGGAGCGTCACCGAGGTCGCCGAGCTCGCACTGGCGCTGTGTCCGGCCGTCGCTGCCGTAGTGCCGCTCGACCCGTCCGAACTCGACCTCGAGAGCGACCCCGACCGAGCGTCGTCTCGTGTCGAGCTCGAAACCTCTGGCGGCGGTGACGACCCGCCCGGAACGCTCGATCCCCTGCTCTACGACCTCGACGGCGCGCCCGGCGACGTCGACGACATCGGGTCGGGCACCCAGGCCGACGGCGCCGGCGCCGGGCTCGATCTGCCCAGCTTAGCTCCCCGACGCGGTGTTGCCATCGAACGTGTCGACGGCCTCGACGCCCGGGTGCGGGCCGGGCGATCGAGCCGGGACGTGTTCACCGGGCGCCGCAGCACGCTGTACGACGAGTGGGACTACCGGGCAGGCCGTTACCTGCCCGCCTGGTGCCGGGTGAGCGAGCGACCTCTCGAAGGCGGCGATCCCGACTTCGTGGTCGAGGTGCGCCGCCGCCACGCGGTGCTCGCTCGCCAGGTCCGCCGGCAGTTCCGTCGGATCGCCGCCGACTCGTTCCGCCGCCGTCACCGGGAACCCGACGGCGCCGAACTCGACCTCGACGCCGTCATCGGTTCCCTCGTCGAGCGCCGGCGGGGCGTCGTCGACGACGAGCGGCTCCAGATCCGGCGCGAGCGGGCGGCGCGCGAGGTGGCCGCAGCGTTCCTGCTCGACATGAGCGCATCCACCTCGACCCCGGTGCTCGACCCCGAGGCGCCGCCACTCGCGCCACCTGCGCCGGTCAACCCCGACGAGGGGTATCCGGCGCTGTCGTGGGACCTGTCCGAGCCGCCGCCGGTACCGAGCCGCACGGTCCTCGACGTGGCCAAGGAGTCGCTCGCGCTCATGTGCGACGCCCTGTCGGCCCTCGGCGACGAACATGCGCTCTACGGCTTCAGCGGCTCGGGCCGTGACGACGTCGAGTTCTACGTCGCCAAGGACCTCCACGAAGCGGTGTCGTCACGCACCTGGGCGCGACTCGCCGCCATGCAGCCCCGCCGCTACACCCGCATGGGCCCGGCGATCCGCCATGCCACCCGGCGGCTGCAGCGGCATCCGGCCCGGGTGCGTCTGCTCGTGGTCGTCTCCGACGGCTACCCGCAGGACAGCGACTACGGCCCGGACCGCACCGACAAGCACTACGGCATCGCCGACACCGCCAAGGCCCTCGCAGAAGCGGCCCGGGTGGGCGTGGAGACGTTCTGCATCACCGTCGACCCCGCCGGGAACGACTACCTGCGCCACATGTGCCCCGACGAGCGTTACCTGGTGATCGACGACGTGCACCAGCTCCCCGGCGAGCTCGCCAAGCTGTACCGGACCTTGACGCTCAGCCGGCGCTAGGCCTGCAGCACGCCGAACGCCGCGCCGGCCGGATCGGCCAGCACGGCGAAGCGCATGTCCCCCACGATCATCGGGGCGAGCAGCACCGCGCCACCGGCGCGTGCGGCGAGGGCAACGGTGGCCTCGACGTCGGGCACGGTGAAGTAGACGAGCCACAGGCTCGGCACGTCTGCGGGCACGCCGGGCGGCGTGGCCATCTGGCCCGCCACCGGTTCCCCATCACGGTGGAACACCTCGTAGCCACCGGCCCCCGCCACGATCGTCCACCCGAACAACGCCGGGTAGAACGCCCGGGACGCGGCCAGGTCGCGGGTCTGGGTCTCCACCCAACCGACGGCGCCCCGAACGCCCCAGGCCATGGCCTGCGCCGAGTCCATCAGCCCGACGACGGCGCCGGCCGGGTCGGCGAGGATGGCGATCCGGTCGCCGCCGGGGATGGCCATCGGCGGCTGCAGCACGGTGGCGCCGACGGCCGCAGCACGGGCACAGACGCCCTCGATGTCGTCGACGCCGAACAGCACGGTCCACGACGGGGGGATCCCTGGGTGATCCGGCGCCATCATCCCGGCGACCGGACCCTGGGCGACCGAACCGATCACGTACCGACCGGCCGGGGTCGCCGAGGCCTCGACGGTCCAGCCGAACAGGCCAGCGTAGAACCGAGCCGCAGCATCGGGATCCGGGGTGGCGAGGTCGACCCAGACCGGCCGACCGACGAGGCGCTGCAGGGCGTTGGACACGCCGTCGAGGCTACACGCGGCACGACCGGCGACCCAGGGCCGAAGGTCATCGCTGCGCCGGGTACGGTCCCCGCGATGCGTACTTCGATCGCCATCGGCGGGGCCGCGTCGGGCCGCCGCCGAGACTGGGACGAGCAGGTCGCCTTCGTCCGTGAGGCCGAAAAACTCGGCATCGACGACGTGTGGTCGGCCGAGGCCTGGGGCCAGGACGCCGTCGTCCCGCTCGCCTACCTGGCTGCGGTCACCGACCGGATCCGGCTGTGCACCGGGATCATGCAGATCTCGGCCCGCGTGCCGTCGATGACGGCGATGACCGCGCTCACCCTCGCTGCGGTGAGCGACGACCGGTTCGTGCTCGGCCTGGGCGTGTCGGGCCCCCAGGTCGTCGAAGGCCTCCAGGGCGTGCCGTTCGCTCATCCGCTCGAACGCCTGCGCGAGCACGTCGACGTCGTGCGGCTGGCCTTCGCCGGCGAGAAGATGACGTACCAGGGTCGCCACCACCGCCTGCCGCTCCCCGGCGGCGACGGCAAGGCGCTGCGGCTCGCCCAGCCCGGCAACGACCGGATCCCGATCTACCTGGCCACGCTCGGGCCCGCAGCGTTGCGCTACACGGGTGAGGCGTCCGACGGGTGGGTCGGCACGAGCTTCATCCCCGAGGCCGCCGACGTACTGCTCGAACCGATCCGAGCAGGACAGGCCGCCGCTGGGCGCCCGGAGTCGAGCGTCGACGTGCAGGCGGGCGGCTCGGTGGCCTTCGGCGACCTCGAACAGTTGCTGCCGCAGTACCGCGCCGGCGTGGCGTTCCCCGTCGGCGCCATGGGCTCGCGCCAGGCGAACTTCTACCGGGCCGCGTTCCAGCGCGCCGGCTACGAGGACGACTGCGACCGCATCGCGCAGCTCTGGCTCGGTGGCGATCGTGACGCCGCCATCGCCGCCGTGCCCGACGAGATGGTCGTACGCACGACGTTCCTCGGCGACGACACCCAGGTGAGCGAGCGCATCCGGGCCTACAAGCGGGCCGGGGTGACGACGTTGCGCCTGCAACCGGAGGGCGCGACCGTCACCGAGCGCCTCGACACCCTCGCCCGGGCCATCGATCTCGTGCGCGCCGTGGCCGCCGAATCATGACCGGGAGCGAGCCATGACCGGCGAGGCGATCACCTGGCAGGCCACCTGGGCGAGCGGGCCGAGCGACCCCCCGTGCCTGGCCGACGGGCCCGGGGCGCTCGTCGAGGCCGACATCGCAGCGCCGCCGGCGACGGTGTGGACGATCGTCACCGACGTCTCGTTCGGCGCCGGCGTGAGCGAGGAGTTCCTCGGCGCGACGTGGGAACCCGCGTCGCCTGAGCGGGGCCGGCCGGCCGGGCCCGCTCTCGCGGCCGTGTTCATCGGGCGCAACCGGCACCCGGCGATCGGGGAGTGGGAGGTGCGCTGCTTCGTGCACCGGTACTCGCCCGAGCGCGAGTTCGGGTGGGTGACCTCCGATCCCGACCGTCCCGGTGCCCAATGGTGGTTCACGTTGATGCCGACCCCGACCGGCACCCGGCTCGGCTACCACCTCCGGCTCGGACCCGGGCCGTCGGGGCTGACCCCGGCCATCGAACGCATGCCCGACAAGGAACCACGGATCCTGGAACGCCGCGTCCACGAGCACGGCCCGAACATGGTGCGTGTCGTCGAGGCGATCCGCACCGCGTCCGAGCACCAGGACTCCTGAAAGTCGACCGGGCCGGGAACCGGGCACGGTGCGCACGACGTCGCACCGGGCATGCAAAAGCGCTCCCGGATCAGCACCCTCGCCGCCACCCTGTTCACCGCCGCACTCGCCGTGACGGCCTGCGGCGCCAAGGACGACGCCGCCAAGGACGGCCCTGACAAGGAGGCACCGATGGCTCCCGACACCCCGCCCGTTTCCGGCCAGCCCTGGTTCGGGGGGCCGCCCGCCAAGCTCCCGCTCGCCGACACCCGCTGGGTGCAGGTCGGCGGGCCCGGCCGGCTGCGCATCGACGGGGCCGAGTACACGGCGACCGTCGGCTGTAACACGATCGGCGGCGCCGTCGTCGTCGCCGGGACCTCGCTGACGTTGGCACCGGGCGTCAGCACCCGGATGTACTGCGCGGAACTCGCCGAGGCCGAGGCTGCCCTCCAGCGGGATCTCGGCGCCGTGGCGTCGTTCCGCCTCGCCGGTGACCGCCTCGAACTGCTGGATGGCTCGGGCAAGACCCTGCGGACCTTTGCGCCCGAGCAGGACGTCCCGCTGGCGGGCGCCTGGCAGCTCCTGACCCTCGTCGAGGACGGCGCCAGCGGCGGGACCGTGTCGAGCAGTGCCACCGACACCGAGGTCTCACTCACCATCGGGGCCGACGGCGCCGTGTCGGGCTCGGACGGCTGCAACCGGATCATGGCCACGAGCAGCACCACGGGCGCCACGCCCTCCGGCCGGTCACCGCTGCGGTTCGGCCCGCTGTCGGGCACGAGGATGGCCTGCGAGCCGGAGGTGATGGCCCGGGCCGCCGCGTTCACCAAGGCGCTCGAGCGCACCGCCGGCTGGTCGACCGAGGGCACGACGCTCTCGCTCTACGACGCCTCGGGCAATCTGGTCGCCGAGTTCACCCGAGGCTGAGCCCGGCTCCCCGGCTCGCGGCCGACGGCACCCGCCCCGTAGCCTCCGCACCATGTCCGGACTGCTCGCCGTCGTCTGCGTGCGTGACGGGGTCCTTCCCGCCGGCGGCGCCGAGGCGGTCGCCGAGTGCGGCGGGGCCGTGCTGCTCGTGGGGTCCGGGGTGAGCGCCGCGGCCACTGTGCTCGCCGGAGTCGCACACGACATCTCAGCCTGGGAGACCGACGGTTTCGCCCCCGGCGCCTGGGCAGCGGCGCTCGCTACGCACGTCCAGTCGGCGCAGGTCGTCGTGCTTCCAGCATCGCCCGACGGACGCGACCTCGCCCCCCGCCTGGCGAGTGCCCTCGGGCGGCCGCTCCTGGCGGGGGCGCTGCGCGTGCGGCCCGACGGCGCCGAACTGGCCCGCTGGGGCGGCCTCGCGCTCGAAGACGTCCACGTCGACGGACCGTTCGTCGCCACCCTGCAGCCCGGTGTCCGGGGTGCGGTGACGTCCTCGGGCCCTGCGCCTTCGCTCCGGCTGATCGAGCCCGATGGCGGGGCCGCCGTTGCCGACGCCGTCACCGTCGGGGTGCTCCCGCCCGACGTCGCCACCATGGACCTCGCCGAAGCGCCCCGGATCCTGGGCGGGGGCGCCGGCCTCGACGGCCATGAGCGGTTCGCCCTGCTGGCCGAGGTCGCCACGGCGCTCGACGCATCGATGGGAGCGACCCGGGTGATCACCGACCGGGGCTGGGTGTCCCACAGCCGCCAGATCGGCACCACCGGGGTGGTCGTCGCCCCCCGGTTGTACGTGGCGTTCGGGGTGAGCGGCGCCGTGCAGCACACCAGCGGCCTCGGTCAGCCCGAGATCGTGATCAGCGTGAACACCGATCCGTCGTGCCCGATGATGTAGCTCGCCGACATCCCGATCGTCGCAGACGCCAACGCGACCCTCGACGAGCTCGGCGCGCGCCTGGGCCTACGGGACGGGGCGGCGTGAACGAGCCGTTCGTCGCTGCGCTCGACGCCGTGCGCGAGCAGCTGACCGCCACCGGTCACGACGACTGGGCGCGCTGGAGCACGACCCTGGTCGCGCTGGCCCGCCGCAACGACGCTCGCGCCGCGTCCCGATACTTCGCCGCCTTCGAGGGCGAGGGCGACCTCGGCACCCTCGCCGCCTCCGACGACGAGCTCGCCGCCCGGCTCGCGGTGGCACACGACGCCGCCGTCGCCTTCGACCAGGCGACACGCCCCTCGTAGCCTGCTCGGCATGCCCGACGTCGACGCCATCGTCGTGGGGGCCGGCCCTGCTGGCTCGTGCGCCGCGCTCACCCTGGCGCGAGCCGGGCGGTCGGTCGTCCTCGTCGAACGCGGCCCGTTCCCGGGTGCCAAGAACATGTACGGCGGGGTCGTGTATCCCCGGGTCCTCGACGACCTCCTGCCCGGCTGGTGGGAGGAGGCCCCGGTGCAGCGCTGGGTCACCCGGCGCCAGACCATGGTGATGACCGGCACGCAGGCCCTCACGATCGACTACCGCAGCGAGGCCTGGGGCGAGGCCCCCTACAACGGGGCGACCGCCTACCGGCCCGACTGGGACGCCTGGCTGGCCGGGAAGGCCGAGGCCGAGGGCGCCCAGCTGCTGTGCTCCACCACGGTCACCGGCCTGCTGCGTGAGGGCAACCGGGTCGTGGGCGTGCGCACCGATCGGCCCGACGGCGAGCTGACGGCGCCCGTCGTGATCGCCTGCGACGGCGTGAACTCGTTCCTGGCCAAGGAAGCCGGCCTGTACGGGCCGGTCGACCCTGCGAACTACACCCTCGGCGTCAAAGAGACCCTGGCCCTCCCCAAAGAGGTGATCGACGAGCGCTTCGGGGTCCGTGGCCGCCACGGCGTCGACATCGAGATCCTCGGTTGCACGCAGGGCATCCCCGGCGGCGGCTTCGTCTACACCAACCTCGACACGCTGGCCGTCGGGCTCGTGCTGAAGTTGCCGGCGCTCGCCGCCCAGCGCCGCCGCCCCGAAGAGCTCGTGGCGCTCCTCAAGCAGCACCCCGCCATCGCGCCCCTCGTGGAGGGCGGCGAGGTGAAGGAGTGGTCGGCGCACGTCATCCCCGAGGGCGGCTACGACATGTTGCCCACGCTCGTGGGTGACGGGATCCTCGTCGCCGGCGACGCCGCGGCGTTGTGCCTGGCCGCCGGCATCTGGCTCGAAGGGGTCAACTTCGCCATGGGTTCGGGGATCGCGGCCGGTCAGGCCGCAGCCACTGCCTTGCGCCGCAGGGACACCT
Organism: Acidimicrobiales bacterium; assembly: GCA_040382215.1. GTDB lineage: Bacteria > Actinomycetota > Acidimicrobiia > Acidimicrobiales > Ilumatobacteraceae > JBEIFW01. Next base: position 18,997 of record JBEIFW010000007.1, read on the forward strand.
CGGCGGCCGGCCTGGCCGGCTATCGGTCCCGCCTCGAAGGCAATTTCGTGCTGCGCGATCACCGCAAGCTGCGGGCCGCGCCCCATCTGGTGCTGTCCGAGCGCGTGCAGCAGCAGTACCCCGGGCTCGTGTGCGGGATCGCCGAGCGCGTGTTCCAGGTCGAGAACCCGCGGCCCAAGCCGGGGCTGCGACGCATCGTTCTCAGCGAGGCCCGGCGCGCCGGCGTGCGCCTGCGTGACCTCGCCCGGGATGCCTGGACCGGAGGGAGGACGTTCGGATGACGTGGACCGAGGTCAGCTTCGAACGGCGGATGGCTTCCGTCGAGTTCCGGGTCCACGAGCGGGCCCACATCACCATCGACGGCGACTCCTGCCGGGGCTGCACGACCAAGGCGTGCGTCGTGGCATGCCCGGCGAACCTGTTCGTGCCCGTGGCCGACGGCGGCATCCTGTTCAACTACGAGCAGTGCTTCGAGTGCGGCACCTGCTACCTCGTGTGCAACACCGAGGGTGCCATCACCTGGACCTACCCCGAGGGCGGGCACGGTGTCGTGTTCCGCCGCACCTGAGGCACGCCGTGATCGTCGCCTGCCTGAAGTGGGTCGACCGTCGACCGGAGGTCGACCCGGTGACCGGCGCCGTACGCACCGATGCCCGCACCAGCGGGCTGTCGGCCTCGGACGCCTCGGCGTTGGAGTGGGCCCTGCGGGCGGCGTCAGCCTGGGGCGACGAGGTGGTCGCCGTCAGCGCCGGCACCGAGACGGCCGAAGCCGTTCTGCGGGAAGCGCTCGGAGCGGGCGCTTCACGCGCCGTGCGCGTTGCGCTCGACCCCGGCAGCGCCTCCGGGGCCGTGGCCGATGCCCTGGCGACGGCGATCGGCGCGCTCGGCGCACGGGTGCATCTCGTGTGCTGCGGTGACCATTCCCTCGACCGCGGTTCGGGCTCGGTACCGGCCTACCTCGCCGGTGCCCTCGGCGCCGCCGGGGCCCTGGGCCTGCTCTCGCTCGAATTCGGCGCACCCGGGCGGATCGAGGCCGTGCGCCGCCTCGACGGCGGCCGGCGCGAGCAACTGCGGGCCGAGGCGCCCACGGTCGTGAGCGTCGAGGGCGGCACCGCCACGTTGCGGCGGGGCACCCTGGCGGCAACGCTCTCCGCTCGGACAGCGCCGATCACCGTGCATCGCGGGCCCGCCGGCTCCGTCGCCGCCCATCGCCCGCTGCGGCCGTTCCGACCCCGGCCGCGGGTGCTCGACGCCCCGGAAAGCGAACGTGCACTGGACCGGGTGCGCGCCCTCACGGCGGCCACCGGCGCATCCGGCGGGCGGGCCCAACCGGTCGTGCTCACTCCGGCCGAGGCCGCCGAGCGGATCCTCACGGTGCTGCGCGCCCGCGATCCGGGGTGACCCGATACCGGGCCGACGGGTCCCTGTCCTGGCACGGGACGGTGCTGCTCGGCGGCTCGCCACTGAAGCTGTTCCGCCTGAGCGACGCGGGCGCCGGCGTGGTGCGCGCCGTGCTCGACGGGGCACCGGTGCGCACCGCCGGGGCCCGCGCACTCATCGGGCGACTGCTCGAGGCCGGCGCGATCCATCCCGAACCGGACGGACCGGGACCCTGGGGTCCCGCGGACGTCACCGCCGTGATCCCCGTCCTCGATCCCGATGCGGCGCGCCTCGCCACGCTCGTCGGTTCGCTGCGGTCCGCCGGCGTGACCGAGGTGATCGTGGTCGACGACGCGAGCCGACCCCCGGTGGGCGCGCTCGCCGGGGCACGGGTCCTGCGCCGGGACGGCAACGGCGGACCGGGCGCCGCCCGCACGACCGGGCTCGCTGCGGTGCGCACCGAGTTCGTGGCATTCGTCGACGCCGATGTCGAGGTGCCGCCCAGGTGGCTCGAGCCGCTGCTCGCCCACCTCGCCGATCCCACCGTGGCCCTCGTGGCACCCCGGGTGCGGTCTCGGCCCGGGCCGGGACGACTCGCCCGCTACGACGCCGAGCACTCGCCGCTCGATCTGGGCCCGGCACCGGCCCGGATCCGGGCCGGGACCCGCGTGTCGTACGTGCCGACCGCTGCCGTCCTGGTCCGGCGCGCGGCCCTCGTCGACGTCGGCGGATTCGATCCCGAGTTGCGCACCGGTGAGGACGTGGACGCCGTCTGGCGCCTCGACGAGGCCAGGCACGGGTGCCGGTACGAGCCGGCGGTGGTCGTGCTCCACGAACCCCGGCCGACCGTACGGGCCTGGATCCGCCAGAGATTCGGCTACGGCCGATCCGCCGCGCCGCTCGCCCGCCGCCATCCCGGCGCCGTACCGGCCGTGTCGGTGAGCGGCTGGAGCGCTGCGGTGTGGGGCCTGGCCGCGCTCGCCCCGTTCCCCGCCGGGCTCGCCGCCGGCGCTGCGACGGCAGGCGCGACGACGGTGCTGCTGCAGCGCCGCATCGGCTCGTGGCGCCTGGCCGCCCGCCTCACCGGTCTCGGCCATCTCCACGCCGGCCGGTTGCTCGCAGCGGGGGTCCGCCGGGCGTGGTGGCCCGTGCTCGCGGTGGCCGCCCTCCGCTCGCGCATCGCTCGCCGGATCCTCCTGCTCGCCGTCCTCGACGGGCTCCGCCGAGGGGGCCCACTGCGCCTCGCCGACGACGCCGCCTATGCGATCGGGGTGTGGAAGGGGGCGTGGCGGTCCCGCACCGCGGCGCCGCTCGTCCCCGACCTCACGAGCTGGCCGAGGCCGTCGCGCTACGAGCGGCGGCGAGGCGGCGGCTCAGGTCCGAGCACTCCTGGCACACCGACGCCGGGATGACCCCGAGGCGCATGAGTCCGGCGAAGATCGTGCAGCCGAGGCAGAAGCCGAGCACAGCCTCCAGCGACGCCGCTGCGACGAGCATCACCGACACGGCGACGGCGACCGGCGTCGCGCCGGTCAGGTGGCCGACGACGATGGCGGTCGCGCACACCAGCCCGATGCCCTGGGCGAATCGCTTGGGCGGGCCGGGCACGAGCTTCGGGGCGCCGAGCCGGGGGGCCACCACGTGGACGGCCAGCCGACCGAGCGGGCTGTAGCGAGGCCCGGCCGCCACCCGGGCCGCAAAGCCGAACCAGAGCGGCACGAGCACCCAACCCGAACCGGTGACCAGGTAGACGACCGCCATGGCGATGACCCCGGCCGCCACCGTCCGGGCCGCCTTGTCGTTCACGGTCTCCGGAAAGCCGAACCAACGCCGCATGACCGACACGCTACCGGCCAAAACCCGACCGAACCACTCGGGAATGTACGGTTCGGGACCGGTGAGCCTGATCTTGACGGTCGACGCACGCCGTTGGGGCGCGCACGTGGCGCACACCTGGGCCGAGCATCCCGGGGTGATCCCCGTCGTGAAGGGCAACGGGTACGGCCTGGGTCGTGCGTTCCTCGCCCGCGTCGCCCGCCGCCGCAGCGCCCGATACGTCGCCGTCGGCACGGTGCACGAGCTCGCCGGCCTTCCCGGCGGTGTCACCCCGGTAGTGCTCACCCCGACGGCGCGCCTCGCACCGGGGGCAGCGGCCGGCGCCGTGCTCACGGTCGCGGCACTCGATCACGTCATGGCTGCTGCGGCCGCCGGCGCGGCGGGGGTGATCGTGGAGGTGGCGTCCTCGATGCACCGCTACGGCGCCGATGCCGCCGGCGTGCGCACCCTGCTCGACGACGCCCGCCGGGCCGGTGTGCCCGTCGTCGCCGCCGGCATCCACCTCCCGCTCGCCGGCACGAGCGCCGAGCGCGCCCGCGAGGCCGCCGCCTGGTGCGGCCGGCTGCCGGCCGGTCTGCCGCTGTGGGCGAGCCATCTCGACGCCGCCGACGTCCTCGCGCTCGGCGCCGACCGGCCGGTGGTGCAGCGGATCGGCACGCGGCTGTGGCTGGGCGACAAGACGTTCTTCCACCTGAGCACCGAGGTCGTCGCCGCGGAGCCCGTGGAAGCGGGTACGCCGTGCGGATACCGGCAGGTGCCGGTCCCTGCGGAGGGGTCCGTCGTGGTCGTGGGTGCAGGCACCGCCCACGGGGTGCGGACCCTCGACGACGGCCGCAGCCCGTTCCATCACGCCCGGCGCCGACTCGCGCTCGTCGAGCCGCCCCACCAGCACGTGTCGTTGCTGTTCGTACCCGCCGGCGAGCCATGCCCCCGTCCGGGTGACGCGATCGACGTCCAGCGTCCGCTCACCGAAGTGCGACCCGACGGGATCACCTGGCGTTGATCCCCGCTCAAACCCGGGCGACGGGCGCCGATCGGGACGGGGATGCGACGCGTCGTGACGGCGGCCCTGGCGTTGGCGGTGCTCGTGCCGCTCGGCGCCGCTCCGGCGATGGCCGACGATGGACAGGGGCGCATCTCGCGCCCGATCGGCGCCGGCGCTGCGCCCGGCACCACCAGCCTGGAGTCCTCGTGCCTGCGCCTCAAGGCCGAACTGGACGCGCTCGCCAGCCCGTGGGCGAAGCTCGCCTACTCGACCACGCCGGCATGGTCCTCCACACCCGGCGCAGTCGACCTGGCAACCTGCCGCCGGGCCGGATTCCTCGGCGTATCGGCCCCGACGAACCATCTCGACGCTGCGTTGGCCTGGATGTCGCGCTGGCTCGGCAGCGCTGCCTACAACGGCTACTGCGAGCGGGCCGTCGAGCTGGCGTTCGGCACCGAAGGCATCTACCCCTCGGCGTTCGACCACTGGCTCGATGCGTACCGCAGCGGTCGAGCCCACCCTGGCGATCTCGATCCGCCGCGCGGCGCAATCGTGTTCTGGGCCGTCGCCATGCCACTCGGCCACGTCGGGATCTCCTTGGGCGACGGGCGGTTCGTCTCCACGAGCGTGCGGGGCGGCATCGGCGTGGCCGAGCTGGCCTACTTTCCTGCGTACCTCGGATGGGCCGATCCGCCGCCGTCGTTCCTGCGCTCAGCGCAACGGTGAACCAAACCCGGTGGTGGTCGCCCACTGCCGGACGCGCACCAACGTTCCCGTCGCCGGGGCGTCGATCACGGCCCGATCCGCACCGAGATACAGCATCACGTGCCCGTCGCCGTCGGCCTGGAGGTTGAACACGAGATCGCCGGGCTGGAGTTGCGCATCCAGGATCGGCTTGGCCTCGAGCTTCTGCAGTCCCGTGTAGTGCGACAGCGCCACGCCACCGGCACGCCAGGCGAAGCGGGTCAACCCTGAGCAGTCGAACACCAGCGGCCCGGCGCCGCCGTACGCATACGGCTTGCCGACCTGCGCGAGCGCCGTGAGTACCACGGCACGCCGACGGGCTGAGCTCGAGGCCAGCGCCTCGGCGAGCCGGCCGGCGTCGACCCCCTCGACCCGCTCGGCGACCAGCGCGGCGACGGCGTCGAGATTCGCTCGGACCTCAGGGGACCCGAAGGCCACTCGGGCCCGGACGGCGATGGGATCGTTGCTGATGCCGACGAGCTGGGCCGCAGCGGCCTCCCAGCTGTTGATGCTGCTGTCGTGCGCCGCCGCGGGCGAGGCACCAGCGACCAGGATCACCACGGCAGCGAGGGCCCCTCGACGCAGTGGGTGGCGCATGGGCCGAACATCTACGTCATCGAGCTGGGATCTCCCTGGGAATGCGCTTGGCTCTCGCTCGCTGCGTTCCCAGGTTTCCCACAGCAACATCGTGTCTACTCCCGGCATGCGCCTACGTGCCCTGCTCCTGACCGGCTCGATCCTCGGGATGGCTGCGGGATGCGGCGGCAACGAGAACACGGCGGCGCCCGTGCCGTCGACCGCGGCGTCCACGTCGGCGGTCACGGCATCTGCCGAACAGCTCCAGGCGTACCGGCAGTGCCTCCTCGAGCAGGGCCTGGGACTCGGCGGTCGAGGCCAGGGCGCCAACCAGGGAACGGGGCAGGGGGCCGGACAGAGCGGCCCTCGGGTGAGCATCGACCCAGCGGTGCTGCAGAAGGCGCAGGAAGCCTGCAAGAGCAAGCTCCCTGCCGGTTTCGACCCTGCGGCGGCCCTCGGCCGCGGACAAGGCGGCGGACAAGGCGGCGGACAAGGCGGGAACAATCGGCTGGCGCAACTCCAGCCGTATCTCACCTGTATGCGTGACAACGGCGTCGAGATCCCCGATCGACCCCAGGGCGGCGGACAAGGCGGCGGGCAGGGCGGACAGCCCCCGGCGTCGCCGCCCTCGTCCGGTGGTTCCGCCCCCGCCGCCCCCGCCGGCGGCGGGCGCGGCGGTCAGGGTGCCGGCGGGTTCCTCGGTCAGATCGACCGGGAGTCCCCGGTCTTCCAGGCCGCCAACGACAAGTGCAAGGTCCTCCTGCCCGAAGGCGTGACCCTGCCGGGTGCAGGTGGCGGATCGGGCGGCGGCCGCCCCGGGGGAGCCGGATCGGGCGGAGACGCAGCGACGTCCACCACGGCAAAGGCGTGACCGATGCGCCGGTCGACCCTGCTGCTGAACAGCGTGCTCGGCGTCGGCGTCCTCGCCCTCGGCGCGGGCGGGTGGTTCCTGTTGCGCGACGAGGGCACCTCGTCGACGACGACGCGTACCACGACGACCGTTCGACGAGGCTCGGTGTCCACCGCCGTGAGTGCGAGCGGCAACCTGCTGGCCCGCACGCAGTTCGACGTCTCGTTCGACTCTGCGGTGTCGTCGAACCTCGTCACAGACATCCTCGTCAAGGTCGGTGACAAGGTCACGAAGGGCCAACCGCTCGCCCGGGTCGACGCGACCACCGTCACCAACACCCTCACGGCCGCACAGGCCTCGTACGAATCCGCGCTCGCCTCGCTCGAGAAGCTGAAGTCCGGCCTCACCCCCCAGGAGCGGGCCCAGAACCAGGCGAGCCTCGCCCAGTCCGCCTCGCAGGTCCGATCGGCCGAGACGAGCCTCGCCAACGCCCGGGCCTCGGCCGGACAGAACGCCGTCGGGTACGACGCCTCCGTCACGCAGGCCGAGACGAGCCTCGCCAACGCCCGGGCCTCGGCCGACCGTGATCTCGCCACCTCACAGCTCTCCGTCGACCAGACCCAGGCGTCGTGGAGCACAGCCAAAGCGGCGTGGGACGCTGCCAAGGCCACCCGCGACGCCGACAAGGCGGCCCACGACGCGGCGGCCGCCGACGTCGCCAAGTATCAGGCCGCCGTCGCGTACTGCACGGCGAATCCGGGAGCGGCGAGCGCACCGGATGGCACGGCGTGCCCGGCGACCGCCGCCCTCACCGCAGCCCAGACCACACTTGCTGCGAAGAACTCGACCCTCAACGGGCCCAACGGGTCGCAGCCGGCCTTCGACAAGGCCGACGCATCGCTGACCCAGGCCACCAACTCGCTCAACAACGCGACCAACGGGCTCGCCAACACCCAGCTCAAGGCCAAGCAATCGATCGACAGCGCCTCGAACTCGCTCACCAACGCCCGAAACAACCGCGATGCCGGACTGCTGCGCGACAGCCAGTCCATCGTGTCCGCCCAACGCCAGCTCGAATCCGCGCAGCTGTCCTACAACACGGCCGTCGCCGGCAACGCCGTCAAGGAACGACCGCCGACCGATGCGGAACTCGCTCAGTCGAACTCGCAGGTCATCAACGCCCGGAACTCGCTCGCCACGGCCCAGAAGAACGTCACCGCCGCCACGCTCGTGGCCCCGATCGAGGGCACGATCGCCGTGCTCAACGGCAAGATCGGCGTCGCCCCGGGATCCGGTGGCAACAACGCCAACGCGAACGCCGCCAGCGCAAGCGGCTCGGCGTCCACCTCGGCGTTCCTCACGATCACCGATCCCAACGGCTTCGAGGTCCGGGCCGGCTTCAGCGAGGCCGACGCGATGAAGGTGCGGGTGGGCCAGAGCGCATCGGTGTCGCTCGACGCGGTCAGCGGCAGCCGCCTCAGCGCAAAGGTCAACCGCATCGACGGCGCCTCGACGCTGGTGGGCAACGTCGTCACCTACTACGTCTACCTGACCATCACCGACGTGCCGGCGACCAACCAGCCCCGGCCGGGCATGACCGCAACGGCCTCGGTGACCGTGGAGGAGGCCGCGGACGTCCTCGTCCTGCCGAGTTCGGCCGTGACGGGGCGGGGCACGACAGCGACAGTGGCCGTCCAAACGGTGCCGGGCGATCCGACCAAGACCGAGGATCGTCAGATCACCATCGGTTTGCGGGGCGACAACGGGATCGAAATCAGCTCCGGACTGGCCGAAGGTGACGTCGTCGTCGTGGTCCGCACCGCCATCAGCGCGGCCGGAGCAGGCGCTGCGACGCAGGGAGGCACGCTCATCGGTGGCGGCCAGACCGGGATCCCCGGCCTCGGCGGGGCCGGCACCGGCGGCGGAGCGGGCGGCGGCGGCAACCGGGGTCGCGGTGGCTGAACCCACAGTTGCTCAGGTCGCGATTGCTCAGGTCGCGAGAACGCAGGACGAGGCGGCTCAGGTGCCCGCCGCTCGACCGGTGATCGTCGTGCGCGACGTCACCAAGGTGTACGGCATGGGGGACGTCGAGGTGCGCGCCCTCGACGGAGTCTCGCTCGTGATCGAGCGTGGCGACCACGTGGCGATCATGGGTGCGTCCGGGTCCGGGAAGTCCACGCTCATGAACATCCTCGGCGCGCTCGACGCGCCCACCACGGGACGATACGTCCTCGACGGCGACGATGTCGGCACACTCGGCGACGCTGCGCTCGCCGACATCCGCAACCGCCGCATCGGCTTCGTGTTCCAGAGCTTCAACCTCATCCCCAGGACGACCGCCCTCGCCAACGTCGAGCTGCCCCTCGCCTACGCCGGGATGAAGCGGGCCCGACGCCGAGAGCGAGCTCGCACGGCGCTGGCAGCCGTGGGCCTCGCCGACCGGCTCGACCACCTGCCCAACGAGCTGTCGGGCGGACAGCAACAGCGCGTGGCCATCGCCCGAGCCATCGTCACCAACCCCTCGATGGTGCTCGCCGACGAACCCACCGGCGCCCTCGACAGCCGATCGACGGCGGAGGTGCTCACGATCTTCGACCGGCTCAACGTGCAGGGCCGCACGATCATCGTGATCACCCACGAGGACGAAGTCGCCCGGCACGCCAAGCGCGTGGTGCGCCTGTGCGACGGCCGCATCGTGAGCGACGAGCGACAGGCACCGGTCGAGGGTCGGCCGCCGCTGTTGATGGAGGTGCCGGCGTGAACCTCGAGAGCGTCCGCATCGCCCTCGGCGGCATCCGCGCCAACAAGCTCCGTTCCACTCTCACGATGCTCGGCATCCTCATCGGCGTCGGCGCCGTGATCGTGCTCGTCGCCGTCGGTTCAGGCTCGGCCGCCGCATCTCGCCAGCGCCTCGAAGCCCTCGGCTCCAACACCCTCACCGTGACCACCGGCGGGTTCGGTCTCGGTAACCGAGGCGGCACGCAGGCCCGGCGCATCGTCATCGACGATGACGACGTGTCGTCGTTGAGCGACCCGACGCTCGCGCCGAGCATCGCCAAGGTGGTCCCGCTCGTCAACGGCCAGAGCGTGACCGCCTCCTACAACGGAGCGAGCGCAACCCCCCAACAGGTCCAGGGCACCACGCCGGCGTTGTTCGAGGTGCGCAACCTCCGGCTCGCCGGAGGCGCCGCCTTCACCGACGGCGACGTCGAGGCCCGGTCCAAGGTGGCCGTGATCGGTCTGACCGTCGCCAAGAACCTCCTCGGTGAGACGGCCGACGTGAGCCAGCTCCTCGGTCAGACCGTGCGGTTCGCCAACAGCAACCTGACCGTGATCGGCATCCTCAAGGCCCGGGGATCGAACGGCATCCAGGACCAGGACAATGTGGTGTTCGTCCCGATCACCACCATGCGAGACCTGGTGTCGGGCAACTCGAAACGGGTCGATCAGGTCGTGATCCAGGCCACGGGGCGAGCTGCGACCGCCACTGCACAGCTCGAAGCGACGGCCGTGTTGCAGGGCAACCATCCGGGCTCGACGAGCAACTCGTTCCTCGTGCTCAACCAGGCGAGCCTCCTCGAGACCCAAGACGCCAACAACCAGACGTTCACGGTGCTGCTCGGCGCCGTTGCGGCGATCAGCCTGCTCGTGGGTGGCATCGGCGTGATGAACATCATGCTGGTCACGGTGACCGAACGGACCCGGGAGATCGGGATCCGCAAGGCGATCGGCGCACGTCGCAGCGACATCCTCGGGCAGTTCCTGACCGAGGCCGTCCTGCTCACCATGCTCGGAGGACTGCTGGGTGTGGGGGCCGGTCTACTCGGCAGCCGGTTCGAGATCGTCGGCGTCCGACCCGTGGTCGAGCCGTTCTCGGTGTTCCTGGCCTTCGGGGTCGCCGTGGCGGTCGGACTGTTCTTCGGCATCTACCCCGCGAACCGCGCTGCGCAACTCCGCCCCATCGACGCCCTTCGCTACGAGTAGGAGACGGCCGTGCCCGACCTCGCCCTGCCCGAGTCCGACCAACCCCCGACACCGCCGACGGACGGACCGCCGACCGGGGACGACCGCCTCGAGTTGCTCGAGGCGCTGGACCGCAACGAGGGCCCCCCACCCCGGCAGCGCACGTCCAACACGCTCACCTGGGTCCTGGCCGGGCTCCTGGCCGCCGGGTCGATGTTCGTCGGCGGAGCGTGGTTCCAGCGCACGTTCGGACCGGAACCGGCTCCCACCGCAGGGATCGGCGGTGCGGGAGGAGCAGCGGCCGCATTCGCTGCAGCCGTCCGCAGCGGCGGGCTGCCAGCCGGCATCTCGCTCCCCACGGCGGCTGCGCCGACGACCGCCGCAGCGGGTGCGACGACGGGCGCCGGCGAAACGCGCGGCACCGTCAAGCTCGTCGACGGCGCCAAGGTGTACGTGGCGACGGCCGACGGCACGATCGTGATCGTCACCACGAACGCGAGCACGGCCGTGCAGGTAGCCGCTCCGGGCACGCTCGGCGATCTCAAGGCCGGACAGGCCGTCACCGTGCAGGGCGCCGCCCAGGCCGACGGCACGGTTGCGGCGACCGAGATCGTCCGCACCACCAAGGGTTGACCGGCGCGCCGTGCGGCGGCGAGTGCATCCGATGACGGCCGCGATCGTGCAGGCCGTCGGCGCCACGAACGCGCTATTGCTGGCCCTGATCGGGGTCGTCTACCTCGTGTGGGCCGAACAGCCGGCCGGCACTGCCGTCGCGATCGGCCTGTGGGCGCTGGCGTTCGCAGTGTTGCTGCTGTTGCACCGCCTCCGTGAGCCCGGCTGAGCGCGGCGGGTACGGTCCGGCCTCGTGGAACCACTGCCGCCCATCGGCGACCCCGGCACCGTCGCCGCCGTCGACCGCGTCCTCGCCACCACCCGCTCGGTCCGACTCCGCCTCGACCTGACCCGGCCCGTCGAGGACCAGGTCCTGTTCGACTGCATCGACCTCGCCGAGCAGGCGCCGACGGGCGGGAACCTGTCGAGCCGCCGGTGGATGGTCGTGCGGGACCCGGCGACGAAGGCAGCGGTCGGCGAGCTGTACCGGGCCGCAGGAGGCGAAGGCCTGATCAAGCTGGCCGAGCGGCTGAAGGGCACCGGTCATCAGTCCGAGCGGGTGATGACCTCCGGGGGGTACCTCGCCGAGCACATCGGTGAGGTTCCGGCGATCGTGATCGCCTGCATCTGGGGCACCCACGACCACTCGGGGCGACCCGGGCTGTTCGACTCGGTGCTGCAATCGGCCTGGAGCTTCTGCCTCGCTGCTCGGGCCCGCGGGCTCGGCACGGCGTGGACCACGGTGCACCTCGGCAAGGCCACCGAACTCGCTGCGCTGCTCGGCATGCCCGAAGGGGTCACCCAGGTCGTGCTCCTGCCGGTGGCCTACACCGTGGGCACCGAGTTCAAGCCGGCCAAGCGCCGGCCGGCACAGGAGATCACCTACTTCGATCGCTGGGGATACACCCGCAACAAGCCCTCGGCGGACGGCCTGGCGCATCTCGCCGACGAGCTCGGGGTGATCGCCGAGATCGACATCGACGCCACCCCGGCCGCCGTGTGGGCCCTCGTCAGCGACATCACCACCCCGGCCCGGGTCGGCAGCGAGCTCACCTCGGCCGAGTGGCTCGACCCGGGCCCGGCCGTCGGCGCCCGATTCGTCGGGCGGAACTTCCTCGAGGGTCTCGGCGAATGGAAATCCACCTGCACGGTGATGGTCTGCGATCCCCCCGGCGCCCGGACCACGGCCCAGTTCGTCTGGCACGTGCTCGACCCGAACGCACCCGCCGCCCGCTGGAGCTTCGAGCTCGAACCGATCGGCCGGCGGGTACGGCTGCGCCAGCGCGTCGTGATCGCCGAGTACGGCTCGGGCACGGCAGCCATGGTGCACAAGCGCCCCGAGCGCGAGCAGCCCATCCTCGATCGCCGTTTGGCCCAGATGAAAGCGGGCATGCAACGCGCCGTCGAGGGAATCAAGGCACTCGCCGAGCAACGGCCCACGTGACCCGGACCGGGCCGATCCGCTAGACCGGGAACGACCCGCCAGCCGGCGGGCGGGAGGGGTCCCACGATGCGAGTCCTGGTCACCGGCGGCAACCGGTACATCGGGTTGAGCCTGGTGTTCGAGCTGGCGCGCCGGGGGCACGAGGTCACGGTGGCCAACAGCCACGAGGCCCCTCTCCCCGACGGCACCCGACGCATCCACGTCGATCGCCGGATCCCGGGTGCGCTCGTCGAAGCGCTCGGCCCTCATCGTGATGCCTTCGACGCCGTGTTCGACAACACCGCGTTCACCGTCGCCGACGTCGAGCCGATGATCGAGCTGTTCGACGGCCGACTGCAGCACTACGTCTTCACGAGCTCGATGGCGGTCTACCGCCGCAGTTTCGTCCAGCCCGTGCGCGAGCACTTCCGCACCCACGATCCCAGCGACGGTGATCCTCGCAAGGCATACGGGGTCAACAAGGTGCGCTGCGAACGCCTGCTGCGTGAACGCTTCGAGCGCACCGGGTTCCCTGCCACCACGTTCCGGGTGTCGCACACCATCGGCCCACGCAGTCCGCTGCCGACCCGTGAGCCGGTGTATTTCGCACGCCTCGAACAGGGCCGGCCGATTCCCGTCCCGGCCGAGGGGTTCCCGTTCGTGTCGCTCATCCACGTCGACGACGCCGCAACGTTGCTCGCGAGCACGCTCGGGTGCACCGCCGCGCCGGGGCGGACCTACAACGCCACCGGACCGGAGGTGACGAGCATCGCCGGCGCCGTGCACCTGATGGCCCTTGCGGTCGGGGTCGAGCCCCATCTGGTGCACGTCCCGATGGAGATCGCCCGATCCTTGCGCCATCCGCTCGTGCATTGGGGCGAGGGGATCATGGGCGGCGTGATCTTCTCGATGCACGAGGTGCACCGAGACCTCGACTGGAGCCCTCGCTTCGGCCTCGAGGACGGCTACCGCGACGCCTACGAGTGGTTCCGCGCCGGTGGCCGTGCGCAGTACACGTTCGATTTCTCCGCCGACGACGAGTTGCTCGCGCGCCTCGGCCACTGACCCCTGGGAGGACCACCGATGACATTCGAGGACATCCGGTACGAGGTGGGCGACGACGGCGTCGCGACCCTCACCTTCCACCGCCCGGAGGTGATGAACGCGCTCCGACCGCAGACCACCGACGAGGTGCTCGCTGCGGTGGCCGACGTGCGCACCAACCCCGACGTTCGCTGCCTGCTCGTCACCGGGGAGGGCCGCAGCTTCTGCGCCGGCGACGACTTCCAGGCCATCTTTCTCGACGAAGACCGGGCCAACCGCAAGCTCGTCCGCCAGGCCCGCCGGATTCGGGAGGGCGAACGTTCCCTCGACGTGATCTTCGGTCTGGAGAAGCCGACGATCGCCGCGGTGAACGGCCCGGCGGTCGGCTACGGCATGGACATCGCGCTCTACTGCGACATCCGCTATGCGTCGACCCGAGCCAAGCTGGGGTGGTACTTCGTGCGCCGGGGCGTCGTCGGCACGATCGGCGGCACTTTCATCCTGCGCCAGCTCGTCGGGCTGTCCAAGGCAATGGAGCTGACCCTCACCGGCGACCTGATCGACGCCCAGGAGGCCCTGCGCCTCGGCATCGTGTCGAAGGTCGTGCCCGACGACGAGCTGCTCGACGAGGCCCGGGTCATGGCCCGCAAGCTCGCGAGCGGGCCACCGCTCGCGCAGCAGGCGATCAAACGGGCCATGCACAAGGGCTTCGAGATCGACTGGCGGACCCTCGGCGAGTACCAGCAGGCTCTCGGCGACGTGCTGTGGGAGACCGAGGACCATATGGAGGGCGTTCGGTCGTTCCTGGAAAAGCGCGACCCGATCTTCAAGGGGCGATGAACATGGCTACCGACACGACCCACGACCCCGCAGCGATCCCGGTGCGAGACGCCGCCACGGTGATGCTCGTGCGCGACGGCGACGAGGGCATCGAGGTGTTCATGCTGCGCCGCACGATGAAGGCGGCCTTCGCGGCCGGGGCGTACGTGTTCCCCGGCGGCGCCGTCGATCCCGATGATGGTGCCCCCGAGGTCGAGACACTGTGCACCGGCCGTACCGACGCGACCGCGAGCACGCTGCTCGGCATCGGGCGGGGCGGGCTCGCCTACTGGGTGGCCAGCGTGCGCGAGTGCTTCGAGGAAGCCGGCGTGCTGCTCGCCGTCGACGGGGCCGACGAGGTCATCCGATTCCTCGACCACGACGGTTCGCTCGAGCGGTTTTCGGCCCACCGCGATGCGCTCAACAACCGGGGCAACACGCTGCTCGACATCGTGCGCGCCGAGGGGCTGCGGCTGGCCACCCAGGACATGCACTACGTGAGCCACTGGATCACTCCGGTGGGCGAGCCGCGGCGGTTCGACACACGGTTCTTCGTGACCGTGGCCCCGCCCGAACAGCAGCCACTCCACGACGACAACGAGACGGTCGACTCGCTGTGGGTCAAGCCGCACGTCGCGCTCGAGAAGGCCGAGGCGAGAGAGCTGCTGATGATCCCGCCGACGGTCGCCAACGTGACGTACCTCTCGCAGTTCTCGACGACCGCGACCTTGTTGGCCGACGCAGCCACGATCACCGCACCGCCCGAGATCCTTCCAAAGATCGTCTTCGAGGACGGGCGCGTGGCCGGGATCCTGCTGCCCGGCGAACCTGGCTACGACGACCTGCCGTGAGCGGCTTCCTGCGCCCCGACCCCGAGGTCGTTGCGGCATACGTGGCGGCGCGGGCCCGGATCGTCGAGATGCTTCGGAGCGTTCCTGCGCACGACGCTTCCCGCATCGTCCCGCACTGCCCGGCATGGACGGTCGCAGAGCTCGCCTCGCACGTCGTCGGCGCCGTCGACGACATCCTCACCGGCCGCCTCGAGGGGGTGACCACCGAGGCCTGGACACAGGCCCAGGTCGACCGGCTACGCGGGCGGTCGTTGTCACAGTTGGCCGATCACTACGAGGCCTCGGCGACCGCGTTCGACGCCGTGCTCCCGCTCATCCCGTCGCCGGTCAACTCGCAGCTGGTGATGGACGCCGTCACCCACGAACACGACCTGCGTCACGCCCTCGACCGGGCCGGCGCGCGCGACAGCGACGCGGTCGAGGTCGGGCTCGGCTGGTTGCTCGACCGGGGGGCCGGCCCACAGCCGGCGCTGGTGGACGCGCTGATCGCCTCCGGGTGTTCGTCGTTCGACCTGCTGCGAACGCTGACAGGCCGGCGATCGATCGGCCAGATCGCGGCCCTCGGCCTCGACGCCACGACGATCGTCACCCTTCTCGAGGGCAGCCCCCTCACGCCACCCGGGCACGACGTGGTGGAGTGACCGCTTCGTGGACTCAGCGGCGAGCGTCGTCCCCGCCGCCACGTCCACGACCGTCGTGCCGACCCCTGTCCCGGCCGTCATCCCGGCTCGTCGAGCCTGCCGTGCGCGTGTCGGACGATCGCTCCCGACGATCCCGATGGCCATGATCGCCGTCGACGAGGTGCACGGCGAACAGCGCAGCGCCCGCCAGCACCACGGTGGCCGCAGCCCCGCCCGCTGCCGCCAACGCAAGCTGGGCACGGCGCCGGGGCGCCTTCGGGGCCACTGCGACGGTCTCGGGTTCGGCCGGCGTGTTCTCGGGTTCGGCCGGCGTGGCGTGCGCTGCCGGGTCCCTCGGCTGCTCGCCGGCCGCTTCGTCGCCGGGTGTCTGATTCGTCATGGCGTTCGACCTCCATCGGGCTGGGCACCCCACGATCGGGTCGGTGCGTGAGCGTTCCGAGAGCGCCGGGTTGGAGCCGGGTGAGAACCCGGCGCAACGTTCAGTCGAACGTGAGCACCGGCTTGATCACTGCGCCGCTTGCGCTCGCCGCTTCGGCCTCGTTGATCCGATCGAGCCGGAACTCGGTGATCAACTCGTCGAAGGGGAACCGCCCCTCGGCGTTGAGCCGGGCCAACATCGGGATGAACTCCGTCGGGGTGGAGTCGCCTTCCATGACGCCGGTGATCGTTCGGCCGCTGATCATCGACAGGAAGTTCAGACTCAGCTCCCCGAAGCCGACGCCGGCGAGCGCCAGCGTCCCGATGGTGTTGAGGGCGTCGTGGCTGGCGCGCACGACTGCGGCGTTACCCGTCGTGTCGA
Source organism: Acidimicrobiales bacterium (assembly GCA_040382215.1). GTDB lineage: Bacteria > Actinomycetota > Acidimicrobiia > Acidimicrobiales > Ilumatobacteraceae > JBEIFW01. The sequence continues at coordinate 35,520 of JBEIFW010000007.1, forward strand.
ACGCGTAATCGCTGCCGTCGTTGGTGATGGCCAGAATCTGTGCCGTGATCTCGGCCGGCGTCCCGCTCACGGCGTGCGTTGCGCCGAACCGCAGCGCCAGTTCCAACCGGTTGGGATGCCGGTCGACCGCAATGATCGTGCCGGCGCCGACCACCTTGGCCGCCATCACGGCGCTGAGCCCGAGCGCACCGGCGCCCGTGACCACGAGGCTCGATCCCGCCTCGACGCCGAGGGTGTTCATGACGGCGCCGGCACCGGTCTGGATCCCGCAGCCCAACGGGCCGAGGCGGGCGAGATCGAGCGCCGGGTCGACCTTCACGACCGAGTTCGCGGCGGCGATGGTGTGCGAGGCGAACGACGACTGGCCGAAGAAGTGCGACCCGACGCGGGCGCCCGAGGGGTCGGTGAATGCCGAACTGCCGTCGGGCCGGCCACCGGCCATGTTGTGGGTGCGAAAGTCGAAGCAGTAGGGGAGGCGGCCTTTGCGGCACGCCGGACACGACCCGCACGAGTTGAACGACAGCACGACGTGGTCGCCAGGCACGACCGACGACACGGCCGGACCGACCGCTTCCACCACCCCGGAGCCTTCGTGGCCGTACACCTGCGGTCCGGCGAAGAACTCGGGCGGCAGCTCACGGCTCAGCAGGTCGGTGTGGCACATGCCGGCGGCGACCACCCGCACCAGCACCTCGTCGGCACGCAACTCGCCGAGTTCGAGATCCTCGACGGTGAACGGACCGTGCCCGGTACGCAGCACCGCAGCGGTGACCTTCATCGTGCACTCCTTTCGGCCGGGGATCTCACAGGCCCCGCGCCATGTCGTGGAACTTCGTGTATTGCCCGAGGAATGCGAGGCGCTTCATGCCGATGGGCCCGTTGCGGTGCTTGGCCACGATGATCTCGGCTGAGCCTCGGTCCGGGGACTCGGGGTTGTACACCTCATCTCGATAGATGAACATCACCACGTCGGCGTCCTGCTCGATTGCGCCCGATTCACGCAGGTCGGCGAGCATCGGGCGCTTGTCGGCCCGGGATTCGAGCGCCCGCGACAGCTGCGACAGCGCGACGATCGGCGTGCGCAGCTCGCGGGCGAGCACCTTGAGCCCTCGGGAGATCTCGCTGATCTCCACCTGACGGTTCTCCGCCGAGGTCCGCCCGGTCATGAGCTGCAGGTAGTCGATCACGATCAGCCCGAGCTTGCCGTCGAAACGCTGGGCGAGCCGACGCGATTTGGCGCCGATCTCGCTGACGGTCACGTACGGGTTGTCATCGATGTAGAGCGGCGCTTCGAGCCGACCGATCGCCTTGCCGATCGCCGACCAGTCCTGCTGGGTGAGCCGTCCGGTGCGCAACTTGGTCGAATCGATGCGGGCCTCGGAGGCCAGGATGCGCTGGGTGAGCTCCTTGTGGCCCATCTCGAGAGAGAACAGCAGCACCGGCAGCCCGGCGTGGACGGCGACGTTGGTGGCCATGCCGAGGGCGAAGGCCGTCTTGCCCATGGCCGGACGGGCACCGACGACGTTGAGCGTCGACGGCTGCAGGCCCGACAGCAACTCGTCGAGATCCGTGTAGCCGGTCGGGGTCCCGGTGATGATGTTGCCCTGCTCGTAGACCTTCTCGAGATCCTCGAAGGCGTCCTTGATCAACTCGTTGATCGGTCGGGTCGAATCGACAACGCGCCGTTCGGCGATCTCGAACACCTTCGACTCGGCAGTGCTGAGCGCCTTGCTGACGTCGTCGGGTTCGTTGAAACCTAGCTCGGCGATCTCCGACGCCACTCGGATGAGGCGACGCAGTACGGCGGTGTCCTGGACGATCCGGGCGTACCGTGCGGCGTTGGAGATCATCGGCGTGGCGACCTGCAGATCGACCAGGTACTCCCGACCACCCGCCAGGTCGAGCAGGTCGGCCCGCCGGAGTTCTTCGGCGACGGTCACCAGATCGACCGGCTCGCCACTCGCCACCAGTGCGCGGGCAGCGTCGTAGATGTGTTGATGGGCCGGCTTGTAGAAGTCGTCGGCCGTGAGACCCGTCTCGACCACGGCGAGAAACGCATCCTTCGAGAGCAGCACGGCCCCGAGAAGGCTGGCCTCGGCGTCGAGGTTGTGCGGTGGGAGACGTTCCCCCGCCCGTCGCGGACGGTCAGGGGCGTCCCCGTTGGTTCGATCACCGTTGGCCCGGCCCCGGCGCCCGTCTGTCATCGAGCCAACACTCCCTCAGGCGGCTTGTGCCCATCCAGTGGATGAACCTGGGGACGAATCGGGGGGTTCTGTGCACAATTCCCCGTGTCGAACCCCACTGACTGTGGAAAACCAGGTTCAATTCACACTCATGGTGGTCAAGACGTCACCGAGTGGGTCGGATGGCCTATTTCTTGACGACCTCGACCGAGACCGGGAACTGGACGTCGGCATGCAGTTTGACGGTGACCGAATGGGTGCCGAGCGCCTTGATGGCATCGCCCATCACCACCTGCCGGCGCTCCAGGGTGACACCACCCTGGGAAGCAACGGCGTCGACCACGTCCGCCGAGGTCACCGAGCCGAACAGGCGGCCCTGCGCACCGGAGCGGACCTTGATCGTGAAGGTCTTCGCCACGAGCGACCGGGCGATCTCCTCGGCCGACGCCCGGTCCTTTGCGTCCTTCAGATCGCGCGCCCGGCGCATCGCCCGGGCCTGCGCGACAGCCCCGTCGGAAGCCGGTAGCGCCAATCCCTTGGGCAGCAGGAAGTTCCGGGCGTAGCCGTCGGCGACCTCACAGATGTCGCCGCGCTTGCCGACACCGGCCAGATCGGCGCGAAGAATCACCTTGGTGCTCATTCGGCGTCGACCTCCTCGACCGTGTCGACGACCTCGTCGACCGTCTGCTCCGGCTCGCTGGAGCGGGACCGGGACCCTCGCGTGGTCACGACCCGCTTGGTGTAGGGCAGCAGCGCCAGTTCCCGGGCGTTCTTGATGGCGATCGCCACGTCGCGCTGCTGCTGGACGTTGTTTCCGGTGACCCGGCGGGCGCGGATCTTGGAGCGGTCGGAGATGAACCGTTGCAGGAGGTTCACGTCCTTGTAGTCGACGTAGTCGACCCGATCCGCCGTCAGGATCGACGTCTTCTTCTTGATCTTCTTGTTCGGGTTCTCGCGGGTCTTGCCCGCGGGGCCCCGTTGCTTGCCCTGCTTGTTGCCGGGCTTGCCTTGCTTGCTCATCTCGTCTCCGTGTTCACCGCATCAAATGGTGTCGTCGCTGCCCGCCGGGATCCGGGGCAGCGGTCAGAACGGCTCTTCGTCGCCGTAGATCGGGTCCGGGGCTCGGCCACCACCACTTCGGCCACCACCGCCACCGCCACCGGGGGCGTCGCCGGTCCGGCGATCGTTGCGATCGACCGAGGCGGTCGCCCATCGAAGGCTCGGGCCGATCTCGTCGGCGATGACCTCGACCACGGACCGCTTCTCGCCGTCCTGGGTCTCGTAGGAACGCTGCTCGAGCCGTCCGGTCACGAGGACCCGGGTGCCCTTCGACAGCGACGAGGCGGCGTTCTCGCCGAGCTGACCCCAGGCCACCACGTTGAAGAACGACGTCTGCTCCTGCCACTCGTTGTTGACCTGGTACCGGCGGCTGACGGCCAGACCCAGCGTTGCGATGGCCCGACCGCCTTGCGTGAATCGGAGCTCGGGATCGCGCGTCAGGTTGCCGACCAACGTCACGGTGCTGTCTGCCATGGTAGATCTCCCTCGTCGGGCCGGCTCAGCCGGCAGCGGCGACCATGCCGCGACGCTCCGCCTCGGAATCGGGGAGGCGGAGGAGCTTGTGGCGGATCACCTGGTCCGCCAGACGCAGGGTGCGCTCGACTTCGTCCATCGCACCACCGGTGGCCACCACGTTGAAGAACACGTAGTAGCCCTCGGTCCGCTTCTTGATGGGGTAGGCCAAGCGGCGCTTCCCCCACCATTCCGGCGACCCGACGACCGTGCCACCGTTGCTCTTGACCGCCTGGGAGATCGTCTTCTGCCAGGCCTGCGCGATGTGGTCTTCCAGTTCACCGTCAAGGATGACGGCGAGTTCATACGCTCGCATGGAGCTCCTCCCTACGGACCCGGCCGAGCCGGGGCCCCGATGTGGGGCAGGGTTTGGACAAGGGACCCTGGGACACTACTGGTGCGGCAGCTCGTGGAGGAAGTCGCCACTCGGACACGGCCTGAGTGTGGCGACGGGTTGTGGCGGAGTTCGCCGCAGCGGCTCCCTTCGATCGCCGGTGTCGATCGCCGGTGTCAATCCTCGAGCAGGCTGCGCAGCATCCACGCAGCCATCTCGTGGACGGCGAGGCGTTGGGTGAGCAGGTCGGCGGTGGGCTGATCGTTGGCGGCCTCCGCCACGGGGAACATCCTGCGGGCCGTGCGGGCAACCGCCTCGTGCCCCTCGGCGAGCAGGCGGACCATCACGAGTGCGCGCGGTGGCACCGACGGCGCGTCGGGCAGCGAGCTGAGCGCGGAGAACTGCGCGTAGGAACCCGGTGCCGGATGGCCGAGCGAGCGGATCCGCTCCGCGATCGGGTCGACTGCGTTCCACAGTTCCGTGTATTGCTGCATGAACATCGCATGCAGCGTGTTGAACATCGGGCCCGTGACGTTCCAGTGGAAGTTGTGGGTCGTCAGATAGAGCGTGTAGGTGTCGGCCAACAGCGCGCCGAGACCGTCGGCGATGGCTCGGCGGTCGGTGTCGCTGATGCCGATGTCGACCGGTCGGGCGGGGGCCGCGGCCGGGATTCGGGGCTTCTTCGCAGCTGCCATGACGGGAACGCTACCGACGCACCACCGGCGTGCCAGGCTCCGGCCATGTCGGGGTCCTCCGCCGCATCGCCGGCCCGAGCGGGTATGCCGGCCAACGTCGTCGTCGTGCTGCTCGACAGCCTCAACCGCCACCTGCTCGGCAGCTACGGCGGCACCGAGTTCGACACACCGAACCTCGACCGGTTCGCGGCGCGTGCCGTGCGCTTCACCGACCATCAGACCGGCTCGTTGCCGTGCATGCCGGCCCGCCACGACCTGCTGTGCGGGGCGCTCGACTTCCTGTGGCGGCCGTGGGGGTCGATCGAGGTGTGGGAGGAGCCGTTCACCATCCCGCTGCGCCGGGCCGGGGTGACGACGATGCTCGTGACCGATCATCCCCATCTGTTCGAACACGGCGGCGAGAACTACCACTGCGACTTCACGGCCTGGGACTACCAGCGCGGCCACGAAAGCGACCCGTGGCGCACCCGACCCGATCCGTCGTGGGCCGGCGCGCCGTCGTTCGGTCGACCGTGGATGCCCTACGACGACAGCCGGGGCTGGTTCCGCGACGAGACCGACTTCCCCGGCCCCCGCACGATGACCGCCGCGGCAGACTGGCTCGAGCGCTTCGCCCCCCACCACGACCGGTTCTGCCTGGTGGTCGACGAGTTCGACCCTCACGAACCGTTCGACGTGCCCGCACCATGGGCCGGCCGCTACGACCCCGACTGGGACGGCGCCCCGCTGATCTGGCCCCCGTACGCCGTCGACGGCCTCGCCCGTGGGGTGCTCACCGAGCGGCAGGGCCGCCAGATCCGGGCCAACTACGGCGCCAAGCTGTCGATGATCGACCACTGGTTCGGCCGGATCCTCGACGTCCTCGACGCCACCGGGCGCTGGGACGACACCGCGGTCGTCGTCTGCACCGACCACGGCCACTACCTCGGTGAACACGACCTGTGGGGCAAGCCCGGGGCGCCGGTGCGCGCACCGCTCGGCCACACCCCGCTGCTCGTCGCCTGGCCGGGCCGGGCCCCCGGCGTGTGCGACGCGCTCACCACGACCGTCGACCTCCACGCCACCGTGCTCGACGTGTTCGGCGCGACCAGCGCCCACCGCACCCACGGGCGATCCCTCGTCGGGCTGCTCGACGGCACCGCCACCTCGGTGCGCGAGCACGTCCTGACGGGCGTGTGGGGCCGCGAGGTCCATGTGGTCACGCCCCGGTTCCGCTACGGCCGGGGCCCGGCCGGAGCCGACAACGCGCCGTTGAGCATGTGGTCGAACCGTTGGTCGTCGATGCCGGTCCACGCGACGTTCGAGGTCCCGTTCCCGACCCCCGACGAACGTGCCACGCTCGACCGCATGCCCGGCTCGACCATCCCCGTCCTGCGCCAGCCGTTCCGGCCCGGCGACCTGCTGCCCTACTGGGCCCTCACCCGGTTCCGCGGCCACGTCCTCTACGACCGGGTCGAGGATCCCGGCGAGCATGACGACCGCAGCGGCGCACCGCTCGAAACCGAGGCCACCGAGGTGCTGCGGGCTGCGCTCGTCGCCGTCGAGGCCCCCGAGGACCAGTTCGTCCGACTGGGGCTGGCGTGAGCGCGTCACCCGGCACCGTCGTGGTCGCCGGCGCGTCGGGTGTCGTCGGCCACGCTGCGGTGCGGCGCTTCGTGGCCGAGGGGTGGGACGTGCTCGCGCTCGCCCGGCGCCCACGTGCCGTACCCGGTGCCCGGACCGTGTCGGTCGACCTCGCCGACGCCGACGCCACCGTGGCCGCCGTCGCCGGCCTCGGGGCCGTCACCCATCTCGTCTACGCGGCGCTCTACGAAAAGCCGGGCCTGATTGCGGGCTGGTACGAGGCCGACCAGATGCAGCGCAACCTCGCCATGCTGCGCAACCTCCTCGACCCGCTCGCGGCGCGCGGCGATCTCGAGCACGTCTCGCTGCTGCAGGGCACCAAGGCCTACGGCGCCCACGTCGAACCGATGCGCCTGCCCGGGCGCGAGCGGGCCCCCCGCCATCGGCACGAGAACTTCTACTGGCTGCAGGAGGACCACCTGCGGGCCCGGCGCGCCGAGGGCCACTGGCGCTTCACCATCCTGCGGCCCCAGATCGTGTTCGGCGATGCATTCGGGTCGAACATGAACGCGCTCCCCGCCTTCGGCGTGTATGCCGCCGTGCTGCGGGCCTCGGGCGAGCCGTTGCACTATCCCGGCGGCGCCCCGTTCCTCACCGAGGCCGTCGACGCCGACCTGCTCGCCGGGGCGCTCCACTGGGCGGCCACGAGCCCTGCCGCCGCCGACGAGACGTTCAACGTCACCAACGGCGACGTGTTCGTGCTCGCCAACGTGTGGCCGGCGATGGCCAACGCGTTCGGGATGGCCGTCGGCGACCATCGTCCGTGCTCGCTGGCCGCCACCATGCCGGCCCAGGCCGCCGTGTGGACGGCCCTGGTCGAGCGCTTCGGGTTGCAGGCACCGGCCGACCTCGAGGCCTTCGTCGGCCAGGGGTTCGTCTACGCCGACGTGGTCGGTGCGGCCGGCAGCACCGAACCGAGACCACCGACGTTGCTCAGCACGGTGAAGATCCGCCAGGCGGGCTTCGCCGACTGCGTCGACACCGAGGACA
>JBEIFW010000008.1:0-35581 GCA_040382215.1 Acidimicrobiales bacterium
CGGGTGAGCGCAGCGCTCGGCCACCCGGTGCGACTCGAACCGCTCGCCCCGATCGACGACCTCGACCACTACCGGCGGGGACCGTCGGATCCCGGGGTCGACCCGATGGCCGGTCTGCGTGAGGTGTTCGCGCTCGAACCGGACGAACCGCTGCCCGACCTCACCGTGTTCCCGCCGGTGATCGCCGAGTTCGAATCACCCCCGGGCACCTACTACGACTGCTACCCGCTGGTGCTGCAGTCGACGTCGTCGCTCGCGCTGATGCGCTCGCTCGTGCCCGACGGGACCGTGGACGTGCGCCGGTTCCGACCGAGTCTGCTCGTCGACACCGGCGACGCTCCCGGCCTGCCCGAAAACGACTGGGTCGGGCACCGGGTCCGCATCGGCACCGCCGTCGTGTCCGTCCACTCGCCTGCGCCGCGCTGCGTGATGATCACCCGGGGCTTCGCCGACGTGCCCGAGGACCGTCGCATGATGCGGGCCGTCGTCCACGGCGCCGGGCACGCCCTCGGGGTGTACGCGGTCGTCGTCGAGCCCGGCGTGGTGCGCGCCGGCGACCCGATCGAGGTGCTGCCCGGCTGACGCCGTGCGGGCGGTGATGGGCGGGCGGTGGTCGCGCCTGCTACGAAACAGGGATTGTCCCGGGGGAGGGCCAGATGCGACCGTTCCGCTTCTCGATCCAGTCGACCAACGCCGCGAGCGGTACCGAGTGGAAGGACCGGGCCCGCCGGGCCGAGGACCTCGGCTATTCGACCCTGCACGTCGCCGACCACTACGTGGATCCGAAATCGAACGGGGGGCAGCAGCTGGCGGCTGTCCCGGCGATGGCGGTGGCGGCTGCGGTCACCTCCACGCTGCGGATCGGGTGTCGGGTCTTCTGCATCGACTACCAGCCGGCTGCCGTGCTGGCGAAGAACGCAGCCACGCTCGACCTGCTCTCCGACGGCCGGGTGGAGCTCGGGCTCGGCGCCGGTTGGGTGGCCAGCGAGTACGAGCAGATGGGGCTCACGCTCGACCCGGCCCCGGTTCGTATCGAGCGGCTCGCCGAGACCGTCACCTACCTGAAGACGTTCTGCTCCGGCGGCGAGCTGCCCACCGGGTTCCGCGGAGCGCCGGTCACGGTGCAGCAGCCGCACCCGCCGATCATGATCGGGGGCGGCTCGCGCAAGGTCCTGACCCTGGCGGGTCGTGTCGCCGACATCGTGAGCTTCAATTTCGACAACTCCGAGGGACGCGTCGGGGCCAAGGGCGTCGGGTCGTCGACGGCGGACAACATGGACGCCAAGGTCGCCTGGGTCCGCGAGGGCGCCGGTGATCGTTTCGAGACCCTCGAGCTCGAGGTCGGGGCGTACTTCACCGTGGTCACCGACGATCCGGCGACGGCGGCGGGGGGCATGGCGAAGATGTTCGGGTTGAGTGAGGAGCAGATGCTCGAACACCCGAACGCGCTGATCGGCTCGGTGTCGGAGATCGTCGACCGCCTGCAGGCTCGGCGCGAACGCTTCGGGTTCAGCTACGTCGCAGTGCCCGACCGGGCGATGGACGCGTTCGCACCCGTCGTCGCCCAACTTTCAGGGCGCTGAGCTCCCGCTCAGCGCAGGGCGAAGAAGGGCGCTGAGCACCGGCTCAGCGCAGGGAGAGCAGGACCAAGGCACCGCCGGCGCACGCCAGCCCGGACCATTGGACCGGGCGGAGCCGTTCGGCGCCGAACACCCGGGCCAGGGCGATCGTGGAGGCCGGGTAGAGCGACGCGAGCACGGCCACGACGGCGAGTTGCTCGCCGGTGGTGGCCAGCAGGTAGAGGGCGTTCGCCCCCATGTCGAGCACCCCGGCCGCGGCCACCATCGGCCAGTCGCGTCGAGGAACCCGCAGCGTGGCCGCCATTCGCCGGGCGACGGTGGCGGCGAGGGCGATCGACACCGGGCGAGCGCCCAGGAGGGGCCAGAGTCCGGCGTCGTCGCCGGTCCAGGCAAGGAGCACGAAGAACAGACCGAACGCCGTTCCTGCACCGAGGGCGCCCGGCAGCACCCGTCGGATCGGCAGCGTCGGACGGTCCGACCCGGTCGGCGCGGGCACCACGCTCACCAGGACGATGGCTGCGATGGCGAGGGCGATGCCGGTCAGTGCGACCGCTCCCGGTCGCTCGCCGGCGGCAAGGCCGATGCCGACGGGCACCACGGCAGCGCACACGGCGGTCACCGGCGACACGACGCTCATGGCGCCGCGGGCAAGGCTTCGATACAGCAGTATGACCCCGGTGCCACCGGCCAGGCCGCCGACCGCACCGAGGACGATGTCGGCCACCGTCGGCGTGCCCGGGACGACCGGGAGCAGGATCAGCACCGTGAGCAGGCCGGCCAACTGCGACGTCACGGTCACGGTCGCCGCCGGGAGGCGCCGGGTCGCCGAGCCGCCGCAGTAGTCGGCGCAGCCGTAGACGACCGCCGAGAGCGCAGCGAGCAACGGACCCATCGTCGACGGGGTTAGCACACCCGGTGCGGGATGCCGTGTCCGTGATGCCGGTGCGTTACGGCCGGGTGAAACGCCTTCCCCGCCACGGCCGGACGGTGACCCGTGGCGTACGGTGCTGGCACCCCCGTCATGCTCGTCGTTCTCCTGGCCCATCTCGTCGCCGCCGCGCTGCTGTGGACGATCGGATCCCGTCTCGGATCGAGGGTGTCCGCTGCGGTGGCCGCCGCGCCGATGGTCGGGTCGTTCTCCTGGCTCCTCACAGCTCGGCCCGGCGACCTGCCCGTCACGTCGTCGTGGCGTTGGATCGATGCCCTCGGTCTCGAGTTCGTCCTGCGCCTCGACGGGCTCGGCTGGTTGCTCGCACTGCTCGTCACCGGCGTCGGGTTCCTGGTGGTCGTCTATTCGTCGGGATACCTCCACGGTGAACCGGCGGTCCCCCGTTTCCTGGGCACACTCGTCGCGTTCGCCGGGGCGATGCTCGGCCTGGTCGTGGCCGACGAGGTGCTCACGCTGTTCGTCTTCTGGGAGTTGACGTCGGTGACGTCGTTCCTGCTCATCGGCCACGGAGACCGCGACGCTGCGGCTCGGACGGCGGCCACCCGGGCGCTGCTCGTGACCGGCGCCGGCGGCCTGGCCCTGCTCGGCGGTCTGGTCGTGCTCGCACAGGACGCCGGCACCGCCCGGATCTCCGAGCTCGCCGCCGCAGGACCCACGGGTGCGCTCGGGGTGGGCGCAGCGCTCGCCGTACTCGCCGGCGCGCTCACCAAATCCGCGCAGGTGCCGTTCCACTTCTGGCTCCCCGGTGCCATGCAGGCACCGACGCCGGTGTCGGCCTACCTGCACTCGGCGACGATGGTGAAAGCCGGGGTGATCCTCCTCGTGCGCTTTGCGCCGTTCCTGGCCACCCTCGGACCGTGGCGTGGTCTCGTCGTCGCCGCCGGGGTGGCGTCGCTGCTGCTCGGGGGTGTCCGGGCGCTCACCGAGACCGACGCGAAGCTGGCGCTGGCGCACGGCACGGTGAGCCAGCTCGGGCTTCTCGTGATCCTCGCCGGCCTGGGCGTGCCCTCCCTCACGTACGCCGCGGTGGCGATGTTGCTCGCCCACGCGCTGTTCAAGGCGCCGCTGTTCCTCGTGGTCGGCATCGTCGACCACGCCACCGGCACGCGCGACCTTCGCCACCTCGGCGGGCTGCGCCGCAAACTGCCGGTCGTCGCGGTGCTTGCAGCGCTCGCCGCAGCGTCGATGGCGGCGCTGCCGCCACTGGCGGGGTTCGTGGCGAAGGAAAAGGCGCTCGACGCTCTCGCACTCGACGGCCCGGGTGCCACGGGCGCCGTGGCGCTCGTCGGGGTGGTCGTCGGTTCGGTGCTGACCGTCGCCTACACCGCACGGTGGTGGTGGTCGGTGTTCGCCGGTGCCCCCCGCAGCGACCTGCACGTCCACGCCCCGGGGCCGAGCTTGGTCCTGCCCGTCGCCGTCCTCGCCATAGGCGGGCTTGCGATGGGGATGGCCGCCGGTCCCGTGGGGTCGCTCGTTGCGGACGCCACGGCGATCGATGCGTCGCTCCACCTGTGGCCCGGGGTGCATCTTGCGCTCGGAATGTCGGCGATCGCAGTGTCCGCCGGGGTGGTGCTGTTCGTCGTCGTATGGCGGCGACCCCTGCGGCCGGCACCGGCGTGGGTGCCGCGTGGCGACGCCGTGTACGAGCGCATCTACGGCGGGTTGCTGGCCGGCGCTCGCCGCATCGCCGGGATCGTGCAGCCGGGTTCGTTGCCGGCCTATCTCGGCATCGTGTTCGTCACGGTCGTCGCCGTCGTGGTCGCGGCCGTCGTACTCGGCGCGCGACCCGGCGACCTCCCGACCCGCCTCGCCGACGGCCCGGCCGAAGTGGTCATCGCTGCGTGCGTCGCCGTCCAGGCCGTCGTCGTGCTGCGTGTGCGCCGCCGGTTCGCCGGCGCCGTCGTGCTCGGTGGCGTGGGGTACGGGTTGGCGCTCCTGTTCGCATTGCAGGGCGCCCCGGACCTGGCCGTCACGCAGTTCCTGGTCGAGACCCTGACCCTGGTCTCACTGCTGCTCGTGCTGCGCCATCTCCCCGACCGGTTCGAACCGGCGCCGTCCTGGGCGCCGGGTGTCGTGCGGGTTGCGGTCGCCGTCGCCACCGGCGCGATGGTGGCGACGTTGCTGTGGTTCGCCGGCACGAACCGGTCCGGGCCGAGCCCGGCACCGGAGTACCTCGAGGCCTCGCTGCCGCTCGGCGGCGGACGCAACGTCGTCAACGTCACGTTGGTCGATTTCCGAGGAGCCGACACGCTCGGGGAGATCACGGTGCTCGGCATCGCAGCGGTGGGGGTCGGCAACCTCGTGCGGGCCGCTCGCCGGGCGCAGCGCCGAGCGGAGCCGGCGACGCTCGGGGTCACGACGGCGTGGTCCTCGGTGATCGTCGATCTCACCGCTCGGCTCCTGTTCCCGGTGGTGCTGCTGGTCTCGATCGTGATCGCCTTCCGTGGCCACAACGCCCCTGGGGGCGGGTTCGCCGGGGGCCTGATCGCCGGGTGCGCGTTCGTCATCCGCTATCTCGCCGAGGGTCGCACCTTCGCCAAGGCCCGCGCCCGACTCGCGCCCACCACGATGATCGGCGTCGGTCTCCTGCTGTCGGCGCTCACGGCGCTCGCACCGATCGCGGCGGGCAACGAGTACTTCACGTCGACGATCGTGTCGCTGGAGGTTCCGCTGATCGGCGACGTCAAGCTCGTCAGTTCGGCGCTGTTCGACCTCGGCGTCTACGCGCTGGTGACCGGGGTGGTGCTGATGATCCTCAACGAACTGGGCTCGGACTCCCAACGGCTCGTGCCCCGCCGGGTCGGGAGACCCCGATGAGCCTCACGCTCGTGGTGCTGTGCGGCGTGCTCGTGTCGGCGGGTGTCTATCTGCTGCTCCACCGGAGTCTCACGCGCATCGTGCTCGGCGTCGGCATGCTCGGCAACGCAGTCAACGTGCTGCTGTTCGCCACCGGCGGCAAGAACGGCTCGGCACCGATCCTGCGCCCTGACGGCACGATCGAGCCACCCGTCTCGGATCCGTTGCCGCAGGCGCTCATCCTCACCGCCATCGTGATCGGGTTCGCGCTCATCTCGTTCCTGTGCGCGCTCGCGTGGCGGAGCTGGACGCTCGACGGCAACGACATCGTCGAAGACGACGTCGAGGATCGCCGCCTTGCGCAGGCCGGGCCGATCGACCCGGCGTCGACGCCACGGGAGCGGCCGTGAACGCAATGGTCCCGCTCCCGATCGTGCTGCCGATCGTAGGCGCCGCCCTCAGCTTGTTGGCCTGGCGACGCCAGCGGATCCAACGTGCCATAACGGCGGTCGCGCTCGTCGCCGCGCTGGGTTCGGCGGTCACCGTGCTCGCCAGCGTCGTGGCCGACGAGGCGCCGATCGCCGTGCGGATCGGTGGTTCGGCGCCGGTCATCGGCATCGTGCTCGTCGCCGATCGGCTCTCAGCGCTGCTCCTCGTCGTCGCCGTGGCGATGCTCGCCGTGGTGCTCGTGTACGCCGTCGGGCAGCGCACGCCCGACGAACGCTCCCGCGCCTACCACCCGGCCTATCTCGTGCTGACGGCGGGGGTGGCCGGGGCGTTCCTGGCCGGTGACCTGTTCCACCTGTTCGTCGCCGTCGAGGTCCTCCTGATCGCGAGCTACGTGCTGCTGATGCTGGAGGGCAGCAACGCCCAAGTGCGCGCCGGCACGACCTACGTCGTGATCAACATCCTGGAGTCGATGCTGCTTCTCGCTGCGATCGGGTTGGTGTTCGCAGCGACGGGCACGGTGTCCATGGCGCTTTTGCCCGAGCGGATCGCCGCACTCGACACCGGGGTGCGATGGGGGCTCAACGGGATGCTCTTCGTCGCGTTCGGGCTGAAGGCTGCGGTGTTCCCGCTGTTTTCGTGGTTGCCGGATTCGTACCCGACGGCGCCGAGCCCGGTCACGGCGGTGTTCGCCGGCTTGTTGACCAAGATCGGGGTCTACGCGTTGGTGCGCACCGAGACCCTGCTGTTCCCCGGCGAGCAGGAGGTGCTGCTGCTGGTCGTAGCGGCGCTGACGATGGTCGTCGGGGTGCTCGGCGCGCTGGCCCAGGGGGACATGAAACGAATCCTGTCGTTCCACATCGTGAGCCAGATCGGCTACATGGTGCTCGGCATCGGCATCGGCACCCCGGCTGCGCTGGCCGCGACGGTGTTCTTCATCGTCCATCAGATCCCGGTGAAGACGTCGTTGTTCCTCGTCGAGGGGATCGTCGAACGGGAGACGGGCACCAGCCGTCTCGCCGAGGTCGGTGGTCTGTTGCACCGGTCGGGTTGGCTGGCCGTGCTGTTCGGCCTGTCGGCCCTGAGCCTCGCCGGTCTGCCACCGCTGTCGGGCTTCGTGGGCAAGCTGGGGATCGTCGAGGCGGCGGCGAGCGATGGGCAGTGGGTGATGCTGGCCATCGCACTGGCCGTGTCGCTGCTCACGCTGGTGTCGATGGTCAAGATCTGGGTCGGACTCTTCTGGGGCGAGGTCATGCCCGTGCCGTCGGCCGACCGAGCTCGCGGGTTGTTGCGACGCACCCCGGTGATGGCCGGTGCCACGATCGTCGCCGTGGGATTCGGCGTTGCGATCGCCGTGGTGTCGGGACCGCTGTACCGGCTGTGTGCCGACATCGGCGCCGAACTCCTCGACCCGTCGGCCTACATCCGGGCGGTGACCGGATGAGGCGCCGTCTGCTCCTCGGTGCAGCCCTGCTGCTCACCTGGCTGCTGCTGTGGGGCGAGGTGTCGGTGGCCAACCTCGTGAGCGGCCTGGTCGCCTGCGCTGCGGTCGTGGCCCTCGTCCCCGGGCTCGGAGCGCCGACCGGTCATCGGGTCCGCCCGGTCGGACTGGTGCGCCTCGTCGGCGTGTTCCTGGCCGCCCTCGCCCGCTCGACCTACCAGGTGGTGCTCGCCGTGGTGCATCCCACGCCCGGGCGTTTGCGCGCCGGAGTGGTCCGGGTGCGGCTACGGTCCCGCTCCCCGTTGATCGGCACGATCGTCGCCGACCTCGTCACCTTGACCCCGGGCACGTTGTCGCTGTCGCTCGATAACGGCGTGCTGTTCGTCCACGTCCTCGGTCTCGGCGACCCCGAGGCCGCTCGGGCCGACGTCCTGCGCTTCGAACAGGCGGTGCTCGCCGCGATCGAACCGCTGCCACCGGCGGTGAGCCGATGACGGCCGTGACCACGATTGCGTTGGTCATCCTCGCCGCGTCGGCGGTGATCGCCGTCGCGAAGGTGGCGGCGTTGTCGATCGTCGTCGACCGGGCGGTGGCGCTCGACCTCGCCCTGCTGATCGTGGCCAACGCGCTCGTGGTGGTGGCCGTGCGGTGGGGCGACCACTTGCTTCTCGACATCGTTCTGCTGGTGGGGCTGCTGGGTTTCGTTTCCGGTCTGACCGTGGCGCGCTTCGTCGAACGGCGCGGGCCGTGACCCTGTTCGAGGTGGTCGCCGCGGTCGGGATGCTGACCGGGAGCGTGCTGTGCCTGCTCGCCGCCATCGGCCTGCACCGCATGCCCGACCTCTACGCCCGGATGCACGCAGCGACCAAGGTGCCGACCATGGCGCTTCTCGTCACCTCGGTCGGCGCAGCGTTCGTGCTGACGGATGCGGAATCGCTGACGCGGCTCGTGCTCATCGTGCTGCTGCAGCTCCTGACCGCACCAGCCGCGGCGCATCTGCTCGGGCGGGCCGCGCACGATCGTCGCCTCACGCGCAGCAAGCACACGGTGCTCGACGAACTCGAAGGTCCGGACCTGCGGCCCTGAGCATGACGACGGGCCGGTGCTGCGCCGGCCCGCTCCTCAGTGGCCGGAGACGGCCGGCGCAGCGACGATTTCGAACGCGAGGAGGCCGTCCTGCCACACCGTGCGAGCCTCTCCGGCGAGGCGAAGGTGCTCGAGATGGGCGTAGGTCTCGCTCTCGGCCATCGGACCCCAGGCCCGCTCGGAGAACAGGTGTCGCATCATCTCGTTGACCGTGGCCGCCCTACCGAACTCGGCCGAGGTCGTCCGCAGTTTCTCGAGGCGCTCCTCGTGGTGGACCTTGATATGGGCGACCCGACTCTGCAGATCGGCGAACGGGGTGCCGTGGGCGGGTAGCACGTACCGCACGCCGGTGAGCCCGGCAACCTTGTCGAGCGAGCCGAAGAACTCCTTGAGGGGATCGTCCTGGTTCGTGACCCCGGCGATGTGGGGGGTGATCGTCGGCAGCACGTGGTCGCCGGAGAGCAACACCCCCTCGGTCGGGTCGTAGAGGCACAGGTGATCGTGGGTGTGACCTGGCGTGTGGACCGCCACCCACTCACGCCGGGCCAGGGTGACCACCTGGGCATCGTCGAGGCGCACGGTGGGCCGGGGGCGCTGGAGCGGGTCGGTCATCATCTGCCGCATCCGCTGCTCGGCGGCCGAATCGAGCGGGCGGTATCGCTCGCCGCCCCACGGGGTGGGCCGGTCCCAGGGTGCCGGGATTGCGGCGGGGTCGCCCTGTTCGAGCAGCTCGGCCATCGTCTCGGCGTCGGGGCTGTCGGGCTCGGGCTCCCAGTAGAGCTTGAACAGGCGGTGGCTGACGATGTCGGCCCCTGATTCCTCGCGCAGCCATTGCGCCCCGCCGAAGTGATCCGGATGGGAATGGGTGACGATCACGGTGTGCACCCGAGGGATCGGCACCCCGAGCCGGGCGAGCCGCTCACCGAGCGCCGCGCGGCTGACCTCGTCGGGCAACCCCGGATCGACGAGGGTGAACCCGTCGCCGTCCTCGAGCACGTAGCAGTTGACGTGGCCGAGACCCGGCATGGAGATCGGGAGCTGCATGCGCAGGATCCCCGGGGCGACCTCGGTGACGTCGTCCTCGGCCGGTTGCTGCTCGGATCGCACACCCATGTTCGGGAAGTTAGTTGGCGACTGCAAGGTTCCACACGTTGCCTCCGTCCGGTAAGGGTCGACGGTGACCGGTGCCGGTCCGACCCGGCGCCGTGGCCCGGGCCTACGGTCGGGGCCGATGCCGACGATGTCGCTGGCCGTGTACGCCGTTGGGTGGGTGATCGGTTGGTTGCTGCTCGCACGGTTCCCAGTGCTGCCGGCGATCCGGCGGGATCGGCCGTCGGTGGCGGTCGTGGTCCCGGCACGCGACGAGGAGCGTTCGCTGCCCACACTGCTCAGCTCGGTGCAGCCGCAACTGCGCGCCGGCGACGAACTCGTCGTCGTCGACGACCATTCGAGCGATGCGACGGCTCGGCTCGCGCAGGCGGCAGGTGCAACGGTGATCGTTGCGCCCGACCTGCCCGGCGGCTGGGCCGGAAAGTGCTGGGCGCTGCACACCGGGATCGGTGCGACGAGCGCCGAGATGCTCGTACTGGTCGACGCCGATGTCGAACTCGCTCCCGATGCGCTGGACCGGCTCGTCCCGCTAGCGGCGTGCGGCGCCCTCGTGGCGGTGCAGCCCTGGCACCGGACGGAACGGCTCTACGAACAGGCGAGCCTGTTGTTCAACCTGGTCGGCCCGATGGGGTCGGGCGGGTTCGTCGCCTGGCGGCGGCCCGGCCGGAGCCGACTCGCGTTCGGCCCGGTGCTCGTCACGCGACGAGACCGCTACCAGTCGGCCGGTGGGCACGCCCATCCCGACGTGCGAGGACGCGTGGCTGAGGATCTCGCGCTCGCCGAGCGGTACGGCGGCGCCACCGTTCTGCTCGACCGGCGACTGGCCCGGTTCCGGATGTACCCCGGGGGATTCGGTCAGCTCGTGCAGGGGTGGACGAAGAACCAGATGGCGGGCATCGCTGCGATCCCGTGGTGGATGGTGGCCGCCGTGGTCGCTTGGGTCGCCTCGCTGCTGGGCGGGTGGACCGTTCACCCCGGTTTGTGTCTGGTGAGCGCCGCCCAGCTGTGGGTGCTCGGCCGACGGGTGGGCCGGTTCGGACCGTTGACGGCGCTGACCTATCCGCTGTGGGCGCTGGTGTTCGTGGCGGTGGTGTTCCGTTCGATCGGGCTGCGGATCACCGGCCGGCCCGCCCGGTGGCGGGGTCGGTCACTGCGGGCGTGACGGCAGGAACACGCGCTCGCGGTAGTAGCGGAGCTCGGCGACGCTCTCCCGGATGTCGTCGAGGGCGCGGTGGCTTCCCTGCTTGCGGGGGCGTTCCGAGCGCACAGCGGGATACCAACGCCGCACGAGTTCTTTGACGGTGGACACATCGACGCTTCGGTAGTGGAGCCAGTCCTCGATCTCGGGCAGGTAGGCCGCAAGGAAGCGCCGGTCGGTGCCGATGGAGTTGCCGCACAACGGGACTTTGCGGGCCTCGGGCGAATGCTTGCGGATGAAGGCGAGGGTCTCGCCGCCGGCCTGCTCGAGGCTGATCGTCGAGGACCGGATGGCCTCGAGGAGGCCGGACCGGGTGTGCATGTCGACGACGAAGGGGTCCATCTTGGCGAGCGCGTCGTCGGGTTGGAACACAACGAGGTCGGGCCCTTCCTCGACCACGTTCAGCTCGTCGTCGGTCACCAGGGTGGCGATCTCCACGATCCGGTCGACGGACGGATCGAGCCCGGTCATTTCCAGGTCCATCCAGATCAGCACCGGGGGGATGCTACCGGCGCAGCCCGACCGAGCGGGGGAACGGTCGCCGGCGGTAGTGGCCGTCGGCGACGATGGAGGCATGACCCGACTGCGCGTCGTGCGACTCGATGGGGATCTGCCCGCGCCCTGCTACGCCCGGCCTGGCGACGCCGGTCTCGATCTCCTGGCCCGCCACGACCTCCACCTGGCGCCCGGCGGTGGCCGAGGTCTGGTCGCGACCGGGATTGCCGTCGCCATCCCGATCGGTCACGCCGGCTTCGTCCAGCCCCGCTCCGGACTCGCCCTGCGCCACGGGGTCACGGTGCTGAACAGCCCGGGCTTGATCGACAGCGGCTACCGGGACGAGCTGCGTGTCGTACTGGTCAACACCGACCCGGTCGAGCCCTACGACGTGCGTCGAGGCGACCGGATCGCGCAGCTGGTCGTGCTCGCCGTGGCCCGCTGCGCCCTCCTCGAGGTGGCCGACTTCGGCGGCGACGACCACCGGGGCGGCGGGTTCGGCTCGACCGGGCGGTGAGGGCCGAGCTCCGCCGGACCGCCGATCACGCGGGCTGGCACGACGGGCAGGCGTAACACCAGCGGCCGGCGAGATCCCACCGGGCGACCGGTGTCCCGCACCGCCAACAATGCTCCCGCTTGTAGACGTACGTGGCCTTGCCACGTGCACCACGCCCGGCGGCCGACGGTTGCTCGGATCGGTCGACGGTGACGATCCGGCCGCTGCGCACCCCGGCCCGGAGTTGACGTTCGACGGTGTCCCACAGCGCCAGGCGTTCGTCGTCGCCGAGCTCCCGGCCGGTACGCAGTGGCCAGATCCCGTTCACGAACAGCGCCTCGGCCCGGTAGACGTTGCCGACCCCGGCGACGACCGACTGGTCCATCAAGAGCAGCCCGATCGCCCGTCGACTCCGCGCGAGCGCGTCGAAGAAGCGCTCCGGGTCGGCGTCGGGGCGCAGCGGATCGGGCCCGAGGCGCGCCACCACGGCGTCGCGGTCGACCGCGACGCCGAGCTCGCACGCCGTGGGTCCGCTCAGGTCGGTCGTGCCGAGCGGTCCGTGGAGTCGCACCCGGACCTGCCCCTGCGGCTCGGGCGGCGGCCCGGCGGGGTGTTTGCGCCAGCGTCCGAACAGTCCGAGGTGCACGTGGAGCACTGCGTCACCCTCGAACCACAGCCACTCGTGCTTGCCCCACGCCTCGACCCGTTCGAGCCGGCGGCCGTCGAGGACCGCGGCGCCGTCGCCGAACCGGCCCTGCGGGGAACTGACGCTCAGGGGATGTCCGGCCAGGAGCCGCCGGTGGGTTGCGGCGTGCCGGTGGATCGTGTGGCCCTCGGGCACGTCAGCTCGGCCAGCCCGGCACGCCCTCGTCGAGCTGGACGCCCATCGTGTTCAAGAAGCCCGAGACCAGGCGGTAGAACCCGGCGACGACGACGAGTTCGACGAATTCGGCATCGGACCACCGCCGCCGCAGGGCCTCGACGGTGGCGTCCGATGCGCTGTCGCCGTCGCACAGGTCGTCGGCGAGGGCAATGAGCGCCCGGTCGTCGTCGCTCCACGGGTGCGCCGAGCAGGCGGCCCGGTCGCCGGCGAGGGCAGCGATCTCCAGGGGCGTGAGGCCGCACCGTTCCCCGATCACGGTGTGCTGGCCGAACTCGTACACGCTTCGGCACCGGGCGCCGATCCGCAGGATGACGACCTCCCGCTCGCGGGCCGGGAGCAGACCCTTGTTGAGCAGGTAGCCGCCGAACCGGTTGAACCGGTCGAGCAGTGCCGGATGGTGGGCGAGCGTGCCGAAGATGTTGATCGGCCGGCCGTCGCGCAACAGGGTCTTGCCGAGGGCGGCGTCGAGCTCGGGGGAACGCTCGACCCGCGGTGCCAGCCGCGGCTGGTCGACACGGCGGTGCGGGTCGCTCGAGGGTGCGGTCATCGTGTCATTGTGGCCGCTGCGGCCCGGTGGGCGACGAGCCTGCGCTCCCGGTCGCCACTCAGGGCTTCAGACAGGTCGCAAGGTACGGGAGGTCGGCGTCCGTGGCGGTGCTGCAACCGGTGATCGGGGCGGTTCGCTTCGGGTCGACGGCCTGCGCGATCCCGGCGGTCAGTGCGGGGAACTCAGCAAGCTCGACGCGGTCCCACAGCGCCCGAACCGGGTTGAGCAACCACGGCGGGCTCGGCGGACTCGTCGGATACGTGAAGGCCTTGGCCATTCCGGTCAGCAGGCTGCCGTCCTCGGCGAAGGTTGCGAACACCGGTCGGAACTTGGCGGCCATTGCGCCGGTGAAGGTGAGCGCGGGAACCCCGGTCAGCGGGATCCGCGTCGTGTCCCAGCCCTCGACGCGGATCGTGCCGTTGAGGGCCACCAGCGCCGCTTCGATCGTGCGGCCATGTGGCGCATGGCCGATCACGATGCCTTGACCGGCCACGATGCCGATGTCGATCGCTTTGGCGACGGCCGCTCCGGGCTCGGCGTCGGTGAGGTCGCCGTCGATGGTGACCGTCCCGCTCGCCGAGACCGTCACCTGGTCGGTCACGCCTCGTACCGTGGCGTTGCCGTTCACTTGGATCACGCCACCGGGTGGGACGAAGCGGTTCGTCCCACCGTTTACGCTCACCTGGTTGCCGGCGGAGAACACCATCGATGCCGGGCCGGCGAAGGTCCAAGCGCTGCCGGCGATCGCCGCGAACGGGCTGGTGCTGGAGGGCAGGCCGAGTACCGGACCCGTCAGTGGCGTCGGCGGGGTCGGCACCGTCCCGGGGCACGTGCTCGACAGCTTCTTCAGGACGTCCTCGGTCGTAGGGACGTCCGCAGTCGGGTCGGCGGTGGATTCGACCGTGCCGGTGAAGCTCGGTGAGCCACAGGTCCAGAACCACGGATCGTTGGTGTGGATCGGGCCGGCGAGGAGGTCGACGCCGAGTGCCAAGTCACGAGTGGCGGCGGTCAGGCCGAGCGCGGAGAGGTTGGTGCCCCGAAGCTCGCTGAAGGCGGCGGCACCGGTGCGGAAGCTGACCGACGGGTAGGTCGTCGGGGTTTCGTTGACGGCGACGATCTCCAAGCTCAACGCAGCGGTCGGTCCCAGGGTGAGATTGGCCGAGGTCCACGTCGCGCCGGCCGCGATGTCGGCCCAGCTCCAGACCCCGCCGCCGATCTGCCACCGCACCCGAGTGGCCTCGTCGGCGACGATTCGGACGTTGTGGGTTCCGGTCGTCGAGGGCGTTACCTTCGTCGCTGCGCGCAGGGCGCCGCTCGTCACCGTGAGGACCGTTCCCGTCGAGGTCTCCGCCCGGTAGCGGTTCTGCATCGTGCTTTCCGTCGGCGGCCGGGGAAGGTCGTCGACGAACAGCTGGGCGAGGGTCCACGCGGTTCCGCCCGTGCGCAGCCATGCCTCGCCGACCCACAGTTCGTCGTTGGGCGTCGTGGCCGGTGGCGTGTACCCGACGTAGGCGATCTCTCGGCAGCCGGCGCTCTGGCGTGTGGTCGGGTTCGCGTTCTCGGGGTCGCAGGTCGCGGGTTCGTCGTACAGGCCCGGGTCGAGCGTCTCGCGGACCGTGAACATCAGGAAGTCGAGGTAGGCACGGCGACGCCAGCGTTGCTGGAGCTTGGTGTACGTACATGTCTCGGGAGTGGTTCGGCAACCGACCCGTGCGACCACCTCGGCCACGATCACCTGCCCGGGTGCCGTCGCCGTGGCTGCCTGCGGTTGCAGCGAGTAGCTGAAGCAGTCGTCCCGGATCGTCGCGCAGCGTCGGAACACGCCGGTACCGGGATCGAACATCGCCCACCCGACGGTCTCACCGGCGTCGCTCACCCGCTTGCCCGGCGCGACCCGGCCGGCGAGCGCCGGGAACGTGTCGGTCACCGAACGGGCCGAGACGCTCACCGTGGTGTAGAGCTCGTTGAGCACGCTTTCGGCGAGCAGGCGCCCGTCGGTCTGACGCCGGGAGTCGCCCGTCGTCCTACTGTCGAGCACGACGGGGGCCACGCCTGCCACGAGGATGCCGCCGAGGAGGAACGACACCACCGTGGCGAGGATCAGCGAGTACCCGCCGTCGTCCCGGGGGAGCCGAGGTCGGAGGCTCACGGTGCCACCACCTTGTCACCGGTCCAGAAGCCTTCCGACGCGTAGCGGACGGCGCGCAGACCGGTCTGCATCGACAGCGTTTGGTTGACGAGTCGGCCGGAGCGATCCCGGAACTCGACCGTCGCTGCGAAGCGGACCAGTGCAATGGTGTCGACATCGATCGGCGCCGTGAGGGCGGAGCCGTTCACGCCGAGGTACGAGAACAGATCGGAGGCACCGCTCGGTGAGCGGCCGAGCGTCTGGGTCGATGTCGGGCTGCCCGGGTAGATCGGGTTCAGTTCGCCGGTCGGCTGGTACCGCTCGAGGGTCAGGATGCCGGTCACGCTGTCGCGGTTGAGACAGAGCTTCCACGGGGTCGTCGTGAGCGTCGGCGTCCCAGTCGTCGGTGCGGGACGGCGCGACAGGAAGCAGACCCTGGTCGTGCTCGCCTCCGTGATCGGCGTGCCGATCTCGGACACTCGTCCGGCCCGACAGGTTGCGAGGGTGGTGGCCGACGCAGGGTCAGTGCACCTGACCTGTCCCCGAGCGGTGGCGAGCTGCTCGAAGACGTCGTCGAGCGTGCGGCGCAGCACGGTCGACGCGTCCGACCGACCGCCGACCTCGGTCGAGACACGGTTGATCGTCAGCAACATGGTCATCGCCATCGTGCCGGCCAGAGCGAGGAGGCCGAGCGTGACGGCGAGCTCGACGAGCGTGAAGCCGCTTTCGCTGCGGCGGCAGATTCGGCGACGCATGCGGCGGGGTCGACGGATCATGGCGCGGTCACCGTGGCGACGATGCAGGCCTCTGCGTTGGCCGCAGGAACGGTCACCGATTTCGTGACGAGCGTGTTCGGGTTGCGCAACGTGTACGTCGTGTCCGGCGTGAGGTACGGCAGGCGCGCCGTGCCGTTGCTGGCGTGGGTGACGCGGTAGGCGAAGCTCGACACGAGCAGCTCGGTGGTCGATCCGGCTGCTCCGGTCACCTCGATCGTTCCCGTGCGGAGCCGGGCGGCCGAGTCGACGGGCAGACCGGCGAGGGCGCTCACCGACCGGCTGTTCGTTCTCCCTCGTTCGGACCAACTCGCCGTCACGGTGCGGCGCAGCCGATACGACGGGCACGGCGCACCCCCCGCCGTGGTGGTGGAGGCGAGCACGGTGTTGGCGTGGACGATCACCCATTGGGCATCGAGCTGGAGCGAGAACTGCGCACCGAGTTCGGTGACGGTCCAGCTCCGGGTCCCGAGCGAACCCTCGCACCGGGTCTGCTGCGCAGTGAGCGCAGTGGTGAGGGTCGGGAGGATGCCGCAGTCGAATACGGCGGCGCGCTCGGCTGCTTCGGAGGCAAGCCGTTGGGCCGCCGTCGCCCGTCGGTTGACGAGTTCGGTCCGGGACGTCGACGACAGGACCAGGAGCGAGAACGTGAACACCATCGCAAGCACGGACAGCGCCATCACGAGTTCGAACATCGTTGCGCCGTGGTCGTCCCGCCGCCCCGGCCGGCGAACCCGGGCACGCACGTCAGCCTGCAGCGGTGGTCGTCACCGGGGTCCCCGGCGCCGCAGCAGGAGCCTTCGGTTGCCCGGCGGGGCTCAAGAGCAACGGCATGGTGAAGGCTCGGACGCTCATGGCCGCGGTGCCCACCGCCGGGGTCACCTTCGTGTCCCACACGATGTCGACGGAGTCGACCACGAAGATCCGCTGCAGGCGGGTGAGCGCATCGAAATACGCGCGGAGGTTGGCGTCCGTGCCGGAAACCTCGACGTTCATGCTGATCTCGGCGTAGCCGGCGGTGGCCGGCGGCTTGTCGCCGCCCGGTGCCGGCGGGGCGGTGACCGGTGCGCCGGACCCGGCGGGCTCGGCGAAGGTCGCCTTCAGCCAGGTGACGTTGGCGCTAGCTGCAAGGGCGCCGAGCGATCGGATCAGGTCGGGCAGCGCTGCGTCCGGCGGGATTGCGGCAGAGACTCGCTCGATCGACCGGCGGAACACGTCCCGTCGGCGGTCGGCGTTCTGGGCGGGAGCGAGCTTGGCCTCGAGCGTGGCGACCTCTTCTTCGAGCGTGGCGACCTGCTCCATACGGTCGGATCGCTGCCCCCACACCCAGTTGGCGCCCAGCCCGATCACGAGCACTGCGGGCACGACCTTCAACAACAACGTGCGACCGTTCATCGGTTCCGTGCCTTCAGGATCGGCCGTTCGAGCAGGTAGACGTTTTCGGCGGGTAGCAGCGCCGTCACCGAGGCGTTCACGAACTCGTCACCGGTGCCGTCCTTGCTCGGCGGCGGCAGGTTCGACACCCACACCTTCTCGGCGCCCATCTTGGACAGCGCCTCGAGGAAGGGGCTGACCGCTTCCTGGCGGCCGCGCAGGCGGACCTCGAGGTTGAGGCGAAGGCCTCCGTCGGCTGGTCGCCCCATCCGGACCGCTTGGATCTGACTCCCTGCGGGCAGGGTCCTGGCGAGCGCGTCCATCAGCTTGGGAAGGTCGAGTTCCTTCTGCAGCGTCTGGGCGAGGGTGGCGTCGGCCACCCCGCCGAGGCGTTGGAGGACGAGGGCGGGGGCGTACGAGGCGAGCTGCGTCTCGAGGTCGACCTTGCGGTTCTCGACCTCGCTCACCTGGCCGTCGGCCTGGAGGATCAACCCGAAGGAGGCAAGGACCAACGCCGCGGCCGTACCGGCGCCGACGATCAGCCGTTTGCGGGCGTGCTCGCGCTGGAGCCGTCGGCGGTTCCGTTCGACGATCTCCGGGTCGCGCAGGCCGAGCAGGGGTTGTTCGTCCTGGTCCACGAGTCCGGCGAGCAGGGCCGAATAGCCGACCGGCCGCTCGATGCGCGAGACGGTGTCGAGCGACGCAACGGTCGGGGCGACCGGCTTGAGGAACAGGGCGGCGTCCATGAGGGTGCCCGCGAGGTTGGGGAGCAGGAACCCGGGGCCGTGCGCATGGATGTCCGACGGGATCGTGAGGCCCTGTCGGGTCCAGAAATCGGTCGTCCGGGTGATCTGTACCCCGAGCTCGACCACGTAGGAATGCACGATGCCGACCGCCTCGAGGTCGTTCTGGGCGGCGCCGCGTACGACAGAGGCGACGCGCTCGAAGGCTCGGGCTGGATCCGGGCCGAGGCGTTCGTACACGCTGTTCAGACCGCCGCACGACAGGTAGCGCACCGCCATCGGCTTGCCGTTGGCGATGAGTGCCAAGTCGGCGCTGTCGTTGCGCAACCCCAGGAAGAGCCCGTTCTGGCTGTAAAGCAGCGACGCCGGGACCAGCGCAGCATCGCTCGATGCGAATGCGTCCCACGCTTCGCGTAGCGGAGCGACGTCGACCACGGCACTGACCCCTTGCACCGTGCCGTTGCGCTCGTCGGTGATCCGGAACGACCAGACGGAGTCGGGCCGCAGAAGGCCCACCTCGTCGAGCGCGTCGGCCAGCGCCGCGCCTCGGGCGTTCACCGGAACGTCGGCGAACTCGAGCAACTCCGTACGCGTCGCCGGGTGGTGCCACGCGACGGTGATGAAGCCTTTCGGATTCGTGGCGAGGAACTGTCGGACGGTTCGTCCCACCGTGTCCGATCGGAACACGGTGAAGGACACGACGACGTCGTCAACGACCTCCATCACCCGAAGGGTCGTGCCGTCGAGCTCGGCGCCGAAGCACCGGCCCGTGCGGCGTCGCCCGTCCGGCGGGTTGGGAAGGGCCACGGCCGGGCTCGGATGCGGGGGCGCCGACGTCATCGGTGGTCGGATCGGCCGATGCGCTGCGCAGTTGAGCCGCTACCCGAGGCGAGTTGCCGAACCTTCCGGTTTCGGCGCCGCATTCAGTTTTGGGTCAGTAGTCGATCACGGAGATATCGCGCAGCTTGTCGAGCCGATGGCGGGCGTTGATCGTTCGGACCGTTCCCGATCGGGAGCGCATTACCAGCGACTGGGTGGTGGCGCCGTTCGTGTCGAAGCGCACCCCCCGCAGCAGTTCTCCGTCGGTGACGCCGGTGGCGGCGAAGAAGGCATTGTCGCCCTGGACGAGGTCGTCGGTCGTCAGCACCCGATCGAGGTCGTAGCCTGCGGCCACGGCGGCTGCCCGCTCGTCGTCGTTCCGGGGCCACAGGCGCCCCTGGATCTCCCCGCCCATCGCCTTCAGCGCGGCTGCGGCCACGACCCCCTCCGGGGTACCCCCGATCCCGAACAGGATGTCGCAGCCGGCTTCGGGCCAGGCCGTGGCGATGGCACCGAAGATGTCTCCGTCGCTGATCAGACGGATCCGCGCTCCGGTGGAACGCACTTCGCCGATCAGGTCGGCGTGGCGGTCACGGTCGAGGATCACGACGGTGAGATCGCGCACGCTCTCCCGCTTGGCTTTGGCCACCCAGCGCAGGTTCTGCGTTGCCGAGGCGGTGATGTCGATCGATCCGGCGGCGTCGGGGCCGACCGCGATCTTCTCCATGTAGACGCAGGGCCCAGGGTTGAACATCGCCCCGCGATCGGCGACGGCGATCACCGAGAGTGCGTTGCCCCGCCCGAGCGAGGTGAGCGTCGTGCCGTCGATCGGGTCGACGGCGACGTCGCAGACCGGGGGTGTCCCGTCACCGACGCGCTCGCCGTTGTAGAGCATCGGCGCCTCGTCCTTCTCGCCTTCCCCGATGACGACGATCCCGTCCATGGGGACGCCGGACAGGATGGTGCGCATCGCTTCCACGGCGGCGCCGTCGGCGCCGTTCTTGTCGCCGCGGCCCATCCAGCGAGCCGCGGCCATGGCGGCGGCCTCGGTGGTGCGGACCAACTCCAGGGCGAGGTTTCGTTCGGGGGCCTGTGCCATGAGGGGCACGGTACTCAGCGCAGGGTCCTCGATGCCGTGAGGACGTCGATCTCCTCGCGCGAGTACCCCAGCTCGGCCAGGATGGCGGTCCCGTCTGCACCCGGGAGCGGCGCAGGGTGGCGCAGCGCTCCCGCTGGGGTCCGGCCGAACCGGACGGCGTAGGGAACGTGGCGGTACGGCCCGGCGACGGGGTGGTCGACGACCGGGAGCCCTGCGACGAGGTCGTCGAGCGAGGCGACTTCGGTGGCCGGGATCTGGTTGGTCCGGCAGAACGCGAGCCAGTTGGCCGTCGTGTCCGTCGCCAGGACGGCTCCGACGTCGCGGTACAACGAGTCGGCGTTGGCGATCCGGGCCCGACCGGATCGGATGCGGGGGTCGTCGGCCAGATCCTCGCGTCCGCCCTTGCAGAAGAGTGCGACGTAGTTCGCCTCGCTGTACGGCAGGACGTGGATCCAGCCGTCGGTCGTTCGGCGCGGGCGCCGTTCGGGGGTCAGGAGCCGGCGGTAGCCGGCGCCGGCCAGCGGCGGTTCCGGGATCGCTGCGGCGCCGTGCTCGACCAGCACCCAGGACCGGGTGACGTCGAGCATCGGGACCTCGACGTGCTGACCCTCGCCGGTGCGCTCGCGATGGACGAGCGCAGCGAGCACGGCGGAGACGATCGTCAGGCCACAGACCTTGTCCGCGACGAGCGTCGGCACGAGGGCGGGCTCGCCATCCGACCGGACGAACAAATCGGGGATGCCCGAGGCGGCCTGCACGACGTCGTCGTAGGCCGGGTCGTCGGCGCGCTCGTGCTCGGAGGGGAAGCCGTGCGCCTGGCAGAACACGATGTCCGGTCGTACGGTTCGCACGTCGTCGTAGGTGAGTCGCAATCGGGCGAGCGGACCTGGACGGAGGTTCGTCACGACGACATCGCTTCGGGCAGCGAGGCGCAGGAACGCCTGTCGGCCCTGTTCCTGACGGAGATCGAGGCCGATGTTCCGCTTGTTTCGAAGGAGGTTGAGCGAGACGCCCGACAGCTGCGGATGCGGTCCAGGGCCCATCACCCGGTTGGTCTCACCCCGTTCGGACTCGACGGTGATGACGTCGGCACCGAGATCGCCGAGCGTCTGGGTGGCGAGCGGCCCCATGATCACGCTGGTGAGGTCGAGCACACGGATCCCGGACAGCGGGCCGCTCATGCGGTCAGCCTCCCACCGGTGAGGAACCGTTCGATCGCCGCCGTCGGACCGACGAGATCGAGGCCTTGAGCCCGGACCCACCCGTCGTCGTAGTAGGTGTGGCCGTACCGATCGCCGGGGTCGCAGATCAGGGTTACCACGCTGCCGGCCCCGCCCCGGGTTCGCAGTTCGTCGATGAGCGTGAACGCACCCCACAGGTTGGTCCCGGTCGAGCCGCCGACCCGTCGGCCGAGCACGCTCGACAAGTGGCGCATCGCTGCGATCGACGCCGCGTCCGGGACGGCGAGTAGCCGGTCGACGACCTCGGCCACGAAGCTCGGCTCGACCCGGGGACGGCCGATGCCCTCGATGCGACTCGCAGCCTGTAGCTGCAGGGTCGTATCGCCGGAGGCCCAGTACGCGCCGAAGACGCTGCGCTCGGGGTCGACCACGGCGAGTTCGGTGTCGTGCCGGCGGTAACGGAGGTACCGGCCGAAGGTGGCCGACGTACCGCCGGTGCCGGCGCCGACCACGATCCAGCGGGGTACGGGGTGACGCTCGAGGGCGAGCTGCGAGAACACCGACTCCGCGATGTTGTTGTTGCCGCGCCAATCGGTGGCCCGCTCGGCGAAGGTGAACTGGTCCAGGTAGTGGCCGCCGGTGGCCTCGGCGATACAGGCCGCCTCGTCGTAGATGGCGGTCGGGTCGTCGACGAGGCGCACGGTGCCGCCGTAGTGCTCGACGGCGGCGATCTTCTCCGGGGAGATCGCCGCCGGCATGACGGCGACGAATGGCAGGCCGAGCATGCGGGCGACGTAGGCCTCGCTGACCGCCGTCGAGCCCGACGAGGCCTCGACCAGCGTGGTTCCCTCGTGGATCCGGCCGTCACACAAGCCGTAGAGCACCAGTGAGCGGGCGAGACGATGTTTCAGGGATCCGGTCGGGTGGGTCGACTCGTCCTTCAGGTAGAGGTCGATATCCCACTCGGGCGGTAGCGGGTAGACGATCAGGTGGGTGTCGGCCGAGCGGTGCATGTCCGCTTCGAGCTTGGCGATCGCCGCGTGCACCCACCGGCGGTCCTCAGGGCGGGGCGGCACGGTTCAGTCCCAGCGTCGTTCGAGCACGCGGAGGCTGCCGTGGGCGCCAACCTCGACGAAGAGGCCGCTGGCGATCGCTGGCAGGTAGATGTCCTCGTAGGGCGGTCGGCCGCCATCGGCGGGGTCGGGGAAGACGTCGTGGATGGCGAGCAACCCGCCGGGAGCCACGTGCGGCGTCCATCCGGCGTAGTCAGCCCGGGCCGGATCCACGCCGTGGCCCCCGTCGATGAACACGAAGGCACACGGCGTTCGCCAGTGGCGGGCGATCACTGGTGAGGGCCCGACCACCGCAACCACGACGTCCTCGAGGCCGGCGTCATGGATCGTGTGCCGGAATTTCGGGAGCGTGTCCATCTTGCCGGTGGCGGGGTCGACCAGGCCAGGGTCGTGCCAATCCCACCCGGCTTGGTTCTCCTCGCTCCCGCGGTGGTGGTCGACCGCGAACACCACCGTCCCGACCGTCCGGGCCGCAGCTCCCAGCCAGACCGTCGAGCGCCCGCAGTAGGAGCCGACCTCGAGGAACGGTGCGGTGGGCACGGCGGCGCCGGCCCGAACCGCCCAGTCGAACAGGGCGTCACCCTCCTCGGGTGGCATGAAACCCGTCGCGGCCAGCGCTGCAGCCCGGAGGCCGGGCTCGATCACCGGTTCACCAGCCGTCCCACCGAATGACCGAATCCGGGTTGGGTCGGGCGGCCGCCTTGAACTCGGTTCCCTTTGTGAACGCCAACGGGGTGAGGCACACCTGCTGGACCGCGTCGAAGGGGATCCCGAGCACCTCGGCTGCGGCCTGCTCCTGGAAGAGGTGGACCGTCGTCCAGCAGGTGCCGAGGCCGCGTGCCCGGGCGGCGAGCATGAAGCTCCACATCGCCGGGAGCACGTTGCCCATCATCGACGCAGCAAACGTGCCGGGCTTGTCGTCGGTCCGCCCGGCGAGCGAGCACGCGATCACGAGCGCAGGGGCGTCGCCCATGTGTTCCCCGAGGAAGTCCGCCGAGTCGGCCGACCGCTGCTGCTGGGCGTTCGCGTCCTCGGATCCCTTGTCGATCGTGCGGATGTAGATCCCGTCGAGCGACTTGTAGACGTTGTAGCACTGCCGGTAGATCTCGCCGATCGCCTTGCGCTTGGCCTCGTCGCGGACCACGACGAAGGCGAACGTCGGGTTGTTGGAACCCGCAGGCGATTGCTGGGCGGCGGCGACGCACTCGCGGATCAGGTCGTCGGAGACCGGCCGGGAGAAGTCGAGCCGCTTACGCACGGCTCGGGTGGTGCTGAGCAGCTGGTCCGGGTTGAGGTCGAGCAAGGACATGCCGGCACGTTAGGTCTGCTGCCGGCGGTGACGGGACACGTAGGGCGCGTGAGGACGCGTCACGGTGGCGCTACGCGAGAATCGTCTCCGCATGGGTGCCCTCGATGACCTCGTCGATCTGCTCGATCTCGAATCGATCGAGGTGAACGTCTTCCGAGGCACGTCGCCCCAGGAGAACCGTCAGCGCGTGTTCGGTGGGCAGGTCGCCGGGCAGGCGCTGGTAGCGGCCGCCCGCACGGTCGACACGGACCGGCAGGTTCACAGCCTGCATGCGTACTTTCTGCGCCCCGGTGATCCGATGGTGCCGATCCTGTACCTGGTCGACCGGATCCGCGACGGCAAGAGCTTCACCACGCGTCGGGTGGTGGCCATCCAGCACGGGCAGGCGATCTTCAACCTGCAGGCGAGCTTCCACGTCGACGAGCAGGGGCTCGAGCATCAGCTGCCGGCGCCGGCGGGTATGCCGGCACCCGAGTCCCTGCCGGATTTCCGGGCCCGGATGGCACCGTGGAAGCACCTGCTCGGCCCCTGGTACGACCGACCCCGACCGATCGACCTGCGTTACGTCGATTTCGTGGAGCCTGGTTCGCACCAGAAGCGTTCCGCCTTCCAGCAGGTGTGGTTGCGAGCGGACGGCCGGCTCCCCGACGACCCGGTGCTGCATGCGTGCATCGTCACCTACGCGTCGGACATGACGCTGCTCGACACGACGCTGCTCCCACACGGCTTCACCTGGTACGACACCCATCTTCAGATGGCGAGTCTCGACCATGCGATGTGGTTCCACCGACCGTTCCGGGCCGACGAGTGGTTGCTCTACGCACAGGGAACGCCGACGACATCGAACGCTCGTGGGCTCTCGTACGGGTTCATCTACGACCACGACGGGAACCTCGTCGTCTCGGTCGTCCAGGAAGGACTGATAAGGAGCACGCCGTGAACCGGAACCTCGTTGTTGGTCTCGTCGTCGGTCTGGGCTGGGTACTCGTGGGGTGCGGTTCCGACGATGGTGATGCGGGTGCTCCGGCGGTGACGTCGGTCGTTGCAGCAGCAACCGCGGCTCCTGCGGGGCCGGCCTCGACTGCACGTCCGGGGGCGCCCACGACGGGGAGCTCGACGAGCTCGATCCCGTCGACCGGGTCGGCGACGCCGGCCCTACGCGGGCTTCGTGTGCGGCTCACGCAGGTCGGCACGTTCGACCAACCGGTGTCGGTTCTCGCGCGGCCGGGGGACTCGACCAGTGTTCATGTCGTCGAGCGGGTGGGCCGGATCCGGACGGTGCGCGACGGCGCAGTGGCCAGCGCGCCACTGCTCGACATGACCACCCGGACCCGGGCGGGCGGCGAACGGGGTTTGCTCGGAGCCGTGTTCTCGGTCGATGGGTCGTCGCTGTATGTCCACTACACGGACCCCACCGGGACCTCGATCGTCGATGCCTACGCCATGACGGCGAGCGGGTTGGCCGATCCGTCGACTCGTCGGCAGGTGCTGTCGCTTTCGCAGCCCTACCCGAACCACAACGGCGGCGACCTCGCCATCGGGCCGGACGGGATGCTGTACGTCGCATTCGGTGACGGCGGGGCCGGTGGTGATCCGCAGCGCTACTCGGACAAGCTGAATACCTGGTTGGGGAAGCTGTTGAGGATCGACCCTCGGCCGTCAGGCTCGGCTTCTTATGTGGTGCCGGCAGACAACCCGTTCGTCGGTCGGGCGGATGCGAAGCCGGAGATCTGGAGCGTCGGGCTGCGCAACCCGTGGCGGATCAGTTTCGATCGAGCGACCGGTGACCTTTGGATCGCCGATGTCGGTCAGAACGCGCTCGAGGAGGTCAACCGGGCACGGGCGATCGACGGTGGCGGCAGGGGAGTGAACTTCGGGTGGAGCGCATTCGAAGGATCTGCGCGGTTCAACGAGGACGTTTCGGCTGACGGGGCCGTTCCGCCGTTGCACGAGTATCGGCACGGGGAGTTGGGGTGCTCGGTGACCGGGGGTGTCGTGTACCGGGGGCAACGGATCGCAGCGCTGCGCGGTGCGTACGTCTTTGCCGACTACTGCGTTTCCGGCATCCGAGCGCTGGACCCGGCCTCGCCATCGCAGGCCGTGCCGATCGCAAGCGGTGCGAAGGCGATCGTCGGGTTCGGTCAGGGTCCCGACGGCGAGCTCTATGCGGCCTCGCTCGATGGTCCGCTGTATCGGATCGACCCGTCGTAGCCCGGCAGTGGGACGGTGGGCGCGTCCGGCGATCCGGCAACGCGATAGGTCGCTCGCCGGGGCCTCGAGGCGCGTCCGGCCAGCACTTCGTACCGGAGCATGTCGGCGAGGTGCTTGACCGGTTGGTGATGGCCGATGACATAGCCGTGCTCATGGAGGAGGCTGTGCAGATCGACCAGGGTGCGTTCGCCGTGCCGCTGGAGCAAGGAACGACAGACCTCCCGCAGCCGGGCGCCTGCGACAGGGAACGCATCCGGCGCGACGGGAGCCAGGGCTGGAGCGTCGGGTTTGGGCCGGCGCCGACCGCCGAACTCGGTGCGGGGGGCGATGACGTCGTCGATCGACGCGACCTCGGCGAGCAGGGCCCGGCGCCGTTGGCCGAGGGCCACGACCGCACGGTCGAGACGTCGAAGGCGCTCGAGCACTGCGGCACGTTCGAGCACGAGACGAGCGCGCACGCCGGCGTTGGCGTGATAGCGACGCAGGGGCAGGCGAAGCCGGCCCAGAACGGATGCGAGTGCAGTCGTGGGATCTGGTGGGCGGGGTGGCAACTGATTGCCATCGACGTCGGGCATGACTCGGCCTCGGAAGCTGGAAGGGCCGCGCTGCGCAGCAACGTCGGTGATCGAGACCGTGCGGTGATGTCGACCTCTACCCGATGGCGGAAGCGTCTCACCACGGTGTTGCACGGATGAGGCAGCAGAATCGGCAGGACGTCTCAACGCCGCTGCGCCCATCACTCCCCCACTGCCCGAAATTCCGACCGTATAGGGCGATTCGTTGACGATTCGAGGGGGTCGCCGTCACTGAGGGCGTGAGGAATACCGCCGTGCGTTCCTATCGCTCGGCGAATCGTCAACGATTCGCCCCATAGGGCGGGTCAAGGAGAGGGGGGCAGGGCGGTACCCCTGCGAAGGATGGGGAGGGGGAAGGGGACGGCTTGACCCGATGGTCAGTCGAAGATCGGTCGTGCTCGCACCGAGCGCTTCAGCTCGGCGAACCACGGGTTCGCGCCGAGTTCCGTGATCGCGTCCCAGAGACGAACCGCCTCCGGTCCGCTCGGCGCCTTCGAGATCACCGGGCCGAAGAAGCTCGGTCCATCGGGTGGCTGCCACGAGATGATCGGCGTCCCGACGTTGCCGCCACAGCGCGCCAGCGCTTCGTGGGTGGAGGCTTGGATCTCGGCATCGAACTCGGCGGCGTCCACGGCGCGGGCGAGCTCGGCCGCCAGGCCGAGCTCTTGCAGCGTCGCCCTCAGGTTGTCGGGATCGTCGAAGTACTCACGGTTGCCGCCGTTGTGCATCTGGAGGCCGTACGCCCGATAGAGGGCGCCGACCTGATCAGGCTGGCCAGCGGCCTTCACGGCTGCGGCCACCCGGAGCAGGCGCAACCCGCGGCCGTGCACGAGGGTGTACCCGGGTGGGAAGTCCTTGTCGTAGTCCTTGCCGGCGTTCACCATCCGCAGCGAGATGAAGCGCCAGTCCACCGACATCGTCGGTCGCTCGGCCTGCACGTTCCGGATCCAGCATGAGGTGATCCACGCCCAGGGGCACACCGGATCCCAGAAGAATTCGACGTCAGTCACGCGCTGCTCCCTGTTCGTCGTCGGCCGTCATCCCGCTTCCCCGTCTCGCCAGGTCGTCGGCGCCTCCAGCCAGGTAGCCACCCCCGGCCCTTACCGTTCGACCCCACGGCCCGAGCAGTCCGAAAAGTTCCTCGACGTCCGTACCGAGGGCGGCGACTGCTCGATCGAGCGCAGCATCGGTGCGCAGCTCGACCTCCTCGCGCAACGCGCGTCCGGCATCGGTGAAGCGTTCGTCCTCGCCGAGCAGTCCGCGGCTCTGGAGCCGTTCGACCCCTGCGGCCAACTGGTCCTCCGACCAAGCCCTTGTTCGGATGTAGGACTTGATCGGCAAGCCGAGGAACAGTTCGGTGAGCAGCCCGATCTCGACGGCGTCCAATCCGGCTGCGACCCAGGCCGCCGTGTGGCTGTCACCCCGGTACTCGCGCAGCAGGTCGCCGTGGCGCCACATCGCCCCGATCGGGTCGTCCGGTACCCCGAGGCTCCGAAGGCCTGCGAACAGCGGACGGCCTTCGGGGGTCAGCGTGTCGGTCATGCGGGTGAACAGCTCCGTGACACGGGTCAGCCCGGCCGGCGCCGCGCCGAGGAGACGTCGGAGTTGTGCGACGGCACCAGCATCTCGGGCGGCGCAGATCGTCGGGGCGTCGGTGAGAGTCCAGCCGTACGTAACCGAAGGCACCACGGCCGTCGGGTTGAACACGGCGAACGCCGAGGCCACCAGCTCTCCGGGGACCTGGCCCATGACCGACCCCCGGCTCGTGAAGTAGGCCGGCCCGTCGGGAAGGGCCACACCGCCGGCGAACCCGGGGCTCGGGTTGAACCCGAGGCGGACGTAGCCCTCATGGCATTCGGGCGAGAAGTAGACCTGACCAACGACGGGCTCGATCAGCGCGGCGAGCCGCCGAGCGACGGGAGCGTCGGTTGACGAAGCGATGGCCGGCACGGAAGCTCCTAGATACGGGTGACAGTACGGGGATCGGTGGGGTAGCCCTTGGCCGCGACGACCGCTTCGGCCCAGGGCGTGAGCAGCTCGAGCAGCTCGTCGAAGTCGTCGCCGATCGCCTCGAGCACGCTGCGCTCCCCGGCGTCGGTCGCCCACTCGACCGCCTCCCGGAACGACACCCCGGCCGGAGTGAACTCGTTCGATGCGTCCACGATCCCTTTGTCCTTCAGCGACGTGTAGCCCTCGTCCATCGCCTCCTCCGACCAACCGCGGGTTCGGGTGTACACGCGAGCCGGCATCCGCCACCACAACTCGATCAACAGTTGGGCCTCGACGGGGAACAATCCTGCGGCTGTCCAGGCGGCGATGTGCGTGTCACCCCGGTGCTCGCGTACGAGGTCGCACGACCGCCACAGGTCGCCGAGCACCGTGCCAGGCCAACCGAGGGAACGGAGCCCGGCGAACAGCGAGCGGCCCTCGAAACCGGCTGCGTCGGCGCCGCGTCGCAGGAGCTCCGTTGCCCGTTCGGCGCCAGGCGGATCGGCGCCCAGGATCCGGGTCAGTGAAGCGACGGCTCCGCGCTCGCGAGCCGACAACAGCGCCGCCGGGCCTGCCTTGGCCCATGCTTCGTCGACGGCCGGTACGACGATCGCCGGATTGAACACCCCGAAGGCACTGGCGACGACGGCGCCGGGAACCCGACCCAAGCATGCCCCTCGGCTCCCGAAGTAGCCCGGCCACCACGACAACCCGTACTCGGCGTAGCCCGCTTGGGCTTCGGGGGCGAAGTACACGTTCCCGCAGATCGGCTCTACGGCATCACGGAGGCGCCGGGCGCGTTCGCGCAGGACGGCGTCGGAGAGGGTGCCCATCCACCGGACGGTACCGCTCTCGCACCGCCGGCCCGGCACCCGCCGCTACGGTCAAGCGATGGCCATCGTCACCGTCGACGTCGTCCGTGAGGTCAGCCCCGAGTTGGTGGATGCGATCGCCCACCTGCTCCCGCAGCTGTCTCGCTCGTCCCCGGCGCCCACGGCCGGCGAACTCGCCGAGATCGTGGAGTCACCAGCCACGGTGTTGTTCGTATGTCGGGTCGATGGATCGATCGTCGGGTCGCTGACCTTGGCCTTGTTCCGGATCCCGACCGGACTGCGGGCATGGATCGAGGACGTCGTCGTGGATGAAGCGGCGCGCGGCCATGGGGTGGGCGAGCAACTCAACCGGGCGGCGCTCGATGAAGCGGCGCGGCGTGGCGCAAAGACGGTCGACCTCACGTCCCGCCCGTCGCGCGAGGCTGCCAACCGCTTGTACCAGCGCCTCGGCTTCGTGGCTCGCGAAACGAACGTCTACCGCTACTCGTTGGAGGACTGAGCACCCATGCCGACGGTCGAGTGTCTGGCGGTCACCGGATCCGTCACCGTGCAGGGATCGATCGCCGTGGCCGGCAGCGTGGCCACCGCAGGGTCGGTCGCGGTGGCCGGGAGTGCGGCGACGGCGGGCTCGGTGGCAGTGGCCGGAAGCGCGGCGACGGCCGGGTCGGTGGCGGTCGCCGGGAGCGTGGCGACCGTGGGCAGCGCCGGGGTGCGCGGCAGCGTGCTCACGCTCTTCGGGGCGGCGATCACCCGGTGTGTGGCGACGATCGCCTGCCTGCGCTGCACCCGCTGCGTGGGCTGCATCGGCTGTATCGATTGCGTGGGCTGCATCGGATGCGTCGGCTGTGTAGGCCTGCGCGGCGCCGTGGGCGCCCGCGGTGTGCGCGCCCGCTGAGCACCGCCCGCCTGCCTTCCCGTCAGGACAGGTCTTCGGCCGCCTGACGCACCTGCCAGTCCTTGTCGGCCAGGGCGTGTGCGAGCGCCTCGTCCACTTCGGGGCCGTCGAACGGCGCCAGCGCCAGAACCGCACGACGTCGGATGGCGGGCTTGTCCCGGCAGGCGGCGAGGATGGCGTCGAGCCCGCGACCGCTGCTTCTCGAACGAGCACGTCGTCGTGGGCGGTGGCGAGGCGGGCCAGCGCCCGGCCCGGGTTCGGGATGCTCCTGCTCGCCGCAGGCCCAGCAGGCCATCTCGACGACCGTGGGAATTGCGTCGCCCAGCAGCCGAGCCACCTGCACGGCGGGTCGCCGGGCGGCGAGTTCGGCGGCGCGGCGTCGCACGGTCGCCGAGGCGCCGGCGAAGGCGTCGGCGAGGGCCCGGTCGTCGAGCAGCCCAGCGCCGTTCGTCCTCATCTATCTGCGCTCATAGCCTTAGGATTCATATGGACGTCTACCGCTACGACTTCGACGCCTGACCCGAGAGGACCGAGCAACGGCATGGAGCGGCTCGACGACGACTACCTCGCCATCAACCGTGCGAACTGGGATGCCCGTGTGCCCCACCACGTGCGCAGCTTCGGCCTCGAGCGGTTCCGCGATGATCCCGATCACCTCTCGTCGACCGTTCGCTTCGACCTCCCTCGGCTCGGTGACCTGTCGGGCAAAAAGGTGGTGCACCTCCAGTGCCACATCGGTGACGACACCCTGTCGCTTCATCGGCTCGGAGCGCAGGTCACGGGGCTCGATTTCTCCGCCCCTGCACTCGAAGCTGCGCGCGAGTTCGCCCGTGACATCGGAGCCGACGCCGAGTGGGTCCAGGCCGAGCTCTACTCGGCCGCCGAGGTGTTGCCGACGGGTGCCTTCGACCTCGTCTACACCGGGATCGGCGCGCTCTGCTGGATCCCGAGTGCGGCCCGTTGGGCGCAGGTGGTGGCTGCGCTGCTCAAGCCTGGCGGCGAGCTGTTCATCCGGGAGGGGCATCCCATGTTGTGGTCGCTGTGCGACCCGAGGCCCGACGGGCTCGTCACCGTCGACTACCCCTATTTCGAGACCCAGGGCGAGGAATTCGTCGAGCAGTACAGCTACGTCGCTCACGACGAGCCGCTCGCCAGCCCGTCCCTGGTGTCGTTCAACCATGGGCTGGCCCAGATCTTCAACGGCCTGTGGCAGGCCGGATTCGAGATCACCCTGTTCGAGGAGCATGACTCCGTGCCGTGGAACGCCCTTGGTGACTGCATGGTGATGGACGAACTCGGCGAGTGGCGTCTGAAGACGAGGCCCGAGCGCCTCGCGGCGACCTACACGCTCCGGGCGGTGAAGCGGTGAAGCGGTGACCGGCCCGGCTGCGAGAACTCCGGGTTCGTTGACGACGCAACCGACCTGTTCAGGCACCGTCCTGCGGGTGGTCCCGCAGGTAGGTCGCAGCGTCGACCGGAGCGTCGGCGGCATACCCGACCGGTAACCGGACCAGACCGGCGGACGTGTCCCAGAAGACCTGCCAGGCGTGGTACCCCCGATAGGCCCGCTCGTCGGCGGCGAGCACGGCCGCGTACGCCGTCACCATGGCGAGATACCGGCGGTTCGGGTTGTAGCCCAGGATCGCCTTGGTCATGTCGGTCGGGCCGCCGCGCCGCCGAAGGTACGTCGCTGCACCGAGGATCGCGTCGCGGTCGTTCCAGGGGTCACCCGTGCAGCATTCGGTCCAGGTCGAGGGCAGGAATTGCATCGGGCCGACTGCGCCCGCCGATGACACGCCGACGATGCGGCCCATGCGGGTCTCGACGAGGTTGATCGCCGCCAGGTACTGCCAGCCGATGCCGGTGCGTGCCTCGGCTTCGCGGTAGTAGCCGAGCAACTCGGCCGCCGGTCGCGGCTCTCGTATCTGCCAAGCCGGCAAGGTCGAGCCGGCCGGCCGAGGTGGCACGTCCGGGGGTGCGAGCCGGGCGGCGAGGTTCTGTTCGAACGGGAACCGCACGTCATCGGGCACGAGGGCACGGACCGACTCGATCAGGGCCGGTCGTGAGCCGAGTCGGCTGTAGCCCAACTGCAGCTGCCGTCCCGCTGCGGTGGCGCCGGCGGGATCGACGGCAGGATTCCGCACGGCGCGTTCGGCCTCGACCAGGTACTGCGCGAGCGCACCCGCTTCCTCAGGGACTGCGGCGAAGACGCCGGAAGGCGCGCTCGGCGAGACCGCCGCCGTGGCGCCTGCCAGGGTGGCAATGCTCGAACCTGCAGTGTTCGGGGTGGTGGGCGCGGCGGCGGGCGGCTCGGTGGCGGCGCACGCCGCACTGGCGACCGCCGCAAGCACGGCGAGTGCGGCGAGCGGGGCGAGTCGCCGGCGCGTCGCGGCCGGTGGTACCCCGGGTGACACGCCGGTCATGCCAGGTCCTCGGCCGCCTGACGGACCTGCCAATCCCTGTCCTGGCGCGCCCGCTCGAGCGCAGCGTCCACCCGAGGTCCGTCGAATGGGGCGAGCGCGAGCACCGCCCGACGCCGCACGGCCGGTTTGTCCTCACACGCCGAGAGGATCGCCTCGAGGCCACGGTCGTCGCCGATAGCGCCGAGCGCAGCGACCGCCGCCTCCCGCACCAGTGCATCGCAGTGGCCGGTCGCCAGTTCGGCCAGGGTCGGCACCGGATCGGTCCGCTCCTGCTCGCCGCACGCCCAGCACGCCATCTCGACCACGGCGGGGTCCGGGTCGGCGAGGAGCGTCCCGAGTCCGACTGCAGGTCGGCGGGCCGCGAGTTCGGCGGCACGACGGCGCACCACGGGCGACGGGTCGGCGAACGCACCGGCGAGCGCAGCGTCGTCCAGGATGCCGATGCGATCGAGGGCACCGAGTGCCGTGGCGCGCACCGTCGGATCCGGTGCTCGAAGCCCTTGTTGCGCCGTCGGGATGTCGCCCCGGTGTCCGGCCTCGGCGACGGCGCGCCGCTCCGGCACGGTCACGAGGCCACGGCGCTCGTCAGCGCAACGAGGACTGCGGCGGCGAGCGCCCCGACGATGACGGCGATCACGACGCCGGCCACGACGCTCATGGAACCGAGACCGACGAGCGCCAGCACCCGACGCCACAGGGGGGTTCGCCGGGTGAGCACCGCAGGGCGTTGAACGACCGATCGGACGGCCGGCGCTCGACCACCCGGGCCGCGTGGGGCCACGGCTCGCTCTCTGACAGGCTTGCGCCGATCGATGGCGATCAGCGTCGCCAGCGCAACGACCGCAACGACGATCGCAGGGACGGTGATGGCGGACGAGGACACCTGGCCGGTGAGCGTACCGAGCCCACCTGCTCGACCCGTGTCACGACGCGCACCCTGGTGGGTGATGGTGTCGATCGGCCTTGCAGCGGTGATGCCCGTCGGGGTGCTCGTGCTGTCGGTGCTCGGCCCGCCGAGTGAGGTGCGCGCCACGCGCACTGATCCGAGCACGACCGAAGAGATCGTGTTCGGCTACGCCATCGTGCCCGGGGCCGCTGCCGGTACCGAGGGTCGCGTCCGGGTGACCGGCCGACAGGCGTTCGACAGTGCCGGTGACGTCCTGTTCGTGACGGTCTCGATCCCGTCGCTGTCGTGGCTCGATCGACTCGTGCTGCGCGACGCCGACCCTCGGGTGGTCGACTTGTTGACGGCCCGCGAGCTGCTCGGCGACCGCACTCCGGAACAGGAGCGCAAGGAGAACCTGCGCCTCATGGGCGATTCCAAGCGACTCGCGACCTACGTTGCGATGCGCACCCTGGGGATCGACGTGCCCGTGCGCAACGGCGGGGTGCAGATCGACCGGATCGCTTGCGAGGAGGCGGCAGCCGACGGGTCGACGTGTGCGCGCGAGGCGCCGGCGGGCCGCGTCCTGCAGAAGAACGATCTGATCGTCGCCGTCGACGGCCGACCGGTGCACCTGGTGCCCGATCTGTCGGCGGCGATCGCCGGTCGGGTTCCGGGCGACGTCGTCGAGGTGACGGTGTTGCGAGGCTCGACCACCGGAACCGACGGGCAGCGACTGACGGTGCCGGTGACCCTCATCCGCTCCGGCGACCGCACCATCCTCGGGATCCGGCCCAAGCCGTTGCCACCGGGCTCGATCAGTTTCGAGTTCCCCTTCGAGGTCGACATCGCAACCGGTGCGGTCGGCGGGCCGTCCGCCGGCCTGCCGTTCACCCTCGCCGTGCTCGATCGGCTCACCGAAGGCGAACTCACCGGCGGGCGGCTCGTCGCAGCGACCGGCGAGATCGATCCGACCGGCACGATCGGCGAGATCGGCGGCCTCGCCCAGAAGACCCAGGCCGTGTTGCGATCGGGCGCGTCGGTGTTCTTCGTGCCGCAATCCCAGGTCGACGAGGCCCGAGCCATCGCAGCGGGTACGACGCTCGAGGTCGTGCCGGTCCGCACGATCACCGACGCGCTCGATGCGTTGGCGGCGCGAGGTGGGGTCCGACTGCCGGTGGCTTGATCGAGGCTCCCCGTTTTCGAGGCGTCGCCGACGTAAGTTGATGCGATGGCCGACGTCGATCCGCCGCGCAGCCGACCGGACGAGCTCAGATCGGCGACCTTCCCCCTGAGCCGCAAGGGTTTCGATCCGAAGGCGGTCCGCTCCTGGCTCGCAGGGCTCGCCGACGAACTCGAACGCGCGCAGGTCGTTCACTCGGCGGCGCTCTCGGAGCTTGCGTTCCTCCGGATCCGGGCGAGCGCTCCCGAGGATCTCGACGACGACCTACTCGTGCGGCGACTGGGAGAGGCGGCGGCCCAGGTGCTCGCCACGGCCCGGTCGGCGGCGGCCGAGATCCGCACCCACGCCCAGGACGGCGCCGCTCGCCTGGTTCGTGAGGCGGCCGACGAGGCCGCCCGCCTGCGCGAGCGAGCGGAGCTCGACGTCGCCCGGATGCGCCAGGAGGCCGCTGAGGAGAGCGAATCCCTGCGGGCCGAGGCCTCCCGGTCGTTGATCCACGCCGAGTCGGAGGCGAACCGGATCCGTGAGGACGCCCGAGCCGAGGGCCGGGCGATGGTGAGCGAGGCGAAGGCCCTGCGGGAGCGGATGCTCGCCGACCTGATCCGCCGTCGCGACCTTGCGTTGCAACAACTCGAACGGGTCCACGCCGGGCGGCGAGACGTCGAGTCGGCGATCGAGCATGCGCGCGACGGGATCGATCAGATCCTCGCGGTGCTCGCCGCCCTCGAACCGGAACGAGCCGACGACCTCGAGACCATCCCGTCACCGGGAGCGGCGGTCACGGTGTCCGCGTCGCCCGACCGGCCGACGTCTCCACCGATCGCCCGCCCCGTCACGATCCAGCCTGCAACGATGGTGCCGGTCGCCGTGGTGGAGCCGGTGCCCGTGGTCGTGGCCGGGCCGGTCGCCGTTGCCGAGCCGGTGCCCGTCGTCGATCCCGAGGCCGAAGTCGTGGCGGAGCCCGAGGCCGAAGTCGTGGCGGAGCCCGAGGCCGAAGTCGTGGCGGAGCCCGAGGCCGAAGTCGTGGCGGAGCCCGAGGCCGAAGTCGTGGCGGAGCCCGAG
>JBEIFW010000009.1:0-35281 GCA_040382215.1 Acidimicrobiales bacterium
GGGCCGCGACCTCGGCCGCCCAGTCCGGACAGCCGACGGCGAGCGTCCGCACCGTCACGACACGACCCGCCCGACTCGCGCCGGTGCCACCGGTGCCGGTTCGACGGTGCCGCCCGGACCGGGCAGCAGCAGCCGGGCCCGACGGGGCCGCGCCGCCGCCCCCCGCCCGAGCGCTTCGACCTCGACCGTGCGCTGCACCAGCCGCCCCGCACCCCCCGCCGGGCCCGACCAGCCACCGGCCTCCACCCGGAGCACCACCCCGGCCTCGAACCCGTCGGCCCGGGGCCCGGCCACCACGAGCACGCTCCCCCGCTCGCGCGCCCGCACGGCGAGCCGGCGACCGTCGCCCGGGCGGGCACCCGCCGGCGGGGCGACGAGCACGACCTCCATCCCGTCGATCAGGGCAGCGACCACCGTCGCCCACGATGCCGACGTCAGCTCGGGCACCACCACCAGCCGTTCGAGGGCCACGCCGAGCTCGCCGGCTGCCTGCAGGCCGATCCCGGGGAGCCCGGCGCAACCGGCCCAGGCCCCCTGGCGGGTGGCGGCCGCCGCCAACCCCAGGGCGAGCGAGGTGGCCCCGGCACCGGCCACCCGCACGACCGCCCCGCGCGCGAGGCCGCCCTCGACGAACAGCGGGGCCAGCGGTCCGAGCACCGGCACGACCCGTTCGGACGCGAACACGACCGGCCGGATCCGCTCGATCAGCTCCGCTGCGACGGCACTCCGCATGTCTCCAGTCTAGCGAACAGGCGTTCGCAGCAGTTCAGCCGGCGAGGCCGTCGTCC
Organism: Acidimicrobiales bacterium; assembly: GCA_040382215.1. Lineage (GTDB taxonomy): Bacteria > Actinomycetota > Acidimicrobiia > Acidimicrobiales > Ilumatobacteraceae > JBEIFW01. The sequence continues at coordinate 789 of JBEIFW010000009.1, forward strand.
TCCTCGTCGGCGACGATCCGGCGCTTCGACCACTCGTCGAGCAGGGCGAGCAGGCTGCGACCGTCGCCGGCGAACCCGTCAGCCCCGAGCCGGGCGGCCACGTCGGCGTCGATCGCCTGGCCCCCGACCACCACGGGCACCCCCGGCACCAACGTGTGCACGGCGCGCACGGTCTCCTCGGCCGCCTCGAGCACGAGCGGGGTGGTCACGCTCAACCCGCAGGCCACCAGCCGGGGCAGGGTCTGGGCGGCGCGGGCGAAGGACTCCGCCGGCACGTCGGCCCCCAGGTCGGACACCTCCCACCCGCCGGACCGCACGAGGTCCGACAGCATGGCGAGCGGCAGGGCGTGCAGCTCGCCGGTCGGGGCCCCGAGCAGGACCGACCCCCGGGTGCGACCTCGGCGCACGAAACGCGGGCCGAGCCGGCCGATCAGACGCAGCGCAATCCCGCTCGCCCGGTGCTCGGTGGCGATGTCCAGTTCCCCGCGCGACCAGCGGGCGCCGATGGACCCCATCGCCGGCGACAGGACCCGGGTGTAGATGTCCTCCGGGTCCATCCCGGCCGCCAACGCCGCCTCGACCACGTTCCAAGCACCCCGGTTGTCCCCGGCGACCAGGCAGAACTCCAGCCGCTCGGCCCACGGCGCCTTCTTGCGCCCGACCGGCGCCGCGCTCGCCGCCGGGGCCGAGGCCGCCGAGCGGAACGCATCGAGAGCCTCACGCGACACCCGCCACACCCCACCGTCTTTGACGGCGTTCAACAGACCGAGCCGCACGTAGCGGTATGCGGTCATGTAGTGGACACCGAGGTCGTCGGCTGCCTCTTGGAGGGTGACCACCCCCGGCTGTCGGCTCGCGTCGGACGCCGATCTGAGGTCTTCGTGATCCTCGTGCGTCATGCAGCGGCTCGCTTCGTCGGAGTGCTCCGAAGGCTACGGAGCGGACGGTTGCAACGCCGAACCGTCCCCCGGGACCGACGTCACAAGAAAGACCATAACCGAATTGCGATCTTCGATTCCGCTATTTCGGACGGTACTTGTCGGGTTCAGCCGTTCTTTTTCTCGAACCACTTGGCCTTGGCCGCCGCCGACCGGGCGAGCAGCTCGGCCGGCACCCGGGCCAGCAGCGGATCCGTGCCGGCGGCCACCTCGCCCCCCGCCGCCGCGGCCGCGGGTGCGACCTCCTCGGGCATCACCAGCGGGGGCGGCACGAAGCCGGGCCGGTAGTAGATGTAGAGGCTCTCGATGATCTCGTCGAGGCCGTCGGCCGTCATCCCCTTGCGCAGGTCGACCGTGACCATGTTCAGGTACACGTGCACCCGGTCGACCTGGCCGGTGTCGAACAGGCGGCGGGCCAGCTCGGCCGCCGGCCGGTCGCCGACGGCCTCGTCCCGGCTTCGGTACCGGTCGTGGCCCATCCCGCCGAGGTTCCGGTTGAGCTCGTAGCGGACGATCCCGGGCGTGCTGCTCGGCTTCACGGCGACGGCGACGGGCTGACCCATGGGCCGACAACCTAGCCGGGCACCCCGCGCCGACGCCGGTAGCGTGTCCGGTGATGCCCGCCGGTCCCGCCGAGTCCATCACCTGTGTCGACTGCGGCGGCGAGGCCCGCCTGATCACCTTCGCCCCCGAGGCGGGGTGGCTCGCCGGCGACGTGGCCGCCTACCGCTGCCGGGACTGCCGAGACCGCTGGGACCTGGTGCTCACCGAGGCCGACCTGAGCTGAGCTGACCCGGCCCGCCCCGGCCCGTCACATCTGCGGGCGGTACACCTTTTCGTCGGCGCCGTGCAGCGCCGCGTCGAGCTCGTCGAGGCTCCAGGAGTCCTTGCGTTCGACCCAGGTCTCCTTCGGGTGCTGCCAGAGCGCGAGCTTGCGGCCGTTGAACGTGACGAGCTGGCTGCGCAGGTGCGCGGCCCGGTCGCTGCACAGGTACACGACCACGGGGGCGACGGTCTCGGGCGTCCCGAAGCCCATCTCCGTCGGTGCCGGCACGGCGCGTCCGTCGGCCTCGGCCCGCTTGCGGGCGTTGTCGAACACCACCTGGGTCATGTCGGTCTCGGCGATCGGCCACAGCGCGTTGGTGCGGATCCCGAACCGGGCGAGCTCGCCGTCCCAGGCGTAGAGCATCCCCATCACCCCCGCCTTGGACGCGGCGTAGTTGGTCTGGCCGACCGAAGGCGTGAACCCCGAGCCGGAGAACACCTGCAGCAGCAGACCTCCGCCGGCCTCTTTCATCGCCCTCGCCGCATGGCGGCTCACCGACCAGGTGCCTCGCAGATTGACGGCGATCACCTCGTCGAACTCCTGCGGGGTCATGTTGACGAGCGTCCGGTCCCGAACGATGCCGGCGTTGTTCACCACCGCGTCGATGCCGCCGAAGCGCTCGATGCACGTGGACACCAGTGCCGCCGCCACGTCGTCGTCCGCGACCGAGCCGGCCACCGCAACGGCCGTGCCGCCCTCACCCACGATCTCCTCGGCCACCTCGTGGGCCTTGGCGGCGTCGGTGCCGTTGACCACCACTGCGGCGCCGGCCGCACCCAGCGCCCGGGCGAACCCCCGCCCGAGCCCTCGCGTCGAACCGGTCACCACGATGCGCTTACCGTCGAGTTCCCCCATGGGCCGGACTGTACCGGGGTCGGCCCCGCCGGGGCCCGGGGTCACCGTGGTCGCGCCGTCACCGTGGCCGGGACGGCAACCGGAGCGGGTCGAAGTACTCGGTCCACCCGGCCACCCGGCCGTCGCGCACGCGCAGGATCCAGCAATAGACGTTGCCATAGGCCGAGCCGTCGGCGAGCGTGCCCGTCGACGTGCACGGCACCACCCACCGCTGCGGGTCCTCGGTGGCGAGCACCTCCACGTCGTGGAAGCTGAGCGCCGGCATCCGGCGCCGGGCATCGCCGAACCGCCGGGCGACCGCCTCGATGCCCTCGAAGTGGCGACGGTTCGGATCGGGGTCGAACGGGGTGTCGACCACGACGTCGTCGGCCAGCAACGCGAGCCACCCGTCGACGTCACCCCCGCTCCCGAGCCGATCGAAGAAGGCCTCGACCACGCGGCGTGCGTCCATGGTCGGACACTACGGCCGTGCCGCCCGGCGCGAGACTGGGGGCATGTCGATCGCCGAGCAGCCCGTGCGCACCACGTTCAAGTCCTTCGAGGAGTCGACGCCCGCCGACTGGGCGGTCATCGGTTCCCAGGCCCACCTCGTCGAGGAGATGCTGGCCGACAACGCACTGTGGCTGTTGCGCCGCATGGGCGCCGACTTCGGTGGCTTCCCGGTGTCGCGCCTCGAGCACAGCCTGCAGACCGCCACTCGGGCCCTGCGCGACGGCCGCAGCGACGACTACGTCGTGTGCGCGCTCCTGCACGACATCGGCGACACGTTGGCGCCGGGCCGGCTCCACCCCGAGATCGCCGCCACCATGGTCGAGGGCCGGGTGTCCGAGGCCGATCACTTCATGGTCAAGCACCACGGGGTGTTCCAGGGCTACTACTTCTGGGACAAGATCGGCGGCGACCGCCACGCCCGCGAGGCGTTCCGCACCTCGCCGTACTTCGAGCACGCCGCGGAGTTCTGCGCCCGCTACGACCAGGTGGCCTTCGACCCGGACTACCGCAGCGAGACGCTCGAGCACTTCGAGCCGTTGCTGCGCGCGTTCTTCGCGCCCCGCCACTGACGGAACCGACCCCCCACCCACCCGGCCGACCCCCCCCGGCGCACCGGGTGGCGGGCCGGCGCCGCGCGCTACGTTGCCGCGCGTCCGGCGGCGTGCGCCGGAGGACGTGAGGGGCCACGTGGACACGCAGATCGCCGAGCTGCTCGACATGCAGTTCGCCTTCGACCCGGACGCCGTGCGGGCCAAGTACCGCGAGGAGCGCGACAAGCGCCTGCGGCCGGACGGCAACGAGCAGTACGTCGAGGTGAAGGCCGACTTCTCCCGCTACGTCGACGATCCCTACGTCGAGCCCGGCTTCACCCGGGCACCCGTCTTCAGCGACGTCGACGTCGCCATCATCGGCGGCGGGTTCGGCGGCCTGCTGATGGGCGGCCGTCTGAAGGAGGCCGGCTTCGATTCGATCCGCCTGATCGACAAGGCCGGCGACGTCGGTGGCACCTGGTACTGGAACCGGTATCCCGGCGCGGCGTGCGACGTGGAGTCGTACGTCTACCTGCCGCTGCTCGAGGAGATCGGCGGCATCCCGAGCCACAAGTACCCCTTTGCCCCGGAGATCCTCGAGCACTCCCGGTCGGTGGCCCGCCACTTCGGCCTCTACGACGACGCGCTGTTCCAGACCGGGATCACCGAACTTCGCTGGGACGACGACCGGCGGGCCTGGCTGGTGTCCACCGACCGGGGCGACCGGTTCTTCGCCCGGGTCGTGGCGATGGCGAACGGTCCGCTCAACCGGCCCAAGCTCCCCGGCATCCCCGGCATCGACGACTTCCGGGGATACACGTTCCACACCAGCCGGTGGGACTACCGGTACACGGGCGGAGATTCCTACGGGAACCTGACCGGGCTGGCCGACAAGCGGGTCGGCATCATCGGCACCGGGGCGACGGCCGTGCAGTGCATCCCGCACCTCGGCCGGTGGTCCCAGCACCTGTACGTGTTCCAGCGCACCCCGTCGTCGGTCGACGTGCGCAACAACACCCCGACCGATCCCGAGTGGGTGCGCTCGCTACAGCCGGGCTGGCAGCAGGAGCGGATGGACAACTTCAACGTGCTCGTCTCCGGCGGCTACGCCGAGGTCGATCTCGTGCAGGACGGCTGGACCGACATCTTCCGCCGCCTGATGGGCCCGGCGGCGCGCACGGCGGCCAAGAAGCTCGGCCGCCGCCTCAGCCCGGCCGAACGAGCCGAACTGCTCGAGCTCTACGACATGGAGAAGATGGAGCAGGTCCGGGCCCGGGTCGACGCGATCGTCACCGACCCGGCCGTCGCCGAGAAGCTCAAGCCGTGGTACCGCCAGTTCTGCAAGCGACCCTGTTACCACGACGAGTACCTGGCCACGTACAACCGCCCGAACGTCACCCTGGTCGACACCGACGGGCGCGGCGTCGAGCGGCTCACGGAGAACGGGGTCGTGGTCGACGGCGTCGAGTACGAGCTGGACTGCCTCGTGTTCGCCACCGGGTTCGAGGTCGGCACCGCGTACACCCGGCGGGCCGGTTACGAGATCGTCGGCCGCGCCGGACGGTCGCTGTCCCAGCACTGGGCGGGCGGGATGCGCACGATGCACGGCCTGCAGACGAGCGGCTTCCCGAACTGCTTCTTCCTCGGCTTCACCCAGACCGCAGTGACCGTGAGCGTGCCCCATGCGCTCAACGAGCAGGCCAAGCACATCACCCACATCCTGTCCGCTGCGCGGGACCGGGGCGCCGACGTGGTCGAGTGCACCGACGCCGGCGAGGCCGGCTGGCTGGCCGAGATGCGCGACAAGGCCCGGCTCGGGGTGCGCTTCTACCGGGAGTGCACGCCGGGCTACTACAACAACGAGGGTCAGGAGGGGAACCCCAACGGCTGGAGTTCGTTCGGCTACGGCGCGGGGCCGATCGCCTTCTTCGAGGTCCTGCGTGACTGGCGCGAGGCCGGCACGTTCCCCGGGATGGTGCTGTCGTGAACGGCGGGCGACTGGCCGGCAGGGTGGCGCTCATCACCGGCGGGGCGCGCGGCCAGGGGGCCGAGGAGGGGGCGTTGTTCGCCGCCGAAGGAGCGACGGTGATCCTCACCGATGTCCTCGACGAGTTGGGCGAGGCCACCGCCGGCGCGATCGACGGGGCCGAGTACGTCCGCCTCGACGTGCGCGACGAAGCCGGATGGGCCGCGGTGGTCGACGGCGTGGTGGCGCGCCACGGGCGACTCGACGTGCTCGTGAACAACGCCGCCATCGACCTGGTGAAGCGCCTCGACGCCACCACCATGGAGGAGTGGCACCGGTTGATCGACATCAACCTGACCGGCACGTTCCTCGGGATGCGCACCGCCGCAGCGGCGATGCGGGCCGGCGACCACGGGGGGTCGATCGTCAACATCTCCTCGGTGGCCGGCCTCGAGGCCGTCAACGGCCACGGCGCGTACTCGACGACGAAGTGGGCGGTGCGCGGCCTCACCAAGAACGCTGCGCTCGAATGGGGTCGCTACGGGATCCGGGTGAACTCGGTGCACCCCGGCGTGATCGAGACCCCGATGGTGTCCGACACGCGGGTCATGACCGATCCGGCCACCCGGGCGAAGATGGAGCGGGCCATCACGTTGGGCCGCTTCGGTCAGCCCCGCGACATCGCCAACATGGTGCTGTTCCTGGCCAGCGACGAGTCGTCGTACTGCACCGGCCAGGAGTTCACCGTCGACGGTGGCATCCACCACTGAGCGGGCCGAACGGAGCACGTGCAGCCTGTCCTCCACGACCTCGGCGGCCAGGGGCCGCTCGTGTTGGTGTCCCACGCCACCGGCTTCCACGGCCGCGCCTACGCACCGTTGGTGGCGCGGCTCGTCGAGCACGTGCGGGTCGTCGCGCTCGACCTGCCCGGCCACGGCGCCAACCCGCTCGCCGACGGCGAGGTGATGCGGGTCCTCGACCTCGCAGCCGTGGTGGCCGAGGCCGTTCGATCGTTGCCCGAGCGACCACACCTGTTCGGACATTCGGTGGGCGCCGCCGTCGCCCTGCTCGCCGCCACTCACCGGCCGGGGTTGCTCGCCTCGGCGTTCGTGTTCGAACCGGCGGTGTTCCCGGCCGGTCCGCCCGACGAATCCGAGGGCCGCCGCAGCGCAGTCGCCGGGGCCCGACGCCGCACGGAGGTGTTCCCCTCCCGGGCCGAGGCGCTCGCCCGTTTCGCCGGGCGCGGCCCGCTCGCCGAGCTGAACGCCGGTTCCCTCGCCGCCTACGTCGAGCACGGGGTGGAGGACCAGCCGGACGGCACGGTTCGCCTCCGTTGCCGGCGTGACACCGAAGCCGCCGTCTACGAGACCTGCGCCGAGCTCACCGTGGACCTGCTCGCACCACCCGGGCTACGGGCCACCCTGGCGTTCGGGGCGCGCTCGGCCCCCGCCACCACCGACCGCCAGACCGATCTGCTGGCCCGGATCCGGCAGGCCCGATCGCTCGCGATCCCCGGCGTGGGCCATCTCGGACCGCTCGAGCACCCGCCGAGCGTGGCGGCCGCACTCCTCGACCACCTCGTCTGGGTGGGCGCGCTCGATCACCACGCGCTGCCGGCTGGTTGAGCACGCAACGATCGGCTCGAATCGAGTCGTGGCGTCCGGTCGTCAGGGTGGGCAGATCGAACCTGGCGCGGTGGCCCGCAGTTCGACCAGCCATCGCCCCGGAGCGCTCACCGGCGGTGCCACGATCTCGGACACGCCGGCCGGTAGCAACGACACCCGCTCGTCGGGGAAGCGCTCGGCGATGCGCCGCATCCGCAATTCGGCCCCGCCGACCACGCCGACCCGCACCCGGTCGCCGGTGATCGGGATCTCGATCATGCGGATCCCGACCTCGCACGGCACCGTGTCGCCGGTCGGCGCCACCCGCACCCCCGACGCCTCCCGCAGCACCCGGTCGACGGCCCATCGCACGTCGTCGGAGGAGCCCAGCACCACGTCGTCGGGGGCCGCCGGCGACCCGTACTCGGCCGCTGCAGCAAGATACGAGCCGGCACGCAACGTCGGCATCCGCGTCGTATCGGGCCGATAGTCGAAGGCCACGGTCGCCGCCGCCCATTCGATCGCCCGCAGTTCGGGCCCGGTGAACCGGGTCCAGCTCCGCAGGAAGCCAGCGCCGTCGCGCAGGGGCTGGACGTTGCCCCACAACGACAGACCGGCCACGACGACGACCGCGATCGCCACGAGCGGGTCCCGGGTGTAGCGGCGACCGTCCGAGGCCTCGGCGGCTGCGAGCAGGAGGAACACGACGCCGATGTACACGTACCGGCTCGACGTCGGTACGGCGTACTGCGCACGGGCGAGGGTGGCGAGCGCCCACAGCGCGAGCGGGACACTGACCGCAGCGAGCATCCCGGCCCGCCGGCGCGCCGGTCCGGCCAGAGCGAGCAGGAACACCACCAGCGCCGCCCCGAGGAAGAGCCGCCCGAGGTCGACGGGCCGCCCGGCGATGCCCGCCATGGCACCGGACGCAGCGTCGAACACGTAGGACGGCATCGTCCGGGCGTTGCCGATCGACGCCTCCCCGGTGCCGTAGGTCACGGTCCACAGCCCGTACAGCGCGAGAGGGACCCCGAGCGCGAGCTGCGAACGTCGCCACGAGCGCTCGAGGAGCAGCCGCACGAGGACACCGGCGGTCACGGCGATCCCGACACCGGAACACGCGAGGCTCAACCCCACGCAGGCCGCGCCCACGAGATCGCCGCAGCGAGACCGGGCGTCGTAGGCCAACCATGCACCGAGTCCGGCCGCCACGCTGCCCATGAATCCGATCTGGAACGGCCAGAAGATGTTCTCCGACCCCGAACCCAACAGCAGGACGAGCGTGCCCGCAGCGACACCGGCCACCGTCCCGGCCCGGCGCCGCACCACCAGCACCAGCAGGGAAGCGACCAGCAGGTGCACGGCGAGGCCGCTCCAGCGCGCAAGACGGTAGGTGTCGAGCCCGACGATCTCGAGCAGGACCCGGTAGAAGAGCCGGTTGACGACGATCAGGTGGCCGTTGTGCGGCTCGAGCAGGACACGCAGACCGTCGTTCTCCTCGAGCACGACCTCCCACTCGTCGAAGAAGAACGTCGTGCCCCGGCCGAGCCGGTCGAGCACGCCGAAGGCGACCGCACAGATCCCGAACCAGAGGCCACCGGCGAGTACCGACCGGCGCGCGAGACGGATCTGTGCTGCCGGCCTCACGGCTCGACGCGACCGGCGACCAGGAATTGCCGGCCCAGGATCCGCCAGGCCGGCGGGAACCGGAGATAGGCCTCCGTGAGCGATGCCGACGCAGGCAGACGGGACCGGAACGAATACGGCAGGAAGCGCGGCACGACGTCGTCGACCGCGAACCCGGCGGCGAACAGGTGCTCGGCCACGGCGACGTGGGTCAGCGCGAGGATGTGGTCGGCACAGTCGAAGTACTCGGCGGCGCAGTAGCGGTAGTTCGGCCCCATGACCACCATGCGGCCCCCAGGACGCAACAGCTCCCGGGCCCGACCCAGGAAGCGGGCCACCTCGTCGGGCGATGCGAGGTGTTCGAGCACGTTCGATGCGAAGACCAGGTCGAAGTGACGTTCCGGGAGACCGGCCTCGGCGAACGGGGAGATGACCACCCGCACGTCCCGGTGGGCACTCAGGCCGTGGTCGACGAGATCGACCCCCCACCGCTCCTTCGCCGGAACCTGCGCGATGAACTCACCGAGGCCGGCCGCCGTGTCGAGCACGCGCTCCGGGCGCTCGTAGCGCTCCCACAGGAACCGGGCGATCTGCGCCCACACGGTCCGCCGGGCATTCACGTCGACGTCCCGGAACCGGTATTCGTAGACGCGTTCGAGGTTCACCCCGTCAGCTTGCCCGACTCGTGCCGGTCTTGTCAGGGACGCCGGGCCGACGACCGGCCCGCACCCGATCGGTCCGTTGCGCGTGGGCGCCAGTCTCTATGCTCCGGCGCCGTGACCTTCCCGATCGATGTGGTCGTCGTGGGCGGCTGCGGCCACGTCGGCCTGCCGCTGGCCATTGCGCTCGCGGGTGCGGGACTGCAGGTTGCGAGTTTCGACGTGAACACCGAGGTGGTGGCGACGGTCTCGGCCGGGACGATGCCGTTCGAAGAGCCGGGAGCCACCGGACGACTCGCCGACGTGCTCGCAGCCGGACGGTTCCGGGCCACGACGGACCCGGCGACGGTGCGGCTCGCCGAGCACGTCGTGGTCGTCATCGGCACGCCGGTCGACGAACACCTCAACCCCGATCCGCAGGCGGTCCCCCGCGCCGTCGAAGGGATTGCGCCACACCTGCGCGACGGCCAACACCTGGTGCTACGCAGCACGGTGTACCCGGGCGTGACCCGGCTGGTCGAAGACCTCGTCGCCCGCCTCGGCCTCGACATCGACGTGAGCTTCTGCCCGGAGCGCATCGCCGAAGGCAAGGCCTTCACGGAACTGTACGAGCTCCCGCAGATCGTCTCGGGCCGAACGGACCGGGCCACCAAACGCGCGGGTGCACTGTTCGGCCACCTCACCGCTGCGGTCGTGGAGGTGAGCCCCGAGGAGGCCGAGCTCACCAAGCTGTTCACCAACACCTGGCGCTACATCAAGTTCGCTGCGGCGAACCAGTTCTTCATGATCGCCAACGAGCACGGGCTCGACTTCGAGCGGATCCGCCAGGCGATCATCTTCGACTACCCCCGAGCGTCCGACATGCCCGGCGCCGGCTTCGCGGCCGGACCCTGCCTGTTCAAGGACACGATGCAGCTCGCCGCGTTCAACAACAACAACTTCACGCTCGGCCATGCGAGCATGATGGTGAACGAGGGCCTCCCGATGTACGTGGTGGCCCGCATGGAGCAACGCTTCGACCTGCGGCACAGCACGGTCGGCATCCTCGGCATGGCCTTCAAGGGCGACAGCGACGACATCCGTTCGAGTCTGTCCTACAAGCTGCGTCGCATCCTGCGGTTCAAGGCGCAACGGGTCCTGTGCAGCGACCCGTACGTCCGGGTGGACCACGATCTCGTGCCCCTCGAGCAGGTCCTCGACGAGGCCGACATCCTCGTCATCGGAACACCGCACCGCGCGTACCGGGCGCTTCGCCCCGAGCAGCCGGTCGTCGACATCTGGAATGTCCTCGGCCGGGGTGTGCAGGTGTGACGCCGCGGGTGTCCATCGTCATCCCCGTGTACAACGAGGGTGACGCCGTCGTCGCAGTGCTCGAGCGGATCCTCGAATCGGTGGCGCTGCCGTGCGAGGTCCTCGTCGTGTACGACAGCGAGACCGACACGACCGTGGAGCCGCTGCGGCGATTCGCCGAGCGCGAGCCCCGGTTGCGGCCGACGCTCAACACCTACGGGCGCGGTCCGGCAAAGGCGATCCGGTTCGGCATCGACCGCGCCTCGGCACCGGTCGTCGTCGTGACGATGGCCGACGGGTGCGACGACCCGATGCAGATCGACGCGCTGACCCGGCTCGTCGAGCGCGGCGTGGTCGTTGCGGCGGCGAGCCGGTACGTGCGCACCGGCCAGCAGGTGGGCGGCCCGTTCCTGAAAGGGCTCATCTCCCGGCTCGCCGGGCTCAGCCTGTACTACGGGGCGCGCGTCGGCACCCGCGACGCGACGAACTCGTTCAAGGCCTATTCGAGCGCGTTCGTGCGCGCCGCGGGGATCGAGAGCGACCAGGGATTCGAGATCGGCATCGAGCTGGTGGCCAAGGCCCGACGCGCCCGCCTGCCGGTTGCCGAGATCCCCACGATCTGGCTCGAGCGCACGTACGGCGTCTCCAACTTCAAGATCTGGGCCTGGCTGCCCCGCTACCTGCGCTGGTACCTGTACGCGTTCGGCCCCCGCGTCGAGTTGCCCGGCTTCCACCAATCCCCCACACAGGTTCCCAAGGAGCGCTGACCACATGGCAACCGTCTGTGTCACCGGATCGTCGGGCTTCATCGGCGGCTATGTCGTCGAGGAGCTGCTGGCACGAGGCCACCAGGTCATCGGCATCGACAACCACTCGAAGTACGGGCGCATCACCAAGAGCTACGACAGCCATCCCGGCTACACCCTGCTGGAGGGTGACGCCTGCGACGTCGAGTTGATGACCTCGACCCTGCTGCAGTGCGACCACTTCATCGCCGGCGCCGCCCTGATCGGCGGCATCAGCTACTTCCATGCCTACGCCTACGACCTGCTCGCCACCAACGAGCGCATCATGGCGTCCTCCTGCGATGCCGCGATCCGGGCCTTCAAGCAGGGTCGCCTCCAGAAGGTGACCTACCTGTCGTCGTCGATGGTGTTCGAGTCGACCGACCGGTGGCCCAGCGTCGAAGGCGACGAACGCACTGTGCCACCCCCGTTGTCGTCCTACGGTTTCCAGAAGCTCGCCGTCGAGTACTTCGCCAAGGCTGCGCACCAGCAGTACGGGCTGCCGTACACGATCGTGCGTCCGTTCAACTGTGTCGGCGTTGGTGAGGGGCGAGCGCTCGGCGAGGTGGAGGTGTTGTCGGGCAACGTGAAGCTTGCGATGAGCCACGTCGTACCCGATCTCGTCCAAAAGGTGCTGCGAGGCCAGGATCCGTTGCACATCCTGGGCGAGGGGAACCAGGTTCGCCACTACACCTATGGCGGGGATCTGGCCAAGGGCATCGCGACGTGCATGGAGCACCCGGCCGCCCTCAACGAGGACTTCAACATCTCGACGGATCGCTCCACGACCGTGCTCGAGCTGGCCGAGGTGATCTGGCGCAAGATCAAGGGCCCCGGCGTGCCGTTCCGGTACGTCAGCGAGGAGGCCTACGAGTACGACGTACAGAAGCGGGTGCCGTCGGTCGAGAAGGCCCAACGGATGCTCGGGTTCGAATGCACGACGTCACTCGAGTCGATGCTCGACGAGGTCATCCCGTGGATCGAGATGGCGATCGCCGAAGGGCGGATCTAGGCCTCGGGTCGGATCGGTCGGTCATCGTTCGGTGCACCGCATCCCGCACCCCGGGGTCCACAGCCCAACGAACACACGGTCACCGCGACAACGCGTGTGCGCATCGGGGCGACGGCGCTCAGCTCTTGAACAGGAAGGCCTCGTCCTCGGCGTCGAAGAACATCGCGAGCTCATCCGCGAGGTCCGGATGCCGGGCCGGGAACGAACCGGCATCCGGTGCCCCGGCGTCGACCAGTTCGAATGCCACCTCGCGCGCCAGACGGACCAGGTCCTTGTCGCGCCGCAACGACGCCAGCTTCAGGTCGCTGCGGCCCTTCTGGCGGGTGTCCATGATCGTGCCCTCGCCCCGCAGTTCGAGATCGACCTCGGCCAGCTCGAAGCCGTCGGTGCTGGCCACCAGCGCCTCGAGGCGGGGGTTGGCGTCAGGGGTCTCGCCGGTCACCAGCCAGCACGACGACGCCACGGCACCCCGGCCCACCCGGCCCCGCAGCTGGTGCAGCTGGGCGATACCGAAGCGGTCCGCCGCCAGGATCACCATCACCGTCGCGTTGGGCACGTCGACACCCACTTCGATCACGGTGGTGGCGACGAGCACGTCGAGCCGCCCGGTGCGGAACAGCTCCATGGTGAGCTCCTTCTCCGCCGCCGGCAACCGGCCGTGGAGCAACCCGAGGCGCAGCCCCGACAGCTCCTCGGCCGACAGCCGGGCGAAGGTGTCCTGCGCAGAGGCCACCTCGAGCTTCTCGCTGTCGTCGATCAGCGGGCACACGACGTAGGCCTGGTGCCCGGCGGCGACCGCGGCCCGCACGTCTGCCCACGGCGCGTCCTGCTCGGCCGGACCATTGGCCCACCGGGTCACGATCGGGGTGCGCCCCGGCGGCAGTTCGTCGAGGACGCTCACGTCGAGATCGCCGTAGACGGTCATCGCTGCGGTGCGCGGGATCGGCGTGGCGGTCATCACCAACACGTCGGGCACCGTCCGCTGATCGACACCGGCCTTCTCCCGCAGCGCAGCGCGCTGCTCGACCCCGAAGCGGTGCTGCTCGTCGACGACCACGACCCCGAGCGAGCGGAACGCGACCGCGTCCTGGATGAGCGCATGGGTGCCGATCACCACGTCGACCGTGCCGTCGGCCAACCCGGCGAGCACGTCACGTCGGGCCTGCCCGGTCACCCGGTTGGTGAGCAGCTCGACGCGCAGGGGGCGGTCGCCGAACAGGTTCCCCGGGTCGGGCACGGTCACCCCGTCGAGCAGGCGTTGCACCCCGGCGTGGTGCTGCTCGGCGAGCACCTCGGTCGGTGCCATCAGCGCGCCCTGGTGGCCGCCCTGCACGGCGACGAGCAGCGTGGACACCGCCACGACCGTCTTGCCGGCGCCGACGTCGCCCTGCAGCAACCGGTGCATCGGGTGCGGCCCGGCCAGGTCGGCGGTGATCTCGGTGATCGCCCGGCGCTGCGCGCCCGTGAGCGGGAACGGCAGGCACCCGTGGAACCGCGACACGAGCTCGCCGTCGACGGCGTGCCGGATGCCGAGCGACTGGCGTTCCATGGCCCGTTTGCGCAGCACCAGCACCAGTTGCACACGCAACAACTCGTCGAAGGCCAGCCGGCGGCGGGCGGCCATCGCCGCCGGCATCGTCGCCGGCTCGTGGATCGTGGCCAGCGCGTCGTGCCGTGACGGCAGACCCAGGCGGCGGTGCACGCCCTCGGGCACCGGATCGGCGATCCCTCGCTCCTTGCAGCGCCGCAACGCCTGCTCGACGAACCCGGCGATCTCCCAGGTGGTGAGCCCGGCCTTCTCGCTCTGCGGGTAGATCGGCACGATCCGCCCGGTGCGGTCCCCGATCAGGTCGACCAGCGGGTTGGTGAGCTGCATCCCTCCCCGGTACAGCTCGGGCCGACCGAACAGCGCCACCTGCGTTCCCTCGGCGAGCTGGCGCTCCCGCCACGGCTGGTTGAAGAACGTGGCGGTCAGGCGCCCCGAGCCGTCACCGATCACTGCGGTCACCAACGCCTTGCGGGACTTGGTGGTCCGCTTCGACACCGAGCGCACCTGGCCGAGCACCAGCGCCTCGACACCGGGCCGCAGGTCGGAGATACGAGCCTCGTTGGTCCGGTCCACCCATCGGCGGGGATAGGTGGTGACCAGGTCGAGCACCGAGGCGATCCCCATCTCCCCCAACGCCTTGAGCCGCCGCTCACCAACCCCGTTCAGTTGGGCAACGGGGCGCTCGGCGAGCTGACGCAGCGTGATCCCGCCCGCCACCGTCGCCCTACTCCACCCCGAACAGGAACGGATAAAGGGGCTGACCCCCCGCGTGTACCTCCACCGCCACGTCGGGCCGGGCCTCGGCCAGCCAGGCGGTCACGGCCGCCACGTCGGCCGGGTCGACCTCGGCCCCGGTGAGCACGGTGACCAGTTCGGCCTCGTCGCCCACCAGGTGCTCGAGCAGCGCGACCGCCGCCGCCACGGCGGACCCGGCGGTGGCCACGATCCCGTCGCCGCGCACCAGGCCCATCCAGTCGCCCTCGCGTACCCGGTCGCCAGAATCGCGCACGGCTTGCGTGACCTCGCCGGTGGCCACCGACCCCGCAGCCGCCGCCATCGTCTCGCGGTTCGCCCCCGCCGCAGCCTCGGGGTCGTACACGACGAGCGCAGCGAGGGCTTCGGGCATCGAGCGGGTGGGCACCACCTCGACCCGACGGGTCGTGAGCCCGGGCAGCTGCTCGGCCACCGGGATGATGTTCTTGTTGTTGGGCAACACGATCACCTGTGTTGCGTTCACCGCCTCCACTGCGGCGAGCAGCTCGGCCGTCGACGGGTTGGCGCTCTGCCCGCCGCCGACGACGCCCTGCACCCCGAGCGCACCGAACAGCTCGCTGATCCCTGGCCCCGACGCCACCGCCACCACCGCAGTGGTGACCGCCGGCAGGCCGGCCATCGACGCCTCGCGCCGCTGGTGCTCCTCGGCCACCTCCTCGAACAGGTCCGTCACCCGGATCCCCCGCGGCCGCCCACCGCAGTCGAGCGCCACCTCGACCGCCGCGCCGATGTCGTTGGTGTGGACGTGGCAGTTCCACTGCCCGTCACCGCCCACGACCACGATCGAGTCGCCGATCGCACCCCATCCCTGCTTGAAGTCCTCGATGCGCTCGTCGTCGAGGTCGAGGAAGTACATGACCTCGAACCGAAGCTCGGACACGTCACCCTCACCCCGGTGGGCGAGCGCGTCGAGCACGAGCGGGTCCGGGCCCTCGATCTCGGTGGGCTCCGGCAACGGGCGGCCGTCCACGACGTGCAGGGCAGCGTCGAGCAGCAACAGGAAGCCGGCACCCCCGGCGTCGACCACCCCCGCCTCTTTCAGGACCGGCAGCAGCTCCGGAGTGCGCGCCAGTGCTTCGCGACCGGCCCGATGCGCCGCATCGAGCGTGCCGACGAGATCGGCACCGGCGCCCGCCGCCAGCCCGGCCGCACCTGCGGCTTCTCGCACGACGGTCAGGATCGTGCCCTCCATGGGCTTGAGCACCGCTTTGTAGGCCGCGCTCGACGCAGCGCCGAGCCCATCGGCGACGCTCGACGCCGACAGTGCGCCGGCCCGCTCGATCGTGCTCGCCAGCGCCCGCAGCACCTGCGACAGGATCACCCCGGAGTTGCCCCGGGCGCCCATCAGCGAGCCGTGGCTGATCGCCCGGCACACCACGCCGAGCTCGCCGGCCAGCCCGGCCCGCTCCCCGTCGGCCCGCTCGATCTCGGCGACCACGGCGTCGAGGGTGCGGGCCATGTTCGTCCCGGTGTCGCCGTCGGGCACCGGGTACACGTTGAGCCGGTTCAAGCCGGCCGCGTGCCGGCGCACCGCGTCGCGAAAGCCCACCACGACCGACACCAACGCAGGGGCTCCGAGGTGTTCGACTACCGGCACGGCGCCTCAGGCTACCGATCGCGGCGCCGTCGGTGCCGCTCGTCACCGAGATCCAGGTCCTCCGACGAATGGTCAGTGGGGGGGTGCACTGGTACCCTTCCCCGGTCCTTCGACGTGCAGGAGTACCCGAGCATGGCAGCCGTCTGTGAAGTCTGCGGAAAGCATCCGAGCTGGGGTCGCTCGCTCTCGCACTCGCACATCCGTACGAAGCGTCGCTGGAATCCGAACATCCAGCGGGTCCGGGCGTTCGTCGGTGGCTCGCCCACCCGGGTGAACGTGTGCACCGGCTGCATCAAGGCCGGCAAGATCGTCAAGGCCGGGCGCTGAGCCTGCCGTGCAGGGCGTCGTCAAGTCCTACGACCCGGGAACGGGCGATGGAATCGTCGTCCGTGACACGGCGGACCTGACCGAGTTCGATCTGGCGCCCGGCGCGCTCGAGGGCTCGGTGTTCCGCATGCTCCGACCTGGTCAACGGGTCGTGTTCGATCTCGACGACCGCAGCCGCGCCACCCGTGTCCGCCTCGGCTCCGAGGAAGACATGGGCACACCCGGCTTCGCTCCCACCCCGCTCGGCTGACGCCCCCGGCGTACCGGCACCAACCCCCACCACTCCACGAGGAGGGAACATGTCCGCCACGACGACGAACGCGCGGCTACAGGCCTGGGTCGAGGAGTGGGCAGCGGTACTCGCACCGGCTCGCATCGAGTGGTGCGACGGCTCCGCCCAGGAGTACGACCGCCTCTGCGGCGAGCTGGTCGCCTCCGGCACCTTCACCCGGCTCGACGAGGCCAAGCGGCCGAACAGCTACTGGGCCCACTCCGACCCGGGCGACGTCGCCCGTGTCGAGGACCGCACCTTCATCTGCACCGCCGAGAAGGCCGATGCCGGGCCGAACAACAACTGGCGCCAACCCGACGAGATGCGCGCCGAGATGAAGGCGCTCTACGCCGGGGCGATGGCCGGGCGCACCATGTACGTGGTGCCGTTCTCGATGGGCCCGCTCGGCTCGCCGATCGCCCACATCGGCGTGCAGCTCACCGACTCCGCCTACGTGGCCGTCTCCATGCGGATCATGACCCGCATGGGCCAGGGCGCCCTCGACGTCCTCGGCCAGGGCGACTGGGTGCCCTGCGTCCACTCGGTGGGCGCACCGCTCGACGCCGGGCAGGCCGACGTGGCCTGGCCGTGCAACCCGGACAACAAGTTCATCGTCCACTTCCCCGAGACCCGTGAGATCTGGTCGTACGGGTCGGGGTACGGCGGCAACGCCCTGCTCGGCAAGAAGTGCTTCGCACTCCGGATTGCATCGGTGATGGCCCGCGACGACGGGTGGCTCGCCGAGCACATGCTCATCCTCAAGCTCACCAGCCCCGGCGGCGAGGTGCGCTTCGTTGCGGCGGCGTTCCCGTCGGCCTGCGGCAAGACCAATCTGGCCATGCTCGTGCCCACCATCGAGGGGTGGACGGTCGAGACCGTCGGCGACGACATCTGCTGGATGAAGTTCGGCCCCGACGGGCGGCTCTACGCGATCAATCCGGAAGCCGGGTTCTTCGGCGTCGCCCCGGGCACCAGCCTCGAGACCAACGCAAACGCCATGGAGACGTTGTGGGGCAACGCGTTGTTCACCAACACCGCGCTCACCGCCGACGGCGACGTCTGGTGGGAGGGCATCGACGGCGAACCGCCGGCGGGGCTCACCGACTGGAAGGGCAACGCGTGGACACCGGCGACGCCCACCCCCGCCGCCCACCCGAACGCCCGCTTCACGGTGCCCGCCTCGCAGAACCCGTCGTGTGCCGCCGAGTGGGAAGATCCCGCTGGCGTGCCGATCTCCGCCATCTTGTTCGGCGGCCGCCGCGCCTCGGTGATCCCGCTCGTCAACCAGGCCTTCGACTGGCAGCACGGGGTGTTCCTCGGCTCGATCATGTCCTCGGAGACCACTGCGGCCCAGGCCGGAGCGGTCGGCAACCTGCGCTTCGACCCAATGGCCATGCTCCCGTTCTGCGGGTACAACATGGCCGACTACTGGGCCCACTGGCTGCGTCTCGGCAACGCGACCGACCCCGACAAGCTGCCGAAGATCTTCTACGTGAACTGGTTCCGCAAGAACGCGCAGGGCAAGTGGCTCTGGCCCGGGTTCGGTGAGAACAGCCGGGTGCTCAAGTGGGTGTTCGATCGGGTGGCCGGTCACGCCTCGGCCGTCGAAACCCCCATCGGTCTGCTTCCGGACCCCGCCGGACTCGATCTCGACGGGCTCGACATCCCCGAAGAAGATCTCGCCGAGCTGCTGCGGGTCGATGTCGAGGGTTGGAAGTCCATGATCCCGGCGATCGAGCAGCACTACGGCGCCTTCGGCGACCGGCTGCCCGGCGCCCTGGTCGACGAACTGACGGCGCTCGACAAGCGCCTGTCGGCCTGAGCCACACGGCCTACCGGTACGCTCCACCGATGGTCAGCGCCTACATCCTCATCCAGACCGAGGTCGGCAAGGCCGCCGGGGTCGCCCGAGCGGCCCGCGCCGTCGAGGGTGTCACCGCGGCCGACGACGTCACCGGCCCGTACGACGTGATCGTTCGAGCCGAAGCCGACAGCCTCGATCAACTCGGGCGATCCGTACTGGCCGCGCTGCAGGCGATCGACGGGATCACCCGCACGCTCACCTGCCCGGTCGTGCACCTCTGAGCGGTCAGCGCAGCAGGAACGCCCGGATCCCGAGCCCCATCAGGAACAGTCCGCCGAGGCCGTAGAGCAGGTACATCCGCTCGCGTAGCTGGCTGCGGTAGCTGTAGAGGACCCCGATCGCCACGATGCCGGAGAACCCGTAGAGCAGGTGGAACTCCGGGGCGACGTAGCCCTCGCCCGCGATCAGGTACACGCCCATGGTCGCCTGGGCGAACACGGTGAGTTCAGCGGCGAGCGTGCACCACCACAGCGCACGGACCCGCAGGGCGGCCAGCCAGTGCGCTGCGAGCGCCCACGTGCCGACGAGCCCGTTGCTGATCATCACCACCCAGGCCCCCATCTCGTGGGCCTGGCGGAAGCCGAACGCCAGCAACGTCAGGCGCCGCGGCGCCCGAGGTCGACCACTTCGTAGTTCCACAGCTCGGCCGACAACGGCATCGGGCGGGGCTGGTCGCCCCCGGTGCCCGCCGGGGGGCCCTGGTGCCCGGGGCCGAAGGCCGGCGAGTTCACCCAGGACTGGAACGCAGCGTCGTCACGCCACCGGGTGACGACCAGCCAGGTGGTCCGGTCGTCGACCGGTCGCAGCAGCTCGAAGCCCTCGAAGCCGTCCTGCCCGTCGACCGCCCCGGCCCGAGCGGCGAACCGCCGGGCGAGCTCGTCGCCCGATCCGGCCGGCACGGTGATGGCGTTGATCTTGATGACCGTCACGGCACCGACCCTACCGTCACGGTGCCCTCACCAGGCCGCCGCAAGGATGGCCGCGGCGTCGTCCTCGGTCACCGGCCGGGGGTTCGCCCGCACCCCGGGATTGGACTGCGCCGACCGGGCGACCGCCGCCAGTTGCTCCTCGGTGACGTCGAGATCGCGCAGGCGGGTCGGCAGTCCGAGGCGGACCAACAGTTCCCCGAGCGCAGCCGGGACGTCGTCCACCCCGACCGCGTGGCCGATTCGGGCCAGCTCGGCTGCGGCCACCTCGGCGTTGAACCCGATCGTGTGGGGAAGCAACACCGCATTGGCCAGACCGTGGCGGATGCCCGAGCGGCCCCCGAGGAGCTGTGCGAGGCCGTGGTGCACCCCGGTGGATCCGTTCTGCAACGCCCGACCTGCGAGGCAGGCGCCCGCCAGCAGGTCGGTGATTGCGCCGAGCTGCCCGGGCCGGTCGGCAACCCGGGGGGCGGCCTCCCACAACGCAGCGGCGCCGGCGACCGCCACCGCTTCGGCCTCCGGGCTGCGCCGCTGCCCGTAGACCACCTCGAGGCAGTGCGCGAGCGCGTTCATCGCCGTCTCGAGCTGCACGTCGGCCGGCACCGACGTGGCCAGCGACGGGTCGTACACCACCGTGCCGGGGGTGCAGGTGGGCCCGCCGGCGCCGGATTTCGTGCGGGTCCGGTCGTCGGTGGCGCCGAAGATGCCCGTGCATTCGGCGCCCGAGCAGGTGATCGGCACGGCGACGTGGGGCACGACCGGGCGGTCCAGCGGGGAGCGGCCCGGTGTGCCGGCCTCCTGCTCGGCGAAGAAATTGACGGCCTTGCCGAGGTCGACGCACGACCCGCCGCCGAAGCTGACCACCGCGTCGATCCCGTCCCGGCGGACCTGCTGCAACGCCTGCTGCAACACCGAGGTGGGCAGGTGCGAGCGCACCCCGGCGAAGGTCGACACCAGCACCCGACCGAGCACCCCGACCACCCGGCGGCCCTCGGGGGAGGCGAGACGGCCCTCCGTGGTGATGAGCAGCACCCGCCGGGCGCCGAGGTCGCGCACCAGACCGCTCAGCTCGCCGACGGCCCCGTCGCCGAACACGATCCGCTGCGGATACGCCGTGTGGGTCCAACTCGAACGCATCGTCCCAGTCTCGCCGACCGGCACCCCCGCCACCGGAGACCGGCTCCGCCCGTCAGCGCGACGGCCAGGTTCGCGGGACCCGGCCACGCATCGCATGATCGCAGGCCTGCACCACGTCCGACCCGGCGTCGAGAACCCGGTCGCCATAGGGGTGGCCGACATCGGCTGCTATCGCCACCGGGATCCGGTGCCGCAAGGCGCACGTGATCCCCTGTTCCTCCCCGGACACCTCCCACGCCGCCGCCGCCCGCACCCCGAGCGCCACGTCGATCGGCCCAGCGTCGATCGGCCCGGCGTCGATGGGACAGTCACCGTCGACCCCGCGGCACGGGAACGACGGGCGACCGGGCTCGTAGCAGCGCAACACCACGTGGCCGGCGGCGTGGAGTCGGTCGGCGTGCTCCGCGCCGACTCCGGGGACGTGCTCGACGAGAAGGACACGCATGGCCGCATCGTCGATGCGCCGTCGGCCTCGCGTCCCGTACCGGACGTCGCCGCGCGCCCGGGACGAAGGTCCACCCGACGCGTTAGCGGATGAGGGTGTCGGCCTCGTGCCCGCGCTCGAGGAGGCGCAGCGCACCCGTGCCGTCCACCTCGACGACGGTGACCGAGCAGTTGTCGAGGCTTGCGATCACGAGGCGGTCGTCACCGATGGCCGCACCGATGACGGCGTTGATCGCCACGAAGTGGGAGACCACGACGGCGTCGGCGCCGATCCCGGCGACCGTCGCGACGACCCCATCGCGAAACGTGGTGTAACGGGGACCGAGCGAGGCCCACGTCCCGGCCATCGCAGCGCGCAGCCACGCCACCCGCTCCCCCATCGCCACCCCGTCCGGCGAGGGGATCTCGGCCACCGCCGGCGCGACCACCGGGATGCGCCCCCAGGCCGAAGCGAGCGGCGCAGCGGTCTCGCGGGTGCGTCGCAACGGGCTCGTCACCAACGCGAGCGGGCCGAGCGGGGCGAGGCGCTCGGCCATCGCCCGGGCCTGCGCCCGACCGAGGTCGTCGAGACCCGGGTCGGGGTCGTCATCCCACCCGGCCGCCGCCCGGCCGTGGCGCACCAGATGGATCCGGGTCACCACAGGCCGGCAAACCCGTGCTCGTGGATGCCGGCGGGTGCGCCGCGCCGGATGAACCACTCGGTGCCGAACGCAACGGCGAAGGCCTCGTCGGGCATCTGCAGGAACAGGCTCGTGTCGGTGATCTGGCTGCGATGGCAGGCCATCGAGGCCCGCTTGGCCACCAGGGCCGCCCGAACGTCGACCATCGTCGTCAACTCGTGCTCGGGCATCCCGAACGGGTTGCCGTCGTCGGCGGGCCCGTCGACGTCGAACCCGCGGTCGCCCTCGCCGATCGCGCCGTCGGAACCGGCGCCGTCGGAACCGGTGCCGCTGCCGAGCAGTTCGCGCTGCATGGCCATGAGACGGCGCATGTGGTCACGGTTCATCGTCGCCTCGTACACCTCGCCGGTGCCGGCGAGCACGGCAGCTCGATGCCCGACGTGATGCACCTTCACGTGGTCGGGGTGGCCGTAGTTGCCGTGCCAGTCGTAGACGGTGACGACATCGGCCGTCTCCTCGACCAGGATCGTCGCCAAGCGGGCCGCAGCATCGTCGAGTGCCGCCCGGTGGAACGACGACGGATGGCCGTTGTGCTCCCAGCCGGTCATCCCCGAGTCGTGGTAGCCGAGCCAGGCGACGCGGTGGATGCCCAGCGCAGCGGCAGAGGCCTCGGTCTCCGCACGGCGACGCTCGACGAGCGCCTCGGGGCTGTCCACCCCCTCGGGCCGCTCCCCATGACGGCCGTCGGTGGCAACGACGAGCACGACGCGATGACCGGCGGCCGCCGCCAGGGCCATCACCCCGCCGGTGGAGATGGACTCGTCGTCGGGATGGGCGTGGAAGCACACCAGGGTCGCCATGCGGGACGCGACCCTAGCGGCCTGTCAGGACGCCGCCTTGGCTGCGCCCGACGCGAGGAGGGCCTCGACCCGGTCGCCCGGAATCCCCCAGTCGGTGAGCACCGCCCGGGTGTGTTCGCCGGCGTGGGCCGGCGGCTGCTCGAGCGTCGGCGCCGTGCGGCTGAACCGGGGCGCCGGCGCAGGCTGGGTCTTGCCGGCGAACTCGACGAAGGTGCTGCGAGCCCTGTTGTGCGGGTGCTCGGCGGCTTCGGCCATCGTGAGCACGGGGGCGAAGCAGATGTCGGTCATCTCCATGATCGAGCACCATTCGGCCCGGGTGCGGGTGCGGAACAGGGCCCGCAGCCGCTCCTTCTTGTGCGTCCAGCCGGCCCGGTCCATCTGCTTGGTCCGGTCCGCGAAGTCAGGGTCGTCGGCCAGACCGGACTTCTCCATCAGCTCGGCGTAGAACTGCGGTTCGATCGAGCCCAGCGAGATGTACGCACCGTCGGCGCACTCGTAGGCGTCGTAGAAGTGCGAGCCGGTGTCGAGCAGATTGACGCCGCGGTTGTTCTCGTCCCACGCCGCGCCCCGCATGCCCCAGAACATCGCCATCAGCACTGCGGCACCGTCGACCATCGCCGCGTCGACCACCTGGCCGACCCCGGAGCGGGACGCCTCGAGGAGCCCACACACCATGCCGTAGGCGAGCAGCATGCCGCCGCCGCCGAAATCGCCGACGAGGTTCAGCGGCGGGACGGGCGCCTCACCGGCCCGCCCGATGTGGGCCAGCGTGCCCGACAGCGCGATGTAGTTGATGTCGTGCCCGGCCGCCTGGGCGTAGGGGCCTTCCTGACCCCAGCCGGTCATCCGGCCGAACACGAGCTTCGGGTTGCGGTCGGCGCACGCCTCGGGGCCGATGCCGAGGCGCTCCATCACACCGGGGCGGAAGCCCTCGATCAGACCGTCGGCGTGCTCGACCAACTGCAGGAACGTCTCGACGGCGTCGGGGTTCTTCAGGTCGAGCGCAACGTTGCGCCGGCCACGAGCCATCACGTCGCCGCTCGGCGCACCGATCGGGCGCACGTTCTGGGCGCGATCGACACGGATGACCTCGGCCCCCATGTCGGCGAGCATCATGGCGCAGAACGGCCCAGGGCCGATCCCGGCGACTTCGATGATGCGGATCCCGGTCAACGGCCCGGCCATGGCGGTCCCCCCTTGGAACGTCGGTGACGCCATCGTTGCCGCCCGGGCCGGGGCGACGCCAGACCGCGAGTTCCGGCCCGGCAGCCGGCCTGCGTCAGCCGATCGCGTGCGTGGTGTGGCTCGCGATCGCGTCCACCACCACCGGCCACAGGGGCTCGGGCAGGTCGTGGCCCATGTCGTTGCACACCAAGAGGTTCGCGCCCGGAATCGCCGCAGCGGTGGCCTCGCCGCCCGACAGCGTGATCAACGAGTCGGCCCGGCCGTGGATCACGAGCGTCGGAACCGCCACCGACTGCAACCGTTCCGTGCGGTCGCCCGAGGCGAGGATCGCGGCGAGCTGCCGGGCGGCACCCTCGGGGTAGTAGGCGCGGTCGTAGGAGGCGGCGGCGCGTTCTTTGGTCTTTGCGGCGTCGAAATACCGCGGGCTCGCGAACACCCGCCAATTGGTCGCGGCCGCCTCGAGGTAGGCGGCCCGGTCGGCCGGGGGCGGGGCGAGGAGCGCAGCCATCGCCTCGGGCTTGGCCTGGCCGACGTCGGGGTTTCCCGTCGTCGACATGATCGACGTCATCGTGAGCACCCGCTCGGGATGCTCGATCGCCATGGTCTGCACGATCATCCCGCCCATCGACGCGCCGGCGATGTGCGCCCGCTCGATGCCGAGGTGGTCGAGCAGACCGAACGCATCGTCGCTGAACGCCGACAGCGTGTAAGGCACCGCCGGGACCTTGCTGTAGTCCCGGGCTCCGAGGGCTCCGAGCAGCCCGACCATGTCCACCTCGACCCCGTCGAGCTTGGTCGACAACCCGACGTCGCGGTTGTCGAACCGGATCACGAACCGGCCACGATCGGCCAGCATCCGGCAGAACGCCTCGTCCCACCCGGTCAGCTGGGCCGTGAAACCCATGACGAGCAACAGGGCGGGGTCGGCCGGGTCGCCGAAGGTCTCGAATTCGATCTCGATGCCGTTGGACGGGGCGCGCATGGGAGCAGTTTGGCTCATGGCGCCCAGAATTCGTCGCGAACCGCTCAACCCGGCGCCGCGGCGGCCGATGAGGGCCAGGTGACCGATGCTGCGCTCGCCGCCGTCTCCACCACCGTCGCGGTCGTGCTCGGCGCCGCCATGCTCACCGTCGAGGCCCCGAAGCTGGCTGTTGCGCGGCTGCGGGCCCGCTACCGGCGCCGCTGAGCAGCGTCGGTCAGCGACGGACCGACGAACACCGACTCGTCGGCCTGCACACACGAGCCGGGCGGCACGAGCGAATCGATGCGGTCGAGCAGGTCGCCGTCGAGGCGGATCTCGGCCGCGCCCAACTGGCCGGTCAGGTGCTCGAGGGTGCGGGGGCCGATGATCGCTGCGGTGACGCCGGGGTGCCGAAGCGTCCAGGCCACGGCGAGCTCGGGCAAGCTGCAGCCGGCCTCCTCGGCGATGACGACGAGCTGCTCGACGAGTTCGAGCTTGCGGGCGTTGTGCGCCTTGGTGACATCAAACCGGTCGAACAGCGGGGCCGCCCGGCCCTCGCGTCGCTGCCCGGCACCGGCCCGGTAGGCGCCTGACAACCAGCCGCCGTTGAGCGGGCTGTAGACGATCGCACCCATGCCGTACCGTCGGCAGGCCGGCAGGAGCTCCCGCTCGATCCAGCGCACGAAGATCGAATAGGGCGACTGCTCGCACCGGTACGGCACGTGGCCGCGCCGGTCGGCCACCCACTGGGCCTCGACGATCTGGTCGGGCGGGAACGTCGACGAACCGATCGCACGCACCTTGCCCTGGTGTAGGAGGTCCGACAACGCCCCGAGCGTCTCGTCGAGATCCGTGGACGGGTCCGGACGGTGGATCTGGTAGAGGTCGATCCAGTCGGTGCCCAGCCGGCGCAAGCTTGCTTCGCAGGCAGCGACGATGTGGCGGCGGCTGTTGCCCCACGTGTTGGGCCGGCGCACCGCGGCGAACGGGCCGTCGACCACCGGGAAGTGGCACTTGGTGGCGAGCACCACCTCGTCGCGCCGGCCGGCGAGGGCCCGCCCGACGATCTCCTCGCTCACGCCGGCCGAGTAGACGTCGGCGGTGTCGATGAAGTTGATCCCGGCGTCGAGGGCCGTGTGGACGATCCGCTCGCACTCGTCGCGATCGTTGTTACCGACCGGTCCGAGCATCATGGCGCCCAGGCACAACGAGCTGACGTGGATGCCGGTGCGACCCAGCGTGCGGTACTCCATGGACGGGCGCTGACCCTCGGTCGACCACGATTACGGAACCGTCACGTCACCCTGGAACCAGGCGATCACGCCGTCCAGCGCTCGCGGAGGGCAACGATGGAGATGTCCTTGCCGACGAGATTCGTCACCAGCTTCGGCTCTGCACCCTCGGGCTGAGCGAACAGGTACGAGCCGTTCGGATCCGTCGCCACGAAGACGAGGAGCTTCTGCGACTCGAGGTAGCGGCGGGAGCCGATGCGGTACCGCTCGCTGGGGGGCGCCGAAGGCGTTCGGGCCTCCGGAGGCCTGCGGGCGGACGACCCCGTCGAGTCGACACAATCATCCAAGGCGACGAAGCAGTAGATGGGCGTGCTGGCGGACCAGAACACCTTGTTGCCGCCTGATTGGCCTGGCGGTGAACAATTCCCACCCCCGCCGATCGCCCATTGCGCAAGCTCGGCCCGAGGGATCGGGTAGGCCGTCGAACCAGCCGACCGTGCGGTCTTCGCTGGATTCGTTGCTTCGACGTCGGGGACAAGGAAATGGACGCACTTCCCATCCGTGAGCTGGGTGAAGAAGACACCTTTGCCGTCGGGCGTGAACGACGCTGCCGACGCCTTCGGAGATGTGCCGAAATCGGTGATCTCCGGCGGTGCGACCACGAAGCGTGCGACGGGTGGGTTCACCAAGAAATCGACCACCGCAGGGGCGACTCCTCTGGTTGTCGAGGCGACTCCGATCGCCTGCGTGAAGTCGCTGTTCCACACGCCGAGCGCAGGCCCATCACAGATATCGCGCAAGCGGTTCGGCACCATGGACCGGCCCCCGAAGGAGATCGCCTCCAGGGCGGAGAGATCGGACACTCCTCCGAACACGGGCCTCGTTCGCCCGGACTGCAGACCCACAAGCACGACCGAGAACTCCTGCCGGACCGACGTCTTCCCGCCACCTGCCAACTCGGTGATGACGGGGGCGCAGAGTGCAGCGAATGGCTCGCCGAGCTGCAACCCGGCGGTCGTCGACACAGCGGTTGACACGGCCGCGGCCGTGGTCGTCGTCGGCACGACCGATGACGTCGTGGTGGCTGCCGTGCTTGGCGTCGCAGTGCTCGGAGAAGAAGCGACCGTCGTCGACGACGTAGACCCCTGGGAGCTGGTGGATCCACATGCTGCGGCAAGTGCAGCAACGGTGACGACATACAGCACCCGTACGATCGGGTTCATCGATCGGCTCATTGCGCACATCTCCTTTGGACGCCACGACAAAGAGGCGCCGCGCCGACACCAGGGAGGTTTGCGACCCGTACCTGCGAACCCACGCTCGAACTGGATCTCACCGAGACGTCACCTCGTGCTCGTCGAGCAACGTCATCGTGACGCGCGCCCGGGGAATTCTCATCCAACCATCATCTCCGCTCCCGCATCGCATCCCACCCGTTCGATCACCGGACCCCGATCCCACGGGCCGGTCGACGCCGGCACGAACGCGGGCTGGGCCGCAACGTCGGTCTGGCGGCGCCGCCAGCGGAGCCAACCGGCGTACGCCAGACCGCCGGTGAGCAGCGGCAACACGACGGTCACGACGCGGTGGACAAGCACCGCGGCGAGGGCCTCGTCGGCCGGTACGCCGAGCGCCACCAACCCGGCGACCAGGCCGCCCTCGGTGAAGCCCACCCCCGCCGGTGTCGGGGCGAACCCGACCGCAGCGGACACCGCGGCGAACATCCCCCAGTAGGCGGCGGCGTCGACGGACCGACCGACGCCGCCGAGCGCGACGAGCAGCAGGACCCCGCCGACGACGTGTCCCGCCACCCCGCCGGCGAGCAGCGCGATCCCCCTGCGCCGCAGCACCTCGGTGCCATGCAGCCGCCCCTGCACGACGGCGCCGGGCAGATCGGCCCGGCCGGCCGCCGGGATGCGCCGGGCCAGCCGGCGCTGCACCCGGACCGCTCGGCGCACCGTCGCATCCGCGAGCCGGCCGGGCCGGAGCATCACGAACGCCAGCAGCGCACCGACGGCGAGCGCAACGGCCGCCGCACCGGCGGCGAGCGCGTCCACGGTGTCACCGCGCCCGGCGACGAGGTCGCCGCCTGCGGTGAGAAGCACCAGCAGCCACAGCCCGGCGGCGTACGCCTGGGACACCACGACGTAGGACACGGTGACCCGGGGCAGACCGAAGCCGAAGCTGCGCCCGACGACGACCCGCGCCGCGAAGCCGGTGACCGGACCGCTGGGCAGGGTGTGGGCAGCCCGGTCGATCTCGCCGAGCACCAGCGCTCGACCCCACGGCAGGGACCCGAGCGACCACCGCAGCAACGCCGCTCGGATCGCCGACCAGACCAGCCAGCAGGCGGCAACGGCCAGCAGCGTGCCGCTCCCGACCCGGCCGAGCGCCCCCACCGCGTCGCCGATCAGGTCGCGTTGCAGCACCCCGGTGGTCACCACCGCCGCGAGCACGAGCACTTGCGCCGACCTCGACCACGGCGATCGACGGCTCCCGGCACTGGTCATCGTCGCCAGTCTGCCGCCGTCGGTGGCCAAGGAAGCCACCGGGAGTGGTGACCGACGACCGCAGCCGCTCAGGCGAATCGGTCGCCGAGGCGTTCGAGCGCGCCGGGGGTGCGCACCCCCCACCAGAACCCGTCCTCGCCGTCGACGAGCTCGACCGGCACACCGAGATCCTCGAACTCGGCGAGATGCCGCGGCGCGAACGGGTAGGGCTCGGTGGGCAACAGGACCAGCTCGGGGCGCAGTGCGGCCACCTCCTCCATCGCCACCGTCGGGTAGCGGTCGGGGTGGCCGGCCAGGACGTTGGCGAGCCCGACCGCCGCGAGCAGCGTCGAGCCGTACGTGTCGCCGTTGATGCTCATCAACGGTCGCTTCCAGATCGGTACGAACACCCGGCGGCCCGGCACGCGCATCGGCGGCAGGCGAGGCTCGTCGAAGGGCACGACGCCGAGCCGCTCGGCCAGCCGGAGCAGCTCGTCGGGCACGTCGAGCACGCTGCGGACGTCGGTGACGTGGACGGCGAGGCCTGCCTCGACGAGCGCGTCGTGGTCCTCCCGCCGGTTCTCCTCCCGGTCCAGGACCACGACCTCGGGCGCCAGCGCGAGGATCTTGCGGAGGTCCGGGTCCTTCGTGCCGCCGACGGCAGGGATACCGGGCTGCTCGCAGTAGCGGGTGACGCCGACCGGCGTCACCCCCCAGGCGATCAAGGTCTCGGTGACCGACGGGACCAGGCTGACGACGCGGGGCGGCACCTGGTTCAGCCGCCGAGCAGACGCGATTTCTGCGCGTCGAACTCCGCCTGGGTGAGCGCGCCGCTCTGACGGAGCTTCTCGAGCCGTTCGATCTGGGCGATGACGTCGCCGCCGGCCGGGGCCGCCGCGCCGGGCGGCGCCGGCGGGGCCGAGGGCGGCGGCATCATCCGCTCGCGGATGCGCTCGTGGGTGCGCATCTCGTTCTCCTCGATCTGGGCGTGGATCAAGTTGGTGATCGACTCGGGGTGCTTGACGTCGCTGAAGCGGGACTGGCCGTCGGTGCCCGCGGATTCGATCAGCAGGTCCCCGGCGCCGATGATCCGCTCCCAGAAGCCCTGGCGGAAGTTGACGTTGTTGATGCGCTCCAGGGGGATCTCGATCCCGGACTTCGCGAACACACCGTGGCGGTAGATCAACCGGTCGGTGGTGATCACGAAGTTGGTGGTGATCCACGTGAGGTAACGCCACCCCAGCCACACGGCGGTGACGAGGATCGCGGCCCCCCCGAGGTACAGCAATCCGCTTCCGATGGTGCCGGAGGCGACCACCTGCAGCGCGATCGTGAGCGCGACCGCAGCGATGACCGACGCCGCCGGCTCGAAGAAGTACCACCAGTGGGGATGAAGGTCGACGACCTTCTTCTCGTAGCTGTTGAGGAGCCGGTCCGGGTACGGCATGGCGCGCACTGTACCGGCATCGACACCGGCGGGCGGTCAGGCCCGCCGGGTCAGCCCCGTGCGCTCAGGCCCAACCGAGTTCGTGCAGGCGGGCGTCGGTGAGCCCGAAGTGGTGGCCGAGCTCGTGGATCACCGTCACCCGCACCTGCCGGACCACCTCGTCCTCGCTGAAACAGATCCCGCACAACTCGCGCCGGTAGATCGCGATCCGGTCTGGCATCGCGAGCCCGCCGGGGGCGAGCGAGCCGTAGGACGCCCGCTCGGTGAGCGGGATGCCGGTGTAGAGGCCGAGCAGGCCGGGTGGGCCGTCGTCCTCGACGAACACGGCGACGTTGTCGAGCAGGCGGCCGATGCGCTCGGGCAGGCCGTCGAGGGCATCGGCGACCAGCTCCTCGAAGCGCTCCCGTCCCACCTCGACCACGGATCGCGACGCTACCGTCGGGCTCGTGGACGCGCTCGAGCAGGACCTCGACGAGGCCCAGCGGCTGGCGGTCACCACGACGGCCGCACCGCTGGCGGTCCTGGCCGCCGCCGGTTCGGGCAAGACCCGGGTGCTCACCCGGCGCATCGCCTGGCGGATCGCGCACGACACCGCGTCGGGCGATCGAATCCTTGCGCTCACCTTCACCCGCCAGGCGGCCGGGGAGCTCACCACCCGCCTGCGCGCCCTCGGGGTGCGGGACCGCCTGACCGTCGGGACGTTCCACGCCGTGGCCTGGTCGGCGCTGCGACGCCGGTGGGACGACGAGGGTCGCCGGCATCCCGAACTGCTCACCGATCGTGCCCGCCTCGTCGCCGACGTACTCACGACCGACCGGCACCGCCGGCCCGCCGGCGAAGACGTGGCCACGGTCGTCACCGAGATCGACTGGGTCAAGGCCCGCCTCGTGCACCCCGACGCCTACGTCGACGCGGCCGCCGCAGGCGGCCGACGCCCCCGGATCCCCGTCGCCCGGGTCGCCGACGCCTTCGCCGCCTACGAGCAGGCGCGCCGGCGCCGCCGCCTGGTCGATTTCGACGACCTGCTCGTGTCGTTCCTGCGGGAGCTGCGCGACCCGGCCTACGCCGAGATCGTCCGATGGCGGTTCCGGCACGTGTTCGTCGACGAAGCCCAGGACCTCAATCCGGTCCAGATCCGTCTGCTCGACGCCATCGTCGGCGGCCGGCCCGACCTGTGCCTGGTCGGCGATCCGCGCCAGGCGATCTACGGCTGGAACGGGGCCGATCCCACCTTCCTCGCCGACGTCGGCGAGCGGTACCCCGGGATCACCATCGTGCGCCTCGAGCGCACGTACCGATCGACCGCGGCGATCACCCGGGCGGCACGGGCGGTCCTCGTCGAGACGGGCACCACCCCCGTCTCCGGTGCGCCCGACGTCTCGGTCCTGCCCGGGGCGGATGGCCAGGTGCCACAGATCCACGCGTTCTCCGACGAGCAGGACGAAGCGACCGGGATCGCGCGGCTCGTGCGGGCTGCGGCCATCGGGCGGTCGTGGGCGCAGCTCGCCGTGCTGGCGCGCACCAACGCCCAGCTCCCCCCGCTGCGCCGGGCGCTCGAAGCCGCTCAGATCCCCGTCGCCGGACCGCCGCCATGGCTCGAACACCCACAGGTCCGCCTTGCGCTCACCGATGCCGAGCGGGCGGGGGACCTCGCCGAGTGGATCGCCGAGCTCGCCGCCGGCCTCCACGACCCCGACCTCGATCCCGACGCCCTCGCTGCGCTCGACGCCTTGTCCCAGCGGGCGTCCGCGCTCGTCGCCACCGGCGTCGCCGACGACGCCCGAGACCTGCGCGCCGCCCTGGCCGAGGAGCCGGCCGTCGCCGTCGAGGTCCTGACCTTCCACGCAGCGAAAGGCCGGGAGTGGAGCGCCGTCGTCGTCGCCGGCTGCGAGGAGGGCCTCGTGCCCCACGCCGGGGCCCGCAGCGCTGCGGCGCGCGCCGAAGAGCGCCGGCTGCTGCACGTGGCCCTCACCCGGGCGGGCACCGAGCTGCACCTGACGTGGGCGGCTCGCCGCGGCGGCGCGCCCCGGGTGCGCTCGCCGTTGCTCGCCCCGATCGGCGCCACCCCCGAGGCACCGACCGTCGCGCCACCGGTCGAGCTGCTCGCCGGGCGTGCTGCGGCCCCGGCCGTCGACCGGCGGCTCGCCGCGCTGACCACCTGGCGGCGCGCCCGCGCCCGGCGAACCGGCCTCCCCGAGCAGGCGGTGCTCAGCGATGCGGTGCTCGACGAATTGGTCCGGGTGGCCCCGACCGACCTTGCGTCGCTCGGGGCGGTCGCCGGCCTCGGCCCGTTCGCCGCCGACCGGCTCGGCGCGTCGCTCCTGGCGTGCCTGGCTGCCTGCGCACCCGGACCCGATGGCGATCCGGCTCCCCTCGTGCGCTGAGGGTCGGACGCCCTCTCAGCGCAGGTCCATCACCACGGGGGCATGGTCCGACGGTTGCGTGCCCTTGCGGGCGTTGCGGTCGACGACCACCCACTCCACCCGGTCGATCACCGCAGCGGAGGCGAGGAGGAGGTCGATCCGCATCCCTCGACCCTGATGGAAGTCACCCGCCCGGTAGTCCCACCACGAAAAGACCCCACCGGCGGCGCAGCGGGCCCGGAACGCGTCGGCCAGTCCGGTCTCGCACAGCTCGGCGAGCGCGGCTCGCTCCGGATCGCTCACGTGGGTGGCGCCGACGAACGCGGCCGGGTCCCAGACGTCACGGTCCTCGGGTGCGATGTTGAAATCGCCACCGACGACCACGGGATCGCCCGGCCGGGTGGTGGCCAGCACGTGGGCCCGCAGGCGGGCCATCCACGCGAGCTTGTACCGGTCGTGGTCGTGGTCGAGCGCTCGACCGTTGGGCACATAGACCGAACTGCACCGAATGCCGCCACAGGTGGCCGACAGCAACCGGGCTTCGGCGTCGGGGGCCTCGCCGTCGGCGAAGTTGGGCACGACGTCGGCGAGGCCCACCTTCGAGAGGATGGCAACGCCGTTCCAGCGCCCCTCCCCGTGATGGGCGGATTCGTAGCCGAGGGACTCGAAGGCGAGCGCCGGGAAGGCGCTGTCGGCCAGCTTCGTCTCCTGGAGCAGCACCACGTCGGGAGCGACGTCGACCAGCCACGCCTCGACCCGGCCGAGCCGGGCCTTGAGCGAGTTCACGTTCCAGGTGGCGACCCGCATGTGGTCAGGCCGACGGCCGGCGCCGGCGGGCAGCGCCCACCTTGGCGGGCGCCTTGGCGGGCGCTACCGCAGCCGGCGTCTCGGGCCGAGGCGCCCGAGGAGCCCGGCGGCGCGTCGCCGGTGCTGCGGCGTCGGCGACGCCCGACGCCGCAGCTGGGGCTTCGACCGGCGCAACCACCGGCGCTTCCGCCTTCGGGCGACGACCACGCTTTACCGGCACAGCCTCAGCCGGTGGGGCCGAAACGGGCTCGACGGCAGCGGATTCGACCGTGCCCGGCGAGACCGCGGCCGGCTTGGGAGGCTTGGGGGCCCGCTTCGTCGCCTTGGCTGCCTTGGCTGCCTTGGCTGCCTTGGATGCCTTGGCCGGCCCGGCCGCCGGCTTTGCGGCCACTTCAGCCGGGGCAGCGGGCGTCGCCCGGGGCCGCTTGCGACCGCCGCGGGCCGGCACCTCTGCGGCCGCCTCGACCACCTCGGGCGCCGGCATCTCGACCGCAAGCGGCTCGCCGGCCGCAACCTCCGCGGTGGGGCCCCCAGCCACCGGACTCTCGGCCGCGGGGGGCTCGACCGCTGCCGCACCGCTTCGGCCCCGGCGCTTGCTCCGGCCCGACGACGTCGCGCCAGCCGGCTCGACCGCGCTGGACGCAATCCCGGCGGGCGCGGTCTCGTCGAGTTCTGCGACCGGCCCGGAAGCACCGGCGGCCGGCGCAGCAACGGCGACGACCCCCGGCAGCGCCACATCGACCGACCGTCGCTCGGAGTTGTAGCTGACCACCTCGAACCGGTGGACCTCGCCGAGCTTCAACACGTCTCGGGCAGCCCGGGGCGCAGGGACGGCCATGTGCCGCAACGGGCAGTACACCCGCACGTCCCCGGCGCGGGCGTAGGCTCCATGCGACGAGTACGCCTCGATCACGGCGTCGATCACCGAGCCGACCGGGTGTGCGTCGACGAAGACGAGGAATGGCATCGGGTCGTTCACCGGTTCGTGCTGGGCCGGGACCGGCGCGGGCGCCGGCACGGCCGGAGACGAGCCGGCCAAGGACGAGCCGGATGACGA
>JBEIFW010000010.1:0-34879 GCA_040382215.1 Acidimicrobiales bacterium
GCCGGCGAAGGGGGGCAGGAAGTCGCCCGCCCCTTCCACCTGGACGAATACGGTGACTTGCCCGTCGTCGAACTGCGGTTCGCGCAGGAGGCGGTAGCCGGGCACGTACTGCTGCACCGTTCGCTCCATCGTCAGCACGGACTCGGTGATCGCAGTCCGGTCGGCGTCGGGCGGGATCCCGCAGATGATCGTGTCGCGCATGATGAGCGGTGGATCGGCCGGGTTCAGGACGATGATCGCCTTGGCGCGCTCGGCCCCACCGATCGTCTCGAGTGCCCGGCGCGTGGTGATGGTGAACTCGTCGATGTTCGCCCGGGTGCCCGGGCCGGCCGACCGGGATGCGATGGTGGCCACGATCTCGGCGTAGGCGACCTCGCACACCGAGCGCACGGCGTGCACGATCGGCACCGTCGCCTGACCACCGCAGGTCACCATGTTGACGTTGGGCCGGTCGAGGTGGAGGCCGAGGTTGACCGGCGGCACGACGAACGGACCCACGGCCGCCGGGGTGAGGTCGACGGCCCGGATCCCGGCCCGTTCGTAGCGTTCGGCGTTCGCCGCGTGGACCGATGCCGAGGTCGCCTCGAACACGATCGCGGGCAACTCCGGCCGTTCGAGCAACCAGTCGACCCCGCCCGCAGATGCCTCAAGGCCGTGCCGGCCGGCCCGACGAAGCCCCTCGCTGTCGACGTCGACTCCCACGACGTACCGGAGCTCGACCACTTTCGACCGCAGGAGCTTCTCCATCAGATCGGTCCCGATGTTGCCCGACCCCACGATCGCAGCGGTGATCCTGTCCTGCGTCAAGGCCGTCCCCCTGCCTGCGGTGCGCGGTTCGATTCTCGGGACGCCGCCGCGCTGCGGACCATCCTCGGTTCCGGCTGCCGGAACGGCCGCCTCATGGCATCGCCGCACGTTCGTTGCGCAGTTCGCGCTTGAGCACCTTGCCGTACCCGTTCTTGGGCAACGACGTCACGAACTCCCAACGCCGCGGCTTCTTGTAGCCCGCAAGGCGCTCGGCGCACAGCGCCTCGAGTTCGGCCACGGCCGGCGTCCGGCCGTGGCGGGCGACGACCAGCGCAGTGACGACCTCGCCCCAGATCCGGTCGGGGACGCCGATCACGGCGGCCTCGACCACGTCGGGGTGCCGCAAGAGCACGTCTTCGACCTCACGGCCGTAGACGTTCGACCCCCCGGTGATGATCAGGTCCTTCACGCGGTCGAGCAGGTAGAGGTAGCCCTCGTCGTCGAACCGGCCGATGTCGCCGGTGTGGTACCAGCCGTTCGCGAACGCTGCGGCGGTGGCGTCGTCGTCGCGCCAGTACCCCCGCATCACCACCGGACCCCGCACCCCGACCTCGCCCACGGACCCGGCCGGCAACACGTCGTCGTCCGGCCCGAGGACCACCACCTCGATCCCGTCGCGACGCTTGCCGGCCGACGTGAGCACCTCGGCCCGGCGGGGGCGGCCCTCGCCATGCTCCTCGGGGGTGAGCATGGTGATCGTCATCGGGCACTCGCCCTGGCCGTAGATCTGGCAGAACACCGGACCGAACCGCGCGACGGCCCGCTGCAGTTCCGAGGAATAGGCCGGGCTGCCGCCGTACCCCACGAGCTGCAGGCTCGAAGTGTCGTAGCGGTCGAT
Organism: Acidimicrobiales bacterium; assembly: GCA_040382215.1. Classification (GTDB taxonomy): domain Bacteria; phylum Actinomycetota; class Acidimicrobiia; order Acidimicrobiales; family Ilumatobacteraceae; genus JBEIFW01. Next base: position 1,646 of record JBEIFW010000010.1, read on the forward strand.
GCCGGGGGCATCGAGGAGCATCGTGAGCATCGTCGGGGCCATGAACACGATCTGCGCAGCCCGGTCGCGCTCGACGAGAGCGAGCACGGCGTCGGGGTCGAAGCTCACCGACCCGGTCAGCAGGTGCTGCGCCCCCGCCTCGGTGAGCGCGAGCGACCACAACCCGCCGGCATGCGTGAGCGGGGCCACGTGGAGGCAGACCTCCCCGGGGGCGACCCGGCGCACCTCGCGCGGGTACTGGTCGCACATGAACCGCAGGTTGCCGTGGGTGATCATCGCCCCCTTCGGCCGACCTGTGGTGCCCGAGGTGTAGAACAGCCACGCCAGGTCGTCGGCAGCTCGCTCGACGTCCGCGAACGCCGGATCACCGGCTCGGATCAGATCCTCCATGGCTGCGGCCCACGGCAGCGCATCCGACGTGACGACGGCGTACCGACCCTGGCACGCGCCGGTGGTGACGAGGCCGGCCGCGAACGACGGGCCGAACACCACGGCTGTCGCGTCAGAGTGCTCGATGACGTACGCGTACTCGAGCGGGTGCAGGCGGGCGTTCACGGGCACGGCCACCGCCCCGGCCCGGAGCACCGCGAACAGGCTCTCGAGCAGTTCTGGACCGTTGTGCTGCAACAGCACCACCCGATCACCGGGCCCGACACCGGCGGCAGCGAGCGAACTTGCGAACGCCGACACCCGGGCATCGATCTCCTCGTAGGTACGCCGGAGCGGCCCGCACGCGATCCCGATGCGGTCCCCGTGAACGGCGGCAGCGTGGCGGAGGATCGAACCGATGTTGGTCATCGCTGCTCCCGGGGGTCATGGATCGCCTGCCAGACGGACTGTGGGGTGATCGGCAGGCGGTCCACCCGCACGCCGTAGGGCGTCAATGCGTCCTCCACCGCGGCAGCGACCGCGGCGGGCGCCGACATGGCGCTGTTCTCGCCGCAGCCCTTGACCCCGAGCGGGTTGAACGGCGAGGGGGTGTCGTGGTGCTCGATGCGCATCTCGGGCGCCTCGGGTGCCGTCGGGCTCAGGTACGTCAACAAGTTGCCGCACAACGGATTGCCGGCATCGTCGTAGGCCGTGTGTTCGAACAGGGCGCCGCCAATCCCATGCAGGATGCCCCCGGCGATCTGCCCGTTCACGACCACCGGGTTGAGGGCCCGGCCGACGTCGTGGACCGCGGTGTAGCTGCGCACCACCACCTTGCCGGTCTCGACGTCGACCTCGACGACGGCGATGTCGGCCATGAATCCGTAGGCGGACGCCGCGTTCACCCGGTCCTGATCGTCGGGCGGATCGAGGTGCGGCGGCCCCCACGACGCAGTGCAGACGAGGTCGGTCGGTGTGTCCGGTCCCAGCGAACCGCTGTCCCACTGCACGATCCCGGCGAGCGTGCGCAGGCTGACCGCGCGCGAGGGCGCATCGCGCGGCGCCACGGCGCCGCCGGCGAGCTCCACGTCGTCGGGGTCCGCTTCGAGGACGAGCGCACCGAGCGCCCGGAGCCGTTCGGCGAGCAGGGTCGCAGCCCGGGCCACGGCGTTGCCGACCACCACCGTGAACCGGCTCGAGTAGGCACCCGACGTCGTGCCCCACAACGGCTCGGCGGTGTCGAGGGCATCGACCACGTCGACCGACCCCAGGGGGACGGCGAGCACCCCGGCGGCGATCTGCGCCGCCGTGGTCGCGTGCGACTGTCCGGCTCCGGCGGTCGCGATCCGCACGCGGATCCGTCCGCTCGGCAGCAGGGCGACCTCGGCGGTGTCGCGCGCCCCGGACTTGGCCCGGTAGCCCGGGCGCGCCCGCTCGGCCGGATCGAGGGCGAGGGTGACGTAGCCGATGTTCGCCGCCGACGAGTGCACGATCGTGGCGAGTCCGATGCCGAGTTGGCGCACGTCGCCGCGGCGGCGGCGGTCCTCCTGCTCGGCCCGCAGCGCCTCGTACCCCGACCGCTGCAGGGCCAGGTCGAGACACCGTCCGTAGTCGCCCGAGTCGTACAGGGTCCCCGACGACTTGCGCATCGGGAACTCGTCGGGCCGCAGGAGGTTCCGGCGCCGCACCTCGACCGGGTCGAGGCCGAGCTCGCGCGCGACGGCGTCGACGATGCGCTCGATCGTGAAGCAGTGCTGCTGGCCGCCGTACCCACGGTTGAGCCCGGTGGGCACCCGGTTGGTCAGCACCACCCGGGCCGTGGTCTCGCCGTGGTCGATCCGGTAGGGGCCGGAGAACAGCGTGAGCGACCGCATCACGCACGACGGCTCCGGCGCCCGCAGGTAGGCACCGACGTCCTCGGCGATGTCGGCCCGGATCGCGTGGATCCGACCGTCCTCGTCGACGGCGACCGCCACGTCGGTGAGCCGCTCGGTCCCGCTCGTCGAGCCCAGGAGATGCTCGGAGCGTTCCTCGAACCACGACACCGGATGCCCCGACACCCGGGCGCACGCAGCGATCAGCGCCACGTACGGGTACACCATGGCCTTGATACCGAAGCTGCCGCCGACGTCTTCGGGGACCTGCAGGCGCACCTGGTGCTCGGGCACCTTGAGGCCCCGGGCGAGCACGCCGAGCAGCGAGAACGGACCCTGGAAGTTGGCCTGCACGACGTAGCCGGTGTCGGCACCGCACCACTGCGCCACCACGGCGTAGGTCTCGAGCGGCGTGCTGTTGTACCGGGGGAACCGCACCCGGGTCCGCACCACCCGGTGCGCCCGGGCGAAGGCGACCTCGGGGTCCCCGTACCGGTAGGTCCGGCTCCACACCACGTTGCCACCGGCGTGCAGCGCCGGGGCGTCCGGGGCGAGCGCCTCGTCGAGTCCGGCTACGACCGGCAGCGGATCGACGTCGACCGACACGCAGGCCGCCCCGTCGTGGGCGCTCCGGGCGTCGAGCGCCAGCACGACTGCAACCGGTTCGCCGACGTAACGGACCGTGCCGGCGGCGAGCGGCAGATAGGCCGGTGCACCCGGCACGATGCTGGGCAGCGGGTCGAGGACGGGTCGGAGGTCGTCGACGGTGAGCACGGCGACCACCCCGGCCACCGCCCGGGCCGCCGAGGCGTCGACGGACCGGACGCGACCATGGGGCGACTCGCTGCGCACGATCACGGCGTGGAGCGTCCGCCGGTCGAGCGGGACGTTGGCCAGGTACCGCCCCCGCCCGCGCAGGAGCCGATCGTCCTCGAGGCGTACACCGGCGCCCGTGACCGCCACGGCGTCCGGCGCGCTCATCGGAACACCGGCGGCCGCTTCTCCTTCCAGGCCTCCACACCCTCGGCGAAGTGGTCCAGACCGACGAGCACCGTCATGGCCTTGCCCTCCATCCGCAGGCCGGCCGACAGCGACGCGTCCGGTGCGTTGTCGATGGTCTCCTTGGCGAACTGCACGGCCAGGGGCGACAGCCCGGCGAGCCGCTGCGCCAGTTCCTCGATCCGGGCGTCGAAGGCGGCCTCGGGCACCACCTCGGTGAGGAGCCCCCAGTGTTCGGCCTTGACGGCGTCGATGGGTTGGCCGGTCAGCACCATCCCCTTCGCGCGGGTGACGCCCATGAGGCGCACGGCCCGCTGGGTACCCCCGCTACCCGGCATGGCACCCAGCGTGATCTCGGGAAAGGCGAAGCGTGACTTGTCCGTCGCGATGCGGAAGTCGCACGACAGGGCGAACTCGAGCCCGCCGCCGTAGCAGTGGCCGTCGATCGCCGCGATCGTCGCCTTCGTGCAGCGCTCCGGGGCCCCGAGCGGGTACGCAAGGTCGGCGAGGCTCTCGGTGGGCAGACGCCGGAACTCGGGGATGTCCCCACCGGCGCTGAAGGCCCGGTCGCCCGCCCCACGGATCACCACCACGCGGACCCGCGGATCCCGGTCCGCCTGCTCGACACAGCGCAACAACTCCCAGCGCATCTTCCAGGTGATCGAGTTGAGCTTGTCGGCGCGGTCGATCGTGATTCGGCCGATGCCGCTCGCCGGGTCGACGGTGAGCACGGCGTTCGGCTCCCGGCGCAACTCGACCCGGTCGGCCAGCTGACGGTCGAGCCAGGCCAGGGTCCGCTCCCACGCATCGCGCGCTGCGTCGGGATGGAACACCGCCCGGTCGTCGCAGTGGAAGCCGTGGTCGGCACCCTCGTAGCGCACGATCTGCGCATCGACGGGCGAGGACACCAGCCGCTCGCGCAACGCCTCGACCTCGGCAACCGGGATGTGCGGGTCGAGGTCGCCGAACAGGCCGAGCCATGGCGTGCGGAGCCGGTTCGACAGATCGATCAGCGGCGGGAACTGCGGCCGTCGTTGCACGACGATGCCACCGCCGTAGAACCCCACGGCCGCCCCGAGCGACCGGTTCGCCGCCGTGAGGAACGTCACCCGTCCCCCCATGCAGAACCCGACGATCGCGATCCGGTGCGCCGGGAACCCGAGGCTGCCCAGATGGGCGATGCAGGCGTCGACGTCGTCGAGGACCTTCGCGTCGGACAGCTGCTCGATCGCCGGACCCGCCGAGGCCAGCGCGTCGTAGGGGTACGTGCCGCCACCGGACCGATGGAACAGGTGCGGAGACACCGCGGCGTACCCGGTCGCGGCGAAGCGCCGGGTGACGTCCTCGATGTGGGCGTTCACCCCGAAGGCCTCCTGGATCACGATCACCGCCCGGCCGTTGCCCTCGGTCGGCAACGCCTCGTAGGTGTCCATGGGACCGTCCGGGGTCGTCAACACCCGGGTCGTGGTCGTCGTCATCGGCGTTCTCCGTTCGTCGCAGTGGCCGCAGCCACCAGGTGCATCAATTCGTCGTCGGTGATGGCGCGCCGCTCGGCCAGCGCGAGGTCCTTGACCTGCTCGAGGAGCTCCGCCCGACCCGAGGCCGGCGGGTCGAGGCCGAGCTGTGCCAGCCGGGCGTTCAGGGACACCAGCCCGCTCTTCTTCCCCAGCTTGATCACGCGCTGCTGGCCGACCAGCGCAGGGTCGTACGGCTCGGCGGTGAAGGGATCCTCGAGCACCCCGGCGACGACCATTCCCGACTCGTGGGCGAAGGCACCGGCTCCCACCACCGCCTTGTGGCGGGCGAGCGCGACGGCCGAGCGGGCCTCGACGAGGCGGGACAGGTCGAGCAGCGTCGAGGTGTCGATGCCGGCGTCGTGGTCATACAGCACCCGCAGCGCCATCACCACCTCCTCGAGCGCCGCGTTCCCGGCCCGCTCGCCGATCCCGTTCACGGTGACCGACAGGTGTTCGGCGCCTGCGAGCGCGCCGGCCAGGGTGTTGGCCACGGCGAGCCCGAAGTCGTCGTGGCAGTGGACTTCGATCTCCATGTCGCCGGCCTCGCGCATCGCACCCACGAGCATGGTCACCAGCGCCGGCGTCGCACAGCCCACGGTGTCGACCAACCGGACGCGATCGACGGTCCCACGGGCCGACAACTCGCCCAGGACGGTGGACAGGAACGCCAGGTCCGCCCGGGTGGTGTCGAACGGACTGAAGATCACGGCGAGGCCATGCTCTTTTGCGATGGTCGTGCTCTCGATGGCCAGGTCGAGGTACTCGCGGTCGGAGAGCTTCAACTTCGCCGTCCGCTGCAGGTCGCTGATCGGCAGGCTCAGCCGCACCCCCCAGGCCCCGGTTGCGGCGACCTCGGCGATCTCGTCGGCGCGGGCCCGGCTGAGGGCGCTGATGCGCGCCCGCAGGCCGAGCGCAACGATCTCCTCGATGGCGGCGCGGTCGGCCGCCGACACCGCCGGCGTGCCGGCCTCGATCTCGTGGACACCGGCCCGGTCGAGTGCGACGGCGATGTCGACCTTGTCCTGCGTGCCGAACACGATCCCGGCCTGCTGCTCGCCGTCGCGCAACGTGCAATCCGCGAACTGCAGGTCGGCGCGCAGTGCGCCTTCGACCCGGGTGTCCCAGAACGGACTCGTCATCCATCTCGCAGCGGAATCGGCCATCTCCCCCTGCCCTGCATCGGCTGCGGCACCCCCTCGGTACCGACGCCCACGATCAAGACATGCCGCGCCCGTTCGAGCCAACGACCGGTTCCACCGGATGGAATGTGCGACGGCCCGGAACGCACCGGGTGCCGCACGATCGGCCCGAGGAGGTGCCCGTGCACACGCCCGCCGGCCAGGAACCCGACCCCGAGCAGTTCGACGTCGTGGTCGTGGGCGGCGGCCTCGCGGGCGTGCGCCTCGCCGTCGGGCTTGCGGCGCGGGGCCTGCGGTTCTGCGTCCTCGAGGCCGGCAGCGACGTCGGCGGCGTCTGGTTCTGGAACCGCTATCCCGGCGCCCGCTGCGACGTCGACAGCGTGGAGTACTCGTACCAGTTCTCCGAGGACTTGCAGCAGGAATGGGACTGGACCGAGCGCTACGGCAGCCAACCCGAGATCCTCCGGTACATCACCCACGTGGTCGAACGGTTCGAGATCAAGGACCGGTTCCGGTTCGGCCACCGGCTCCGCTCGGCGGTGTTCGACGACTCACAGCAGAGGTGGCGGCTCGACTGCGACAACGGCACCCGCCTCGACACGACCTTCGTCGTGATGGCCACCGGTTGCCTGTCCAGCGTGAACGAGCCCCCGTTCCCCGGGCGGGAGGACTTCGGCGGGCGGGTGCTGCACACCGGTCGCTGGCCCCACGAGCCTGTCGAGTTCACCGACCGGGTCGTGGGGGTGGTCGGCACCGGGTCGAGCGCCGTGCAGGCGATTCCGATCATCGCCCGTCACGCCCGGACCCTGTACGTGTTCCAGCGGACCGCCGCCTACGTCGTGCCCGCCCGCAACCGCCCGGCCGACCCCGAGGAGGTGCGAGCCGTCAAGGCCGACTATGCAGGGTTCCGGGCCCGCAACAACGAGCGGCCCCGGGCCTTCGACTCCCGCACGCCGCTCGGCACGGCGCGGGTGTTCGACGTCTCGCCCGAGGAGCGCGCCGCCGAGTTCCAGCGACGCTGGTCGGCCGGCGGCCTCGGCTTCCTCGGCGGGTTCGTCGACTGCATGACCGACGAGGCGGCCAACGCCGTGGCGGCGGAGTTCATCCGGGGGAAGATCCGCGAGATCGTTGACGATCCGCACACGGCGGAGCTGCTGTCCCCCCGCCATCTCGTCGGCTGCAAGCGGTTGTGCCTCGACAGCGGGTACTTCGAAGCCTTCAACCGGGACAACGTCGTCCTCGTCGACGTGAGCCGGGAACCCGTGGAGCGTTTCGAGCCGTCGGGACTCCGGGCGGCGGGCCGGTCCTGGAGGCTCGACGACGTCGTGCTGGCCACCGGCTTCGACGCCATCACCGGCGCCCTGCTCGACGTCGACATCGTCGGCACCTCGGGCCGGTCGTTGCGCGAGCACTGGGCCGACGGTCCGCGGACTTACCTCGGCCTGGCCGTGCACGGCTTCCCCAACTTGTTCACCGTGACCGGACCGGGCAGTCCGTCGGTACTCACCAACATGGTGGTCTCGATCGAGCACCACGCCGACTGGATCATCGACTGCATCGAGGCCGTGCGCCGGGCGGGGGCGCGCCGGATCGACGCCACCGCTGACGCCGAGCAGGCCTGGTCCGAGCACGTGGCCGAGGTCGCGGCGGGAACGCTGTTCCCGCAGTGCAACTCGTGGTTCCTCGGCGCGAACATCCCGGGCAAGCCGCGCTCGTTCATGCCCCTGTTCGGTTTCCCGGCGTACCGGCGCCGCTGCACCGAGGTGGCCGAGACCGGCTATCCGGGCTTCGTGCTGGGCTGAGTCCGCTCAGCCCGGCTGGATACGCCGGACCGGCTCCCCGGCGACCACACCGACATGGAACACGCCGCCGCTGACGTTGCGTGCCTCGTCGGACACGAGGAACGCCACCACCGCAGCGATCTCCTCGGGCTGGTTCAGGCGTCCCGTGACCGACCACCGCCGAGCGATCGCCTCGTTGATGCGGGGGTCCCGGCCCCGGTTCATGGCGCTCTCGGTGGATCCCGGCACGACGAGGTTCACGCGGATGCGGTCGGCCACGTGGTCCATCGCCATCGAGGCGGTCAAGGCCGCAATCGCCCCCTTGGACGCGCAGTACGCCGCATGCCCCTCGCCGCCGTGGCCCGACGGTGATCCGAAATTGACGATGACCCCGCCGCCGGCCGCCCGCATGACCGGCACCACGGCATGCGCGAACAGGAACGTCCCGCGGACGTTGACGGCGAACACCTCGTCCCACGTCTCGATCGAGGTCTCGGTGATGTCGCCCACCGGACGGATCGCCGACAGGTTGCACAGGACGTCCACCGTGCCGAACCGCTCCTGGGCGACCGCCACGGCCCGGTTCACCTCCTCGGCCCGTGCGACGTCCCCTCGCACCACGACCACCCCGTGCGTGCCGTGGTCGGCCTCGAGGCGGTCGGCGCGATCGTCGTCTCGCCCGAACACGACGAGTCGGTACCCGTCGCGCACAAACCGATCGACGACGGCCCGGCCGATGCCGTCGGTTCCCCCGTTGACTAGGGCCACCCGCGCCGTCATGCCGGTTCCAAGGCCATGAAGCGCAGGAGGACCTGCGACCCTTCGGGAAGGCGTTGCTCGGTCACCTGGCGCGCCGGACCGTCCGGCCCGAAGAACGCCGTCCACGACTCGTTGAACGCCGTGCGTACCGAGAGCTCCGCCACGAACACCCGCACGAACATCACGTCGTCCGGGCCGATCCCGGCGGCCTCGAGCACGCGCGCCAGGTTGGCGAAGGTGAGCTCGAGCTGCTCGTCGAGCGCCGGCGGGATCGGCCCACCACCGAGCGGGCGCGGGCCGATCGGCGACGACAGCACCCAGCCACCGCCCGCCACCGCGGCCGGGATCGGCTGGCCCGGATGGTCGAGACCGGGGACCTCGATCCGCCGCCGTCGTCCCATGGTCAGCTCCCCTCCGGGATCAGGGCGTGACCCCACGATTCCCCGCCGTCGATCTCGTGCGCGATCCAGTCGTCGCCGACGGACCGACCACCCCAGCCGTACTCGACCTCGAGCCCGCCGGGGGCGCGCAGGTAGCACGAGAACATCCGGTCGTTCGAGTGCCGACCCAGGCCGCGCGCCAGGGCACCGGCGGCGCAGGCCCGGTCGTGGGCCCGGCCCACGTCGTCGAGGTCGGCGACCTCGAGCATGAAGTGATGCGTCTCCACCTGCGGCGCCTCGACGAGCGCGATCGCGTGGTGCCGGTGGTTGCAGCGCAGGAACCACGCGCCGCCCCGGAAGTCGCTCACCTGCAGGTCGAGCACGTCGATCAGGAACTCTCGGGTGGCGACCGCCCGGTCGGAGCGGACCACGACGTGACCCACCCCGTCGACGAACCCACTGACGCCCGGCCCCGGGACGAACGGGCGGGTCACCACCCGAGCCCGACCCCAGACGAGCTCGTGGGTCACCCCGGACGGATCGACGAACGAGGCGAGCGCCGGGACCGAACGCTGCGCCTGCCGCTCGGCGTCGCCGGGCACCACCGGCACCCGAGGCCCGATCGCCGCAACCGCATCGGACCACTCGGCGGGTCCGGCGTACTCCCAGCCGACCGTGGTCAGCGCAGTCACCGGACCACGCCGGAACAGCACCCGGAACGGGGTGCCGTCGGTGCGCAGGCGCACCTCGTCGCCGACCTCGACGACAGTACCGAGGAGGTCGCGGGCGAAGACGGCCCAGGCCTCGAGGTGCGGCGTCTCAAACACGAGGTACCCGAGGGCGGCGGGGCGGCGATGGGAGCGGTTCACAGGAAGAACGCCAGGTTGCGGGTCGGTAGGGTGGTGTTGTCGAGCAGCACCGTCCGCTCGACGAGCTCGAACGACTCGCCTCGGTCACGCAGGACGTCGTGTCGCTCGCCGGTGAGCATCTCGTAGTCGGTGAGCGACCGCCGCAGCCGGGTGAACAACAGCTCGGACCGCACGCCCACGAGCCCGTCGGGCCGGCGCTCCGCCCGGATGTTCGATACGAAGTATCGGCACCGGCTCGGGGGGTTCTCGGCCCAGGCCGCCGTGCCCTCGAACCGGTCGATCCGCATGCGCATCGTCCGCCGGTTCTCGTCGAAGTGGAACATCTCCTCGGAATGCTCGCTGCCCTGTCCGGGGACGAGGGTCTCACGCACCGGCACGCGGTAGGAGAGGTCCTCGGCGAGCAGGGCCTCCCACTCGCGAAAACGCCGAGCGGTCAGCAACTCGGCTTCGTCATGGAAGAAGCGGGTGACCCGGCGCTCGAGCAGCCACTCCTCGATCACGTGGCGTTCGAGAGCCGGGATCACGTCGGCACCCGGCGCGGCAGGTCGACGTCGGCGTTCACGCCGTCGAGCAGGTAGGACAGCCACCGCAGCAGGAAGCCCTGCACGGGAAGGTCGAAGTACTGGCTGGCGTAGGCCGTGCCCGGACCCGCCCAGTCCGCCAGGACGAGGTCGGCCTCCCGGTGGGAGTTCATGCGGACGTACTGGTCGACCCGACCACCGCCGACGCTGCGACCGGCGTCGCAGATGGTGCGCCAGTTCTCCATGTCATCCTGCTCGGCCATTCCCGACGACCCGAAGCTCACCAGGTAGGCCCGGCGCGACCGCTCCTTGAACTCGCGCGGCGCATCAGCCTCCACGAGCAGGTACGAGATGATCTCCATGCGACCCGGCCCGAGGGGTCGCCACTGCCGCAGGCTCATGTACGGGTCGAGCCGGCCGTCGTCGACGAACCCTCCGACGTTGAGGCAGCTCAGGTTCGGGAACACGTGGAACCGGTTCATGAACGTGCCGTTGCCGCTGAGCGAACCGTGGTCGAGCAGGCGGACCTGCGCATCGTCGAGACCGCTGCGCAACGTGTCCACCATCTCGGGCGGATACCCCATGTAGGTCCCGGCCGGACGTTCGATCATCGCCAGGTCGGCGGCGCCCGCCCGGATGTGGAGGCCGGTCTTGGAGCCGCCGGGTGCGGCGTCGGTCGGCGAGAACGGTACGAGGCCGACGTCGAAGATGCTGCGGTGGGCGAACGGCGTGTGGTACGAGTCGGCGATCAGGTTCTCCGAAGCGATCTTCCAGTCGGCGTCGACGACCCAGCGCTGCGGAGGCCCGAACACCTCGAGCCCGGCCGCACTCCGTCGGGTCGCATACGGCAGGTACCACAGGAAGTCGCCGAGGTACTCGTCGATCCCCGGCACGCCCGGGTCCATGCAGCCGAACACGAAGCCCTGACGCACCGCACTCTGGGCGAGGGGGATCAGGCCGAGCGCAGCGCGGTCGATGCCGCCGTACACCTCCTTGTCGAAGGGGACCGCTATCAACTGACCACGGTCGTTGAACTGCCAGGCGTGGTAGTTGCAGCGGAAGCGGGACAGGCGGCCCCGGTCGTACTGGCACAGTTCCGCGCCGCGATGCGTGCACTGGTTGAGGAAGGTCCGTATCTCACCGTCGCTCCCCCGGATCACCAGCACGCTCGTGTCCGCGATCTCCCGCACGACGAACGATCCGTCGTGCGGGAGCTCGGACTCGTGGGCCAGGTACACCCAGGCCCGGGTGAACAGGCGCTCCCGCTCGAGGCGGTAGACGTCCGGGTCGTTGTAGATCCAGGTCGGGATGAACCCGTCGCGGATCTTGTGCTCCGCCTCCCGCAAGCGGTCGGCGAGGCCGGCGTCGATGTCCGTTCGTTGCATGGCGACTCCCGGGGCCCGGTCCTGCGACAGCGGGTCTAGTGGGAAAGAAAGTCCGTGACCAGCCGGTTGAAGGCGTCACGGTGTTCGAGCTGGGCCCAGTGCCCGCAGCGCGGGAACACGTGCAGGCGGGCGTCGCCCATGCGGCTCAACAGGTAAAGCCCACCGTCGAGAGGCAACATCCGGTCGTCCCGGCCCCATACGAGCAGCGTGGTGTGCTTGACCTCGTCGACCCGCTTCCACAGCTGCTCGCCGGTCACCGACGCGCCGCCGGCGAGGGCTGCGTAGACGCGTTCGACACCGACGCGGACCTCGTCGACCACGGCCTCGGCGAACCGGCTCTGCACCATCTCGGGGGTGATGAGCGCCTGGTCGTAGAGCATCACCCGCATGAAGGCCTCCATGCGTTCCGGGCTCGGCCCGGGGGGCGCGTAGAAGCCGGTGAGGTGGCGGGTGCCCTCGCTCGGCGACGGCACGATGAAGCTCGGAGACCCCCCGGCCGCACCGATCAGCACGAGCTTGTCCACCTTGGCCGCATGCCCGAGCGCGAGATGGAGCGCCACCCCACCGCCGAGCGAGTTGCCGATCACTGCGGCCTTGGGCACCTCGAGCGCCTCGAGAAGCGCAGCCACCGAATCGGCCGCGAAGGGCTGGTACGGACCGTCGTAGACCGGCTTGTCCGATCCGCCGTAACCGGGGAGGTCGACGGCTAGCACCCGGAAGTGCTTCGACAGCTCGGGGAGGTTTCCGGCGAAGTTGCCGAGCGCCGACGCGCCCGGCCCACCGCCGTGGAGGAGCACCACCGGGAGGCCGGACCCGACGTCGTGGCACCGCAGCCGGACCGTCCCACACGGGACGGTCCGGCGAACGACGTCGAGCCCGTTGATCTGCACCACTTCGCCCGACGACATTGCGTCCGTCACTTCGATCCGGCGGCGACGTAGTCGGTCACCGTCTTGAACTGCTTGACGAACTTGAAGGCGCCCTTGTCGGTGAACTCGACCACGATCCCCGACAACCCGGTCCCGCGGTGGTCCTCGGGAGTGAAGTTGTAGGTCAGCTGCACCCCGGTGTACTCGACCTTGTCCTCCATGTACTTGGCGACAGCCGCCGTGTTCGCACCCTCACCGGCACCCTCGATCGCAGTGAGCAAGATGGTGAACGCATCGGCCGCAGAGGCGGCGAACAGGTCCGGGCGGGAGTTGAACTTGGCCTGGTAGGCGGTGGCGAAGGCCTGGATCTGCTTGGCCTGGGGATCGTCGGCGGGAAGCGCCTCGTAGACCTGGATCTTCTCGCCGCCGGTGAGCACGCCCTTCGAGGGCAACAGGTCCTTGATGAGCGCAGCGACCGGGAGGCTCGCCGAGCCCGAACCGATCCAGGTCGGCAGGTTGATGCCGAGCTGCTTCATGCCCTGCAGCACCGTGACCACGCCGGTGCCGCTCGTGCACACGTACATGGCGTCGAGGCCCTTGTCACGCAGGCGGGTCAACTGGGCCGACACGTCGACGTCGGCGATGTTGAAGTTCTCGGTGAACAGCTCGATCCCGGCGCCCTTGGCCGCCGGCTTCAGCACGCCGACGGTCAGCTGGCCCGATGCGTCGTCGGAGGCGAGGCAGCCGATCTTCTTGAAGCCCTTCTCCTTGAAGTACTCGAAGGGCAGGTTGCCGATCCAGGCCCCCAGCGGCGACTGCGCCGAGAAGTACAACGGCGCCGGCGTTGGGATGTTGGCCGCCGACAGGCAGTACTGCAGGACGCCGGCCTCCTGGGTGACGGGCTTGGTCGCCAGGCAGCTGCCCGACAGTGAGGCACCGACGATGGCGGTCGGCTTGAACTCTTGGATCAGGGCCCTGGTCTGCTCGACGGCCCGGTCGGGGTTCGACTGGTCGTCGGCCACCTTCAGCTCGACCTTGCGACCCTTGAACCCACCGGCGGCGTTCAACTGCTCGGTGAGCATCTCGAGGGTGTTCTTCTGCTGCGCGCCCAGCGAGGAACCGGGTCCGGTGACGGAGAGGACCGCACCGATCTTGATCGGCGGCCCGGGCTTGGGCGCAACGGTCGTGGCCGCCGCAGTGGTCGAGGCCGCCGCCGTGGCGGCCGCCGTGGTGGGCGCAGCGCTGGTGGCGACCGTCGTGGCCGCGGCCTTGGTCGTGGCCGACGACCCCGAGTCGTCGTCGCCGCAGGCGCCGAGCGCCGCGACGGACAGCACCACCAGGGCGCTGACCGGAAGTGACTTCCTCATGTGTTCTCCCCTTGTGTTGATGTGCCGTCCTTGACGGCTCGTTGCGGCGGAGCTCCGTCCCGGGCTCCGCCGACGGTGCGCGCCCGGAGCAAGGCACCCAGGCGGGGCACCAGGCCCCCACCGACCCGCTCGTCGCGCTGCGACGCACCGAGCAACCCCTGCGGTCGTGCGAGCAGCAGTGCCAGCAGGACCAACGTGGCGAAGACGTCCTTGTAGGCCGACGACACGTAGCCGGCGGCGAGCGCCTCGATGATTCCGATCGCAATGCCACCGACCACAGCACCTGGCAGGCTGCCGAGGCCACCGAACGTGGCAGCGACGAAGCCCTTCAGGCCGAGCGCCGTGCCGCCGTTCCACGACATCGAGGTGACCGGAACGATCAGGACCCCGGCGACGGCGCCGAGGGCCGCCGACAACGCGAACGCAGCCGTGCGCATGCGCTGCGGGCTCACGCCGACCACCTGGGCTCCGAGCGCGTTCTCGTGGCAAGCGCGCATGGCCTTGCCGACGAGACTGCGGGCGAAGAACAACGTGAGCAGCGCGACGAGCACGACCACCGACGCCCACAGCAGCAGCGTGTGCGGGAGCACCGTCGCACCACCCACGCTGAACGGGTCGCCGTCGAGCAGCGGCTTGGTGCGCAGCGGATCCTTGCCGAAGATCTCCTGGGCGATCTCGCGCAGCACCACCGACGCCCCGACCGTCACCAGGACCATCGGGACCATCTGGTCGTTGCGCAGCCGGCGCAGGATCGCGATGTCGAGCACCACCGCCACCGCGACCGTGATGGCCACGGCGCCGACGATCGACACGGCAACCGGCAGGTCGTGCCCGCTGCGCATCTCGACGAAGACGAGCGCCCCGATCATGACGAACTCACCCTGGGCCAGGTTGAGCACGCCCGAGACGTTGTAGATCAGCACCCATCCGAGCGCGATGAGGGCGAAGATGGCGCCCGACACGAGTCCGCCGAAGAGAAACTGCAGGAAGGTCGACATCACGCGCTCGCCCCCCCGAGGTAGCTCTCGACGATCTCGGGGCGACCGAGCAGTTCGTTGCCCGGCCCGCTCATGGTGACCCGCCCCTGGTCGAGTACGTGGCCAACCTGCGCGATCTCCAACGCCCGGGATGCGTTCTGCTCCGCGAGCATGATGCCGACGCCACGTCGAGCCAGCTCGACCACGGTCTCGAAGACCCGGTCGACGTTCATCGGGCTCAACCCGAGCGACGGTTCGTCGAGGAGCAGGTAGCGGGGCCGGCACATCAGCGCGCGACCGATCGCCAACATCTGTGCCTGACCTCCCGACAGGCTGCCCGCCCGGGCGCGGCGCTTGTCGGCCAGTACCGGGAAGAGCGCGAAGACCTCGCCGAGCATCTCCTGCGTGTCCCGACGCGTCGCGTAGGCGCCGAGGCGGAGGTTGTCGAGCACGGTCATGCCTGCGAACAGCTGCCGGCCCTCGGGCACGTGCCCGATGCCGTCGGCCGGCCGGTCGCACGGTCGCCGGCGGGCGAGGTCGTTGCCGTCCACCGTCACGGTGCCGGCGGTGAGGCTCAGCAGACCGGCGACCGCCCGCAGCGTCGAGGTCTTCCCCGCACCGTTGCTCCCGAGCAGCGCGACGACCGAGCCGGGCTCGACCCCGAAGCTCACCCCGACGAGGACCTTCGTGGCGCCGTAGCCACCGTGGACGTCCGACAGGCGCAGTGTCATGCCACCGACCGCCCGAGGTAGGCCTCGATCACCCGGCTGTCCGAACGCACCTCGGACGGCGAGCCGACTGCGAGCAGGCGACCTTCGGTCAGCACGGCGATGCGGTCGCAGACGGCCATGATCAGCTTCATGTGGTGCTCGACCACCACCGTGGTGATCCCCTGCGCCGGCAGGGACCGGATGGCGGTCTGGAGCACGACGGTCTCCGACTCGTTCAACCCGGCGGCGGGTTCGTCGAGCACGAGCAGCCGAGGGCGGGCGGCGAGTGCGCGCGCCATACCGACGAGGCGTTGCTCGCCGGTGCTGAGCTCACCGGCCGGGGTCTCGGCCCGCATGAGCAGACCGAGCGACTCGAGGGCGGCGGTCGCCGCCTTGTGCAGCGTGTGCTCGTCCTGACGGGCGCGCCGGGAGGCGACGGCGGCCTGCACCAGGCCACTGGTGCCCTGCTGGAACGCGCCGATCTCCACGTTGGTGCGCACCGACAGTTGCGGGAACAGCCGCACCTGCTGAAAGGTCCGCACGAGCCCGGCGCGGGCCCGGCGGTGCGGCGGCCAATGGGTGATCTCCGAGCCGGCGAACTCGACCCGACCCGAGCTGCAGGCCAGATGACCCGACAGCAGGTTGACGAAGGTGGTCTTGCCTGCGCCGTTCGGGCCGATCAGCCCGAGCACCTCGCCGTCGAGGACCTCGAGGTCGACGTCGTCGACCGCCTGCAGACCACCGAAGCGCCGTGACACGCCGCGGGTCCGGGCCAAGGTGTTCACGGCTGGGACCTCGCCACCGAGCGGGTGGCGCGGATGCGGGCGACCAGGTCGATCCCTGCGCCCACGATGCCGCGGGGCCACAGCACCGTGAACAGGATGATGGCAGCGCCGTAGACGAGCACCGAGCGCTCCTGGAACCCGTCGAAGAGCGCCGGGAGGAGCCGCACGACGACGACGCCGACAACGGGTCCGTAGACCGTTCCGGTGCCCCCGATGACGATTGCAGCGACGAGCACGATCGCCGGTGTCTGTCCGAATTGCTCGGGCGAAAGGAACCGCAGATAGTGGCAATAGATCACGCCTGCGACACCGGAAACACCGGCGGCGAAGATCCAGATCCTGATCTTCACCGAGCTGACCGAAACACCGAGTGCACTCGCAGCGCGAGGGTCCTCGTGGATGGCCAGCATCCCGCGACCGAACCGCGACCGAGTGACGTTCACCGCCACCAGCGTGACCGCGGTGAGACAGAGCCAGGCGAGCAGGAAGTTGTCCGTCGCACTGCGCAACGTGAGCGGCCCGAGCGTGAGCGGTTCGATCCCGACGAACCCCGAGGAGCCTCCCGTCACCGACAACCAGTTACGGGAGACGGCCTCGAAGATCAGGACGAGGCCGAGCGTCGCGAGGGCGAAGTAGAAGCCCTCGAGGCGCAGGATCGGGCTGGCGACGACGGCGACCGCGATCGCCGCCAGCACCCCGGCGACGGCAGCGAGCTCGGGGCGCAGGCCGTGCGTCGAGGTGAGGACCGCCGAGGTGTAGGCGGCCACCCCGAACGGGACGGTCTGACCGAGTGACAGCAGACCGGCGTAACCGAGCAGCAGGTCGAGCGACACCGCCACGATCCCGAAGATGGCCGCGAGCGTCAGGATGGCGTAGTACTCCGTATTCGCCAGCGTGAACGGGGCCAAGAGGGTGAAGACCAGCATCACGGCCGGTGGCACCAGCCGACGCCGAAGAGAGGGCGCCGAATCTTCTTTGGGTGGACGCAGTGCGTCGATCATTCACCCCCCCTTGGATGAATCGATCGGTGGGGAAATCGGCAACAGAGATCGACCCCCCGGGACGAGGATCGCACACCGCCGAAACCCCCGGCAGCGGTGAATTCCAAAGGGTGGAACATGTCAGGCGAACCGGGCTCGCACGGATCCGAGGCCCTCGACCTCCGCCTCGTAGACGGCACCGGCAGCGACGTCGACCATACGTCCGAGCGCGCCGGAAAGCACGAGATCACCGGCCCGAAGTGGTGAGCCGAGCGACGCCAACGTGTTGGCCAGCCAGACCACGGCATTGACCGGATGACCGAGGCAGGCCGCGCCGCCCCCCGAGGACAACACCGCGCCGTCCGACCCGCGCAGCTCCATCCGGACGCTGCGCAGGTCGACACCCGAGAGCGACACCGGGTGCGCACCCACCACGAACGCAGCACTCGACGCGTTGTCGGCGACCGTGTCGACGATCGTGATGTCCCACCGGTCGATGCGGGAGTCCACGATCTCGATCGCAGGCAGTACGAACGCCGTCGCCCGCACGACGTCCACCGCCGTGATCATCGCTTCGTCGAGGTCTCGTTCGAGCACGAACGCAACCTCGGCTTCGACACGCGGCTGGAGGAGCGTGACCTCGGCCGGAAGATCGTCGAGCACCGCCATCGGCGCGAACAAGCGACCGAAGTCCGGCTGGTCGACGCCGAGTTGCGCCTGCACCGCCGGATTCGTGAGGCCGACTTTCCAGCCGACCGGCCGCCATCCCAGGGCCAGACGGGCCTCGTGGTTGAGACGCTGCACCTCGTATGCCGACGCCACGTCGGTGACGAGGTCCCGCACCGGCGAGCACGGCCTGCGGTCCTGCTCGGCGAGCGCGAGCCGACGAGCGGCCTCGACCACCTCAACCCGCCCAGCCCCTCGCTGCGCATCGCCCATCGATCGACCTCCTCGAACAGGTGCGACCTCACCACGGCCGAGCGCGGTGAGCCACCCGGAATTCCATTCCGTGGACACCGGCGATCGCCGACGACGGCCGAGGAGCGCGCCGGGCCGAGCGGATACGGTCGTGCCCGGACCGAGGGGGGCCCATGGTCGACATCGACGGAGAGTGCGGCGATCGGTTCGCTGCGGTGAAGGACGCGTTCGCCGGCAATTTCGAGCACCACGGCGACGTCGGTGCCTCGTGCGCGGTGGTGTTGCACGGCGAGCCGGTCGTCGACCTGTGGGGCGGCACGCTCGACGTCGCCGGCACCACGCCCTGGCAGCGGGACACGATCGTCAACGTCTGGTCGACGACCAAGACGATGAGCTGCCTGGCGGTGCTGGTGCTCGCCAGCCGTGGCCTCGTCGACGTCGACGCACCCGTCGAGCGGTACTGGCCCGAGTTCGGCGCCAACGGCAAGGGCAACGTGCTCGTGCGCCACCTGCTCTCGCACACCGCCGGGCTGCCGGGCTGGGAGCAGCGCCTCGAGGGCACCGATCTGTACGACTGGGACAAGGTGACCGGGCTGCTGGCCGAACAGGCGACGTGGTGGGAGCCGGGCGGGAAGTCGGGCTACCACGCCGTGAGCCAGGGCAACCTGGTCGGCGAGGTCGTGCGGCGCGTCGACGGGCGCTCCGTCGGACGGTTCTTCGCCGAGGAGGTCGCCGGGCCGCTGGGCGCCGACATGTTCATCGGCACCGGGCCCGAGCACGACCACCGGGTCGCCCCGGTCATCCCGGCGCCGCCGCTGGTGCCCGCCGGCGGGGGGTCGGGCGCCGGCCCCGACAAGACGTCGATCCCCTACCGGGCGGCCAATCCCCGCCTCGTGGCCGAGCAGTCGTGGGAGATCCCGTGGCGGCGGGCCGAGATCCCCGCGGCCGGGGGTCACGGCAACGCCCGCGGGGTGGCACTCGCCCAGGCCGCCGTGTCCAACCGTGGTCGCCTGGGTGGGCACGAGTTGCTGAGCCAACCGGTGATCGACCGCATCTTCGACGTGCAGGCCGCCGGGCGCGACCTCGTGCTCGGCATCGGGGTCACCTTCGGGGTCGGCTACGGGCTCAACTCGCCCCGGGCGCCGATCTCGCCCAACCCGCGCGTGTGCTATTGGGGCGGCTGGGGCGGCTCGCTCGTCGTCAACGACGTCGATGCCGGGTTCACGATGGCCTACGTCATGAACCGCATGGGGGAGGGCACCGTCGGCGACGACCGGGCCCACACGATCCTGCGGGCCGTCTACTCGTCGCTGGGGGTGTCGTGATGGAACTGGCAGGCAAGGTCGCCGTGGTCACCGGCGGTGCGAGCGGCATCGGGCGCGGGATGGTCCGGGCCTTCGCGTCCGCCGGGATGCGGATCGTCGTCGCGGATCTCGACGAAGCGATGCGCGACGACACCGTGGCCGAGCTCACCGCAGCGGGCACCGAGGCCGTCGGGGTGCGCTGCGACGTGTCCCGCCTCGAGGACGTCGAAGCGCTGGCCGCGGCGGCGCTCGAACGGTTCGGCACCGTGCACGTGTTGTGCAACAACGCCGGCATCGGGATCCCGACCCCGACGGCCACCATCCGGCTCGAGGACTGGCGTTGGATCATCGACGTCGACCTGTGGGGTCCGATCTACGGCGTGAAGGTGTTCCTGCCGATCATGGAGGCACAGGGCGAAGGGCACATCAACACCACCTCGTCGATGGCCGGGCTCACCGCCGGCGGCTACATGGCGGCGTACAACGTCGCCAAGCACGGCGCCGTCGCCCTCATGGCCACCCTCGAGCGCGACCTGCGGGGCCGCAAGAGCCCGGTGCGGGCCTCGGTGCTGTGCCCGGGGCCGATCAACACCGACATCAGCCGCCACTCGGTCGCCTACCGGCCCAGCAAGTCCAAGCCGAAGTCCGACAGCGCGGCCGACGGGCGAGCGGCGGCCAACGTGCAGTCGATGCTCGACCAGGGCATGCACCCCGACGAGGTCGGCCGCCTGGTGCTCGACGGCATCCTGGAGGGCCGGTTCTGGATGCTTACCCACCCGACGTGGGCCAAGGCGCTCAAGCGTCAGGTCGAGGCGCTGATGGCGGACGGGTCGCTCACCCGCGGCTGAGCACCGGCACGGGCACCGGCCTCAGCCACCGGCACGCCACCGGGCCACGGCCTGTGCCGTCGGCCCCTGATCGACGGTCCACCCCGGACACCCGGCCCCGGCCAGCAGCACGAACTCGCACACGCTGTCGCGGGTGAGCTTCCAGGTCCCGTCGCGCCGGACCAGCTCGGCGAAGCGCTGCCACGAGGTGCTCGCTCCCTGGCGGCCATGGACGTCGTAGCGGACGACGAGGCGGTCCTCAGCCGTGAACACCCAGTCCTCGGGTGCGACGACGAGGCCCTCGAGCTGGCGCTGGCGGGCCAGCGCGACCGACACCCCCCGCAGATCGCCGGGCGCGTCGGTGGCGGCCACCAGCGCCTCGAACCCGCTGGCCCCGACCAGCACCGTTGCGACCAGGTACCGCACGACCGACGCCGTCGCCGACGGCTCGGTGACCGCAACGGCCGCCCGCGCCGGCATCGGCACCACCGGCGGCTCACAACCGACCGGTTCGACCCCCGTGCGGACCTCGGCCACCGGCACGGCGCCGAGAAGGATCCCCTCGGCGAGGCGCCGGTCCGAGGTGCTCGCCGGGGCCGGGCGCGAGGCCACGACCACCGGACCGACGGCGACGGCGCGCACCGTCGCACCGTCGGGGAACCGCACCACCGGCGTGGGCCCGGCGACGGCGGCGACGACCACCCAGCGCGGATCGCCCTCCTCGGCCCCGGCGAGCAGGGCCACGGCCGCCCGCCCACCGAAGCGGTCGGCGCCGTCGATGGTGAGCGACAGCGAGCGCACCCAGGCCGGCGTCGACAGCTGGACCTCGACGATCTGCGTGGGCCGGCACGGCGCAGGCGGCGCCCAGCCCGACGACCACACCTCGATGCGCGCCGGCGGATCGGGCGGGCGCGAGTACACCCGCACCGAGACGTCGTCGAGCTCGACGGTGCCGAGCCGGCGCCAGTCGCCCCCGTCGGCACCCGCCACCGCCCGCCCCAACGGCGAGGCGAGCGGCACCGAGGTCACCGGCACCGACGGCGGCACGGAGCCCGACGGCGGCGCCGTCGCCCCTGCACCCGAAGGTGTTGGGCCGGCCGACGGGTCCGGCGCCGCCGATCCGGGGGCTCCGACGCGCCCGGCGACGAACGCCACGGCGATCAGGGCCACGACGCCGGCCACCGCCGCCAGCAACCGGCCCCGAGGCGCCCTTGGCCACCGCATCCGGTCAGCGTGTCACGATGCGACCCGTGCCCGACGTGCGCGCCCGCCTCGCCGACCGGTTCCGCGCCTTCGCCGCCGACCCCGACAACGACACGCTCTACGTCGCGCTCGCGGCGCAGCTGGCCGAGGACCCCGACGCCATGGCGATCGTCGCCGAGGCGCCCGAGCTGCAGGCCCGCCCGGTGCTGCTGTTCGCCGTGGTCCACGATCTGGTGCTCGCCGGCCGGGCCCCCGAACTGGCCCACTGCTACCCGTCGGCAGGCGGCTCACCCGCCGGGCGAGACGTGGCCGGCGCCTTCACGCGTGCCCTGGTCGAGCACCGGACGGCCGTCGTCGACGGGCTGCGCACCCGCTCGACGCAGACCAACGAGGTCGGCCGCTGCGGGGCGCTGGTGCTGGCGTACGACGAGATCGCGGCGAGCACCGGGCGCCCGCTCGGCGTCGTCGAGCTGGGCGCAAGCGCCGGGCTCAACCTGTGGTTCGACACCTACGCCTACGACTTCGGGACGGGGACGATCGGGGACAGCCCCCTCGTCGTGCACACCGAACGGCGCCGTGGTGCCCCGGCACCCCCGGCGGCGATCCCGACGGTCGGGCACCGCGCCGGGATCGACCTCGCCCCGCTCGACCCGAACGACCCGGGCGATGCCCGGTGGCTACCGGCGTGCGTCTGGCCCGACGAGGTCGACCGGCACGCCACCCTGCGCGCCGCGCTCGCGCTCGCAGCTCGACGACCGATGGTGGTCGGCCACCGCGCCGGCATCGACCTCGCCCCGCTCGACCCGAACGATCCCGGCGACGCCCGCTGGCTCCAGGCCTGTGTCTGGCCCGACGAGCTCGACCGCCTCGCCACCCTGCGCGCCGCGCTCGCGCTCGCGGCCGGACGGCCGGCGATGGTCGGCCGGGGCGACGCCGTCACCGACGTCGCCCCCGCCCTCGGCGCGGTGCCCGCCCACTGCGCGGCCGTGGTCGTGCATTCCTGGATGCTCACCTACGTGCCCCGGGACCGACGGCCCGCGCTCGTGGACGCGTTGCGGGACAGCGCCTCGCGGCGCGCCGAGCCGATCTGGTGGGTGACGATGGAGGCGGCCGGCGTCGTGCCCGGGTTGGCGCCACGCCCCGCCGACGGCACCGCTCCCACCGTGCTGGGGCTGTCGGTCGTGCGCCCCGACGCCACGGTGGAGCACCGCTGGCACGTGCCCGCCCATCCCCACGGTCGCTGGGTCGGCGAGCCATGACCAGCGACCCCCAACCCCTCGGCGGCGGTCTCGTGCACCCCGGCGCAGTGATGCGCCGCAACGACCTCGTCCAGCGCCCGGCCGGGCCGCACACCCCGTTCGTGCATGCGTTCCTCCGCCACCTCGAGGCGGCCGGCTTCGACGGCGCCCCCCGGGTGGCCGGGATGGGGCGCAGCCCCGACGGACCGGTCGAGCTGCTGACGTACGTCCCCGGCGAGGTCGGGTTGCCGCCGTACCCGGCCTGGGTGGCCGACGGCGACGTCCTCGCGTCCGTCGCGGTGCTGCAGCGCCGACTCCACCTCGCAGCAGCCGGCTTCGTCGCGCCCCCTGGTACGACGCCGGGCATCCCCTATCTACCGCCCGAGGCGGCGGGGACACTGGTGTGCCACAACGACCTGTGCATCGAGAACGTCGTCTTGCGCGACGGCCGGGCCGCAGCGTGCATCGATTTCGACTACGCGGCGCCGGTCGACCGCCGCTTCGACATCGCGGTCGCCGCCCGTCACTGGGTCCCGCTGTGGTCACCCGATCATCTCGATCCGGCCCGGGCCGGCGTCGACCAGCGGGCGCGCCTCGCCCGGTTCTGCGACGTCCACGAGCTCACCGCCGACGACCGCGCCGTGGTGGTCGACCTCGCCAGCCGGTTCCTCGCGCACGCCCTCGAGGCGGTGCGCGAGCGCGCCCGGGCCGGTTCCGGAGGGTTCCCGGCGTTGTGGGCCAGTGGCTACGAGGCGGCGAACACAGCGGCGCGGGCCTGGCTCGCCGGTCTGCGGGCCTGACGATCCGGACCGACCCCGCCACCTCACTACGGTCGGCGTCCATGCCTACCACCCGCACCGAGAACATCACTGCCGCCGACGGCACCACCTTCGACGGCCACGTCGCGATCCCCGACTCGGGCTCCGGCCCCGGGGTCCTCGTCATCCAGGAGATCTTCGGGGTCAACCTCTACATCCGCGACGTGTGCACCCGGCTCGCGCAGCTCGGCTACGTCGCTCTCGCGCCCGACGTGTATCACCGCCAGGGCGCCGGTTTCGCCGTCGATCGCACCGGGCCCGAGGCCGTCGGCGAGGGCTACGGGCGCATGCAGGGCCACGACGTGGCAACGGGCCTCGGCGATCTCGGAGCTGCGCTTGCGCACCTGCGGACCCTGCCGGAGAACCCCGGCGCCCGGGTGGGCGTGATGGGGTTCTGCTTCGGCGGCCTGATGACGTACCTGGTCGCGAAGAACTTCTCCCCGGACTGTGCGGTGTCGTACTACGGCTCGAACATCGCCAACCTGCTCGACGGGGTGCACGAGCAGCTCACCTGCCCGATCCTGTTCCACTTCGGCGACAACGACCCGTTCCTGCCCAACACCGACGTCGATCGCATCCGGGAGACGACTGCGGCGATGGCGAACGTGACCGTGACCCAGCACTGGATGGGCGGGCACGCGTTCGACAACCGGTTCTCGCCCTTCTACCAGCCCTTCCAGGCCACCGCCGCCTGGGGCCAGACCGCTGCGTTCCTCGCCCGTCATCTCGGCTGAACCGGCCCCGGCTCGGTAGGTTCGCTGCGTGCTCGCGGATCTCGACCTGCTCCAGCGCCTGCAGACCCGCGTCGTCGGGCGCCGACGGGAGCTGGAGCTGGTCGTGGCCGCCCTCGCTGCGGATCGGCACATGCTGCTCGAAGGCCCACCGGGCACGGGGAAGTCGACCCTGCTTCGGGCCGTCGCCGACGAGCTCGGCATCGGGTTCGCATTCGTGGAGGGCAACGCGGAGCTCACCCCGGCCCGCATGGTCGGCCATTTCGACCCGGCCCGCGTCCTCGCCGAGGGGTACGCGCCCGACGTCTTCGTCGACGGACCGCTGGTGTCGGCCCTGCGGGACGGCTCGCTGCTGTACGTCGAGGAGATCAACCGGATCCCCGAGGAGACGCTCAACGTGCTCATCACGGTGATGAGCGAGGGCGAGCTGCACGTGCCCCGCCTCGGGCGCATCGCAGCGGCCCCCGGGTTCCGGCTCGTCGCAGCGATGAACCCCTTCGACGCCGTCGGCACCGCCCGGATCTCCTCGGCCGTCTACGACCGCACCTGCCGGCTGGCCGTCGAGTACCAGTCGGCGGCCGAGGAGACCGCCGTCGTGGTCCGGGCCTGCGGCGACGCAGCCGCCGACCACCCCTGGGTCGAGCGGATCGTCGAGGTGGTGCGCCGCACCCGGTCCCACGGCGACGTGCGGATCGGGTCCTCGGTGCGCGGCGCCATCGACACGGTGCTCGTCGCCGGCCGCCTCGGAACGTTGCGGGGTCGGCCTGCGACCGACGCGACCGTCGGTCTGGACGCCGCGCTGGTCGCGCTCTCCGGGCGGATCCGGGTGCGCGAGGGCGTCACCCGCTCGGCCGAGGACATCGTGCGGGAGCTGTGGTCGACCGTGTTCGCCCCTGCCGGGGGCGAACCGGGTGAACCGAGGCCGCCGGGAAAAGCCTGAACCCGGCCGGCAACCCGCCCCCCGGCCAGGTGAAGGAGGGAGCGGCGGCCGACCAGGCGGTGCAACAGGCCCAGCGCCGCACGGTGTCGCGGCGCGAACTGGGCGCGCACCAACGGTTCGAGGAGATCTCCCCCGAGGTCGGCCAGCTCGACGAGGAGGCGTTCGACGATGCGCTCGGCGCCGATCCGGACGCTGCACTGTCCCTCCTTGCCGATCTCACCGGCGCCACCGACGAGAAGTTGAAGGCACTGGCCCGCAAGCTCGCCGGGCGGGTGATGGTCGAGCTGGCTCGCCGGGGTCGACCGGCGCGCAGGGGTATCGGACGGCTGGCCCGCCAGCGCTACCGGCCCGACGGCGGCGACCTCGACCTCGACGCCAGCCTCGATCCGGTCGCGCTCGCCCGGGCCACCCGCAGCGCCGTCGACCCCGACGAGCTCGTGGTGGCCGGCTGGGTCCGCCCGGCGACCGCGCTCGCACTCGTGGTCGACCGGTCGGGCTCGATGGGAGGCAAGCCGTTGGCCACCGCAGCCGTGGCCGCGGCGGCCGTGGCCTGGCGGGCGCCGGCCGACCACAGCGTGGTCGCGTTCTCGAACGAAGCGATCGTCGTGAAGAGCCAGGACGTGCCCAAGGCTGCGGAGCGGGTGGTCACCGACCTGCTCGCCCTGCGCGGCTTCGGCACCACCGACGTCGCACTCGCCCTACGCCAGGCCGGCACGCAGCTCGCCCGGTCGGGCGCGGCGCGCAAGGTGACCGTGCTGCTGTCCGATTGCCGGTCCACCGTGCCCGGCGACGCCGTGCTGGCGGCCCAGGCCCTGGAGGAGCTGGTGATCGTGGCCCCGGCCGGCGACGCCGAGCAGGCCGAGTGGCTGGCCAACGCCACGGGCGCCCGATGGACGACCGTGGCGGGCCCGGGCCAGGTGCCCGAGGCGCTCGCCCGCGTGCTCGCCGACTGAACACCGGCCCGGCTCAGGTCGCTACCCTGAGCCGGGCCGTGAGTCGACGTGTCCGTGCCGAGAGTGAAGAGCTGCGCCTGGCGCGTGAGACGCACCTGGACATCCTCATCGCCGCCAACCGGTATCAGGCCGAGTTGGAGGAGATCGTTCGTGGGCTCGGACTCACCTACACGCAGTACATCGCCCTGTGGACGCTGACCTCGAGCGACGCCTCGGCGACCGGGCTTCCGATGTCGGCCCTTCGCGATCGCCTGCTGACCCCGGCCGCCGACACCACCCGGCTCGTCGCCCGCCTCGAACGAGAGGGGCTCGCGGAGCGGGTCGGTTCGCCCGACGACGGTCGCAGCATCCTCGTCCGGGTGTCGGACAAGGGCCGGAAGCGATTCGAGGCTGCTCGCCCAGCGGTGCAGGGCTACCACCGTGGCCAGTTCGCTCCGCTCACCACCGATGAACTGGCACTCCTGCGGTCCCTGCTCCGCCGCACCCTCTGGGGGATGTGAACCCGAGCCGTCGGCCGCTCCGGAACACCACCGGCCCGCTGGCGGATATTCCTCGTTGGAACGACCATTGGCGGCCCGCTCAGGCCGGGCACTTCCAGGCGAGCGATCCGGCGACGATCGCACCCTCGGCGCGGGGAGCCCGGTCGCCGCTCGCGCTCCGCTCGAAGTGGAAGGAGCCGCCGGTCGAGGTGATCTCGACCGGGACCTCGGCGACGGATCCGGCCACGAAGCCCACACCGTCTTTGAGGGCGGTCACCGTCACCCGGGCGTGGTACGACCCGGGACCGTCGTAGCCGCGCACCGTCGCGTTCGCGGCCACGGTGCCACCGTCGATCGACGTCTGGGCGATCGTCACGCTGTAGACCTTGCCCTTGGAGACGCACGACATCGGCGTGGCCGCCGACCCGCTGATGGTGACCGGGCTCGTGAGCGCGGCCGTCACCGTGCCGGTGCCCTTGCTGGGAGCGGCGGCGGAGGCGGCGGTGACGCCGACGCCGACGCACCCGACGAGCGCAAGGCTGACGATCGCTGCGGTCTTGGTGTTGGTGTTCATGATGTTGCCTTTCGGTCAGGCCGACCGCTCATCGGCCGGCATGACCCATCAAAGGCGGAACCGATGAGCGAAGTGTGAGCGTTCCCGAAACTATTCGTTTACACGACTAGTTGAGCCGTTCGGATCATCCACTCGAAGCCGTCCTGGAGCAACGCCGGCACGCGTAGAGCAATCCTGCCGTCGTTCGCCGGTGAGCCGTAGTCCGGCCGGATGCGTACGCTGCGGCGCAGGAGGGACAGCGATGAACGACGTGCAGGAGTATCTCGAACCGGGTGAGTTCGTCGACAGCGACCACCCCGACGTGCGGGCCTTCGCCGAGCGGATCGCCGGCGACGAGCCCGACGACCGGTCCCGGGCCGTGGCGCTCTTCTACGCCGTGCGCGACGGCTGGCGCTACGACCCCTACGGCACCTCCAAGGACCGCAGCGACTACCGGGCGAGCGCCATCCTCACCACCAACCGGACGTGGTGCGTGCCCAAGTCGGTGGTCCTCACGGCCGCAGCCCGGGCGCTCGGGGTGCCGGCACGGCTGGGGTTCGGCGACGTGCGCAACCACCTGCAGTCGGCCAAGCTGCTCGAGACGATGGGCACCGACTTGTTCGTCTGGCATGGCTACAGCGAGTTCTTCCTCGACGGGCGGTGGGTGAAGGCGTCGAGTGCGTTCAACAAGGAGCTGTGCGAGCGCTTCGGCACCAAGGTCCTCGAGTTCGACGGGGCCACCGACGCACTCATGCACCCGTACGACACCGCTGGCAACCGCCACATGGAGTACGTCCACAGCCGGGGCAGCTACGCCGATCTTCCCTACGACGAGATCATGGCGACGTTCCGTGAGGTGTACCCCCCGTCGATCTCCGGCACCGCCGGGAGCGACGAGGCCTTCCGCTGACGGACGTCAGCGGCAGGTGGGGTCGACTGGCGGGACCGCACCTTCGGGTTTCTCCTCCACGAACACCACCGGCACGCTCGACGGCGTCGTGCTCGGTGCAGCGGTCGGTGTCGGCGTCGGATCCGTCGACGGTGCTGCGGTCGACGTCGTCGTGGTCGCGCCCGGGCGGGTGGTCGTCGTGGTCGAGAGCTGCTCGGGGGTCACGTCGGCGGCCTCGGCTGCCGACGCGAGGCGGGCCTGTCCGGTGAACACGGCGAGGATGGCCCGGTTGCGGGCCGACGGCAGGGGCACCACGACGCTCGAATCGCCGCGGACCTCGCCGCGCCCGTCGATGCGATAGCTCTTGATCGTCGCCGGATCGAGCGTCCGCAGGATGCCGGCGAGGCGGACCAGGTCGTCCAGCGTCAGATCCTGGTCGACCTTCACCCGGCTGAGCGCAATCTGCAGCAGCGCCGCCGCCGTGGCCGGCTGGCGGACACCCTTGTCGATCGCTTTCTGGAGCGCCCGGCGGATGAAGTCCTGCTGACGGGCGATGCGTCCGTAGTCCGACACACCGTCGTCCACCCACCGACGGCCGTCGTAGTACTGGTAGTAGCGGCTACGGGTGTACGCGAGCGCCGCCTCGCCGTCGAAGGCCACACAACCGGCTTCGACCTCGAGGCCGGTGTGAATGTCCCGGGCCGGGAAGGCGAACGGCACGCGCACGCCGCCGATGGCGTCGACGAGGTCCTTGAAGGCGCAGAAGTCGATGTCGACGTAGTGGTCGATCGGGATCCCGAAGTTGAGCTTGATCGTGCGCACCAGGCGGTTCGGGTCGGCGACGTCGTAGGCCGAGTTGATCTTGCTCGAGTACCCGGCCCCGTCGATGCGCACCCACAGGTCGCGCGGGAACGACAGGATCGCTGCGTCCGAGGTGGCGGGCTCGACCCGAACCACCATGATCGTGTCGCTGCGCCGGCCTTCCTTGGGCCCGTTGACGAAGCCCCCCGCATAGGGCGAGTTCGGGTCGATGCAGTCGCGACTGTCGGATCCGACGACGAGGAAGTTCTTCGACGGTGGCACCCCCGGCGCAGCCGTCGTGGTGGTCGTCGAGGCAGCTGTCGCCCCGGCCGCGATGCCGAGGCCACCCCCACCGCCGGCGAGTCCGAGCGCCAACGGCGGCGTCTTGTCGACCACGACTCGTCGCACCTGCTGCAGGGTGCTGTTCGCCCACCACAGGGCACCCGCAGCGACGAGGCACACCCCGCTCAGGACGGCGGTGGCCGCCAGCACCAGCCGCTGCGGCCAGGTGCGGCGCAGCGCCGTCACCCTGGGCTGGTCGAGGTTGCCGGCCACGGGTTTCGCAGGCTACCGCCGGTCGGAGCTGTACCGTCAGGCGGGCATGCCGAGCTCCGTCGTCGCCGTCACGTGGACCGAGTGGCTCGACGAGCGCGGCCTGCTCGTGCCCACCCGCATCCTGCTGATCCTCGGCGCGACCTACCTGGTCGTGCGCGTGGTGCGCCGGTTGCTGCGCCGCACGGTCGACGGGCTTGCGAGCCTGCGTGATCGCGCCGGTTTCGCGCCGAGCGACGCCGTACGGGCCGAGGCGCGCCGCCGCACGATGACCACGGTCACCCTATCGACGGTCGGCGCGCTGATCTGGACCTCGGCGGTGTTGACCGTGCTGAGCGAACTCGGCATCAACCTCGGGGCGTTCGTGACCAGCGCGACGATCATCGGCGGTGCGCTCGCCTTCGGCGCCCAGCAACTCGTGCGCGACCTGATCGCCGGGTTCTACGTGCTCGCCGAGGACCAGTACGGCGTCGGCGACGCGATCGACCTCGGCCTGGCAACGGGGACCGTCGAACGGGTCACGCTCCGCTCGGTGCGCCTGCGCGACGTGGAGGGCCGCGTGTGGTTCGTCCCGCACGGCAACGTGATGCGGACCGCGAACCTGACCAACGGGCTGGTGGTCGTGAACGTCGACGTGGTCGTGCCGATCCGCAGCGATCTCGACGCAATCGAGGCCGAGCTCGGTCGGATCGGCACCGAGGTGACCGAGCGCGCAGCGTTTGCCGGCTCGGTTGCCGGCCCGGGCGAGGTACTCGGCCTGGAGAGGCTCGATGCCGAGGGCGCCGTCGTGCGCTGGAGCGTGAAGTGCCGGCCACCCGAACAGGTGGGACTGCGCCGCGCCGTGCGGGCCGCAGTCGCTGCCGCGGTCCGGGAGGGCCGCCTGCCCGGGCCGCCCGATCCCACCCGATTCGGTCCGAGGGACTAGCCCGCAGGGGCAAGGCGAACGGTGACCTCGAGCGTGTCACCGACGGCCGACGTGAGCGCGGCGACGGAGCCGGCCTCCTTCACGTCGTCCTGCACGAGGACCAGCGCGTCGAGCAGCGCCGCCGGCGCCACCACGTGGACATGCTCGACCGCAGCGCGCATCGAGACCTTGGCCTCGGACTTGGCCCGCCGGATGTCGGACAGCACCGCGCTCGCCGCGTCGAGCACCGCCTGGTCGCCCATCGTCGCCCGGGCCCCGGTGTCGAGCGGCCATGGTTGCGTGTGCACCGATCCGTCCTGCCACCACCGCCACACCTCGTCGGCGGCGAACGGGAGGAACGGGGCGAACAGCTTGTGCAGATCGGCGAGTACCGAGCGCAACGCCGCCACGGCCGATGCCTGGCGCTCGGGCCCCAACGCGCCGTAGGCCCGCCCCTTCACCAGTTCGACGAAGTCATCGCAGAACCACCAGAAGAACGCCTCGATCCGTTCGAGCGCCCGGGCGTAGTCGTAGGCGTCGAAGGCCCGGGTGGCCTCGCCACAGAGCTCCGCGAGGCGGTTGAGCACGGCCACGTCCACCGGGTCGGTCAGCTCGACCTGACCGGCGAGCTCCCCGAAGCCCAGGACGAACTTGGTGACGTTCAGCAGCTTCGTGGCGAGCTTGCGGCCGATCTTCATCTGGCCCTCGTCGAACGCGGTGTCGGTCCCGGGCCGGGCGCACGCCGCCCAGTACCGCACGGCATCGGACCCGTACTTGTCGAACAGCTCGATCGGGGTGACGACGTTGCCCTTCGACTTCGACATCTTCTTGCGGTCCGGGTCGAGGATCCAGCCCGACAACGTTGCGTTGGCCCACGGCAGCGAGTCGTGCTCGAAGTGGCTGCGCACCACGGTGGAGAACAGCCAGGTGCGGATGATGTCGTGCGCCTGGGGCCGCACGTCCATGGGGAACACCCGGACGAACAGGTCGTCGTCGTCACTCCAACGCCCGGCGATCTGCGGGGTGAGCGACGAGGTGGCCCAGGTGTCCATCACGTCGGCCTCCCCGACGAACCCGCCCGGCACGCCGCGCCGGTCCTCGGTGAAGCCGTCGGGCACGTCGGTGGAGGGATCGATCGGCAGGGCTGATTCGGCGGGCACCAGCGGATGGTCGTGGTCGGGCTCGCCGTCGGCGCCGAGCGGGTACCACAGCGGGATCGGGACGCCGAAGAACCGCTGGCGGGAGATGAGCCAGTCGCCGTTGAGGCCGCCCACCCAGTTCTCGTACCGGTGCCACATGTGCTCGGGGAACCAGGCGAGCGCCCGGCCCCGCGCCTGCAGGGCCTCGCGCAGCACGTCGTCGCGGCCGCCGTTGCGGATGTACCACTGGCGCGTCGTGACGATCTCGAGCGGCCGATCACCCTTTTCGAAGAACTTGACCGGATGGGTGATCGGGCGGGGATCGCCGAGCAGCTCGCCCGACTCCCGCAGGAGCTCCACGAGGCGGGCCTGGGCCTGCTTGACCGTCCGCCCGGCGATCGAGTCGTAGGCGGCTCGCCCGCCGTCGGTGGTGATCCAGTCGGGCACCTCGGGGAGGATCCGCCCGTCTCGACCGACGGTGGCCCGGGTGGGCAGGCGCAGCTCCCGCCACCAGATGACGTCGGTGAGATCGCCGAACGTGCAGATCATGGCGATGCCGGTGCCCTTGTCAGGATCGGCGAGGGGATGAGCCACGATCGGCACCTCGACGCCGAACAGCGGGGTCGTGACGGTGGCCCCGAACAGTGGCTGGTACCGGGCGTCGTCGGGATGGGCCACCATCGCCACGCACGACGCCAGCAGCTCGGGTCGCGTCGTGTCGATGACGACGTCGCCCCCGCCGTCGGTCCGGTGGAACGCCACCTTGTGGTACGCACCCGGTTGCTCGCGGTCCTCGAGCTCGGCCTGGGCGACGGCGGTGCGGAAGTCGACGTCCCACAGCGTGGGCGCCTCCTGGCTGTAGGCCTCGCCCCGAGCCAAGTTGCGCAGGAAGGCGCGCTGGCTGACCCGTCGGGCGGCGTCTCCGATGGTCGTGTAGAGGTACCGCCAGTCGACCGAGAGGCCGAGCCGGCGGAACAGCGCCTCGAACACCTTCTCGTCGTCGTGGGTGAGCCGCTCGCACAGCTCGATGAAGTTCGGCCGGCTCACCGGCACCTGCTCGGTGGCCTTGCCCTGCACCCCGGGCGGCTCGAAGCCGGGCACGTACGGCAGGCTCGGGTCGCAGCGCACCCCGAAGTAGTTCTGCACCCGACGCTCGGTCGGCAGGCCGTTGTCGTCCCACCCCATCGGGTAGAAGACGGCTCGGCCGCGCATCCGCTGGTAGCGGGCGACCACGTCGGTATGCGTGTAACTGAACACGTGCCCCATGTGGAGCGAGCCCGACACGGTGGGCGGCGGCGTGTCGACGGCATAGACCGCACTGCGGGGCGCGGCGCGGTCGAACGCGTAGATCCCCTCCGACTCCCAGGCCGCAACGAAGCGTTCCTCGATGCCGTCGAGCGTGGGCTTGTCGGGGACCGTCGCCATAGGGCGCCAACGCTAGTGGGACGACCCCGGGCGCCGCCGGGCCGTTGCCGTGCGTCAGCGGACGAGTCGACCGGGGTGACCCGGATGCACCCGTTCACCGTCGCGATCGCCCACCCGGTAACTGCCGACGAGGTGCACCTCGCGCCGGGCGAACAGCCACTCCCCGTCGAGCTTCACGAGGTCGTCGACCCAGCGGCCCCAGACGTGGAACGGCTCGTTGGTGGACCGGTATCGGTGGAACGCGTACACGTAGGCGAGCGACGTCGCCCGGTCGCCGGC
>JBEIFW010000011.1:0-34493 GCA_040382215.1 Acidimicrobiales bacterium
GCCGACGACGACGGTTGTGCCGACGACGACGGTTGTGCCGACGACGACGGTTGTGCCGACGACGACGGTTGTGCCGACGGGTCCCGGGTCGTACGCAGCGATGATCGGGGATCGTGTGCGGACCTGGCAGGTGGTCGTGCCGCCGTCGGGCAGCCAGGGGCGACCCTTCGTCGTGGTCCTGCACGGGCGCGACGGTTCAGGGGCGGGAATGCGCACGCTCGGCCTCGAGGCGTTGGCCCGTCGCGACGGGGTCGTGCTCGCGTATCCCGACGCAGTCGAAGGAAGTTGGAACGACGGACGTCCCGGTGTCGACTCCGTCGCCCACCGGGAACGGATCGACGACGTCGACTTCCTGCGTGCTGTCGTTGCTGATGCAACGACCCGGTACGGGGTCGACGGCCGGCGGGTGGTGGCGGTCGGGCTCTCCAACGGGGCGATGATGGCGACGCGGCTTGCGTGCGAAGCCGCCGACATCTTCGGCTCCGTCGCCGCGGTCGCCGGCGTTGCGGCCGCCGAGCAGTTGAACCGGTGCAACCCGAGTCGGCCGGTCGCCTTCCGGTTGGTCGTGTCCCGGCGGGATCCGACCGTTCCCTTCACCGGCGGGCCGATCAGTGCTCCCGGTGGTCGGAGCCGTGGGGCAGGGGCGTCGGCGATGGCGGTGGCGGCGTGGTGGGCGACCCGAGCCGGATGCAGCGGATCGACATCGGCGCCCGTGCCCGACTCGGCACCAGCGGTGCAGCGGTGGACGGCGACCGGTTGCAGCCCCGGGACCGAGGTTGTTGTCGACTCCCTCGATGTCCAAACCCACGGATGGTTCGAGCAGCGGGGGTATTCAGCCTCGTCTGCGGTGTGGTCGGCACTCGGCTCCGCCCTCCCGAAGTGAGCGGTCTGCCGAAGCCTGCGACAGATCCAAAGGGTTCCTTGAGGTTTGGTCCCTAGCGTTCCGCCATGGCCGAGTTCACGATCCGCATCCCGCCCGATCCGGAGCAGTACCAGCGGCTCGTGGAGTCGGCCCGGGTGCTGGCCCATGTGAAACTCGATCCGGTGTGTGGTCCGCAGCTCGCCGTGCGGGAGGTCGAGGTGATGGCGTCGACCTCGCCGAACCTCGGCGAGGGCTGGTCGCTCGCCATGGTGTTGCTCGATGCGTTCGCTGCGGTGTGCGCCGGCATACCGGCTGCCGTCGCCCACCTCGAAAAGCGCGACCTTGCCGAGGACGACCGCCGGCGCCAGGCGCACCTGATGGTGGACCGGGTACTCGACCTCGTGCGGGACTCGCCGCGGGCGTCGGCTCGCCCGGACGACGCCGGCTGAGGCTCAGGCGTAGGCGTCGAGCAGCTCGCGGATCGCCTTGGCCTGGCCGCCGGTCGTGGAGGACATGACGACGATCGGGGTGGTGATCCCGGTGGCTCGCCACGCCTCGACCCCGTCGCGGACCTCCGTGGCGGACCCCGACAACGTGACGTCGTCGATGAAGTGGTCCGGCATCAGCGACGCAAGATCGTCACGACGCCCCTCGGCGATCGCTGCCTCGATCGCAGCCATCTCCTCGGCGTAACCGTTGTCCTTCCAGTAGTTGCGGTAGTTGGGCAGCGACACGTAACCGACGAGCGTCTTGCGATGCACGGCTCGGGCGGCCCGCTTGTCGGGGTCGATGACCGTCGGCACCATGTTGCCGAGGAATAACCTCTCCGACCGCCCGGCGGCGACCCGAGCGAGCTGAGCCGGCATCGCCGCCCGGGACGAGTTCGCCCAGACGGCGCCGTCGGCGATCTCGAGGGCCAGTCCGAGCATCCGGTCGCGCATGGTTGCCAGCACGACCGGTCCGTCGAACCCGCTCGAGCGGACCCCGGCGACGTAGGCGCGGGTGTCGGCGAGGGGCGGCCCGGCTTCGATGCCCCGTCGCGAGAGCGCCGGTCCGTGGGACACCCCGAGCCCGAGCAGGAACCGGCCGCCCGAGACCTCGTGGAGGTGGGCGGCGCTCGCCGCTGCCTCGCTGGCGTGCGAGAGGTAGATCGGCTGGATCGACGTCCAGAAGCGAAGTCGTCCGGTGACGTGGGCGAGCGACGCGCACAGGCTCATCGCGCCACCGAGGCTCGGGCAGGCCAGTCCGGCGAACCCCCGCCGGTCGAGCTCGGCGGCCAACTCGAGGATCTGGGCCCGCTTCCCGGGGGTGGCGACGACGGAGACGGCAGGGAGGTCCGACATGGGGCGGCACGGTAGCGTGCCGCCCCATGCGGGTCGGCTTGCTGTGCCCCTACAGCTTGTCGGTCCCTGGCGGCGTGCAGGGCCAGGTGCTCGGCCTGGCCCGAGCGTTGCGGGCCCGGGGC
Source organism: Acidimicrobiales bacterium (assembly GCA_040382215.1). Classification (GTDB taxonomy): domain Bacteria; phylum Actinomycetota; class Acidimicrobiia; order Acidimicrobiales; family Ilumatobacteraceae; genus JBEIFW01. The sequence goes on from JBEIFW010000011.1 coordinate 2,328, forward strand.
CACGAGGCCCGGGTGCTGTCGCCCTGCGACGGCCCACCCCCGGAACCGTTCGTGACCCCGCTCGGCAACTCCCTGCCGACGGCGGCCAACGGCTCGATGGCGCCACTCGCCCCCGACCCCTCGGCGGCGCTGCGGACCATGCGTGCGCTGCGCGAAGAGGACTTCGACGTCCTGCACCTTCATGAGCCCTTGGCGCCCGGGCCGACGCTCACGGCGGTGGTGTTGCACGACACCCCACTCGTCGGCACGTTCCATATGGCGGGGGACAGCGCAACGTACCGGACCCTGCGACCGATGGTTCGGTGGGCTGCGGGTCATCTCGACGCCCGGTGCGCCGTCAGCCGTGCAGCAGCCGACCTCGCCCACCACTACCTCGGTGGCGAGTACCTGATCCTGTTCAACGGCGTGGAGATCGATCGGTGGCAACGCGTGCCACCTGCTCCCAAGAGCGGTCCGACGGTCTTCTTCTGTAGCCGCCACGAGCCTCGCAAGGGGCTCGAGGTCCTGCTCGAAGCCATGACCCACCTGCCGGCCGAGGTCCGGTGCTGGGTGGCGAGCACCGGGCCCGACACCGCACGCTTGCGCACGCAGTACGCCGGCGACCCGCGCATCGAATGGTTGGGTCGGCTGTCGGAGCAGGACAAGGTCGCACGGATGCGCGCCGCAGACGTGTTCTGCGCGCCGTCGTTGGGTGGCGAGAGCTTCGGCGTGGTGCTGATCGAGGCCATGGCAGCGGGAACGGCGGTCGTGGCGTCGAATCTCGACGGGTACCGCAACGTGGCGGAGCACCGTCGTGATGCGCTGCTGACCGACGTGGGGGATCCGGTGGCGTTGGCCGGTGGGATCGCGGAGGTGCTTTCGTCGCCGTCCACGGCTGCGCAGCTGATCGCCGGCGGAGCGGTCACGGCGGCGTCGTTCTCGATGGACGCCCTCGCAGCGCGCTACGAGGAGCGCTACGAGTGGGTCCGGCGCCGTGGCCCCGGCGGCCTGGTTGCGCCAGGGCGCTCCGGCTCACGGACCCGGTGGTGGAAGCGGGGGTAGCATCTCGGTCGATGATCGTGCTCATCGTCGTGCTCGTGCTGGTCGTGCTCGTGGTGTTGTACGGGATCGCCACCTACAACGGGTTGGTGAAGCTCCGTAACCGCGTCGAGAACGCCTGGTCGCAGATCGACGTGCAGCTGAAGCGCCGTCTCGATCTGATCCCCAACCTGATCGAGACGGTGAAGGGGTACGCCGCCCACGAGCGTCAGACCCTCGAAGCCGTGGTGCAGGCCCGGACTGCCGCGATGTCGGCCCAAGGCCCGGCGCAGTCCGGTGCCGCAGAAAACGCGCTCAGCGGCGCGCTTCGGCAACTGTTCGCGCTGTCGGAGGCCTACCCGGAGCTGAAGGCGAACCAGAACTTCGGCCAATTGCAGGAAGAACTCACGGCAACCGAAGGGCGGGTTGCCTATGCGCGACAGTTCTACAACGACTCCGTGCTGTCCTATAACACCAAGATCCAGCAGTTCCCTGCCGTGCTCGTTGCGAACGCATTGAAGTACGGACAACGGGAGTATTTCCAGGCCGAAGAAGCGGCGCGCGACGTGCCCCGGGTGCAGTTCTGAACGCCCGGGCCTGACCGAACCCCATGTACGACCAGATCGCTGCGAACAAGCGGCGCACCGTGGTGTTGATCGCGAGTTTCGTTCTCGTCGTGGTCGCCACCGGTGTGGCCGTAAGCCTGCTCCTCGGAGGCGGGCCGATCGGAATCCTCCTCGCGCTCGTCGTCTCCGGTGCGCTCGCGTTCACCTCGTACTGGAAATCGGACGTGATCACCCTTGCCGTGAGCCGGGCCCGACCAGCGGATCCGAGCGAGTACCGGAGGCTCTACAACCTCGTGGAGGGGCTGTGCATCGGTAGCGGTCTCCCGATGCCCAAGCTCTATGTGATCGACGATCCGGCCCCCAACGCGTTCGCCACGGGCCGCGACCCCAAGCATGCAGCGGTGGCGGTGACCACCGGCCTGTTGACGCTGATGAACCGGGTGGAGCTCGAAGGGGTGCTCGCCCACGAGTTGTCGCACATCCGTAACTACGACATCCTCGTGTCGACGTTGGCGGTGACCATGGTGGGAGCGGTTGCGCTGGTGTCGGACACGGTGATCCGGCTGATGTGGTGGAACGGTGGGCGCCTCCGACGAGGCGACGACCGTGACGACTCCGGGAACCCGTTGGCACTCCTCGGGTTCCTGTTCCTGATCCTCGCACCGCTGCTCGCTCGGCTGATGCACTTCGCGGTCAGTCGCAACCGTGAGACGCTCGCCGACGTCTCGGCGGTACAGATCACGAGGTACCCGCCCGGGCTCATCTCGGCGCTGGAGAAGCTTCGGGCCGACAGCACGGTGACCCACAGCGCCTCGCGGGCCACTGCCCACCTGTGGATCGAACAGCCGCTCGCGGTGCGCGCAGAGCAGGGCCGGCTGTCGCGGTTCAACCGGCTCTTCGACACGCACCCGCCGCTCGACGAGCGGATCGCCCTCCTGCGGGAGCTTTGATCCGTTCGTGCGCCGTTGGTCCGGGCTCGTGCTGGTCCTGGTGGGCGCAGCGTGCGGGGCGGCGCAGGCCGACGTGACCGTCGGGCTACCCCCGACGACATCCACGACGACATCCACGACGACATCCACGACGACATCCACGACGACATCCACGACGACCCCGACCAGGAGCTCGAGCACGACGACGAGCACGACGACGAGCACGACGGTGACGGCGATCACGACGGCGATCACGACTGCCCGAGCGCAGGCCGTCTGGCCGCTCACCGGCCGGCCGGCCGACGAGGCGGCGCCCGCCTACCGGCGTCCGGCGCTCGTGGTGAAGATCGACAACGGGCCGCTGGCCCGACCCCAGAGTGGGCTCAACGCGGCCGATGTCGTGGTGGAGGAGATCGTCGAGTCGGCCACCCGCTACCTCGCCGTGTTCCACTCGGGCGACGCCGACCCGATCGGACCGATCCGCTCAGCTCGGACCTCCGACCTTGCGGTGCTCGCGGCGCTCGGTCGGCCGTTGTTCGCCTCGTCGGGCGGCAATCCTGGCGTGCGCGTCGCCGTCGACGCAGCGAACGTGGTGGACGTGGGCTTCGAGACCGCACCCCGCGCGGCGTACTTCCGCCGGGCCGGCCGCAGTGCCCCCAGCAATCTCTACGCCTCCACCGCTTCGTTGCGGGAGGTGGGCGCAGCAGCCGGCGCCACGGACCGTGCGCCGCCGGCGCTGTTCGAGGTGCCGGCGTCCCCGGCGTTGCCGCTCGGTCAGCCGGTCTCGGCGATCGAGTGGCGAATGGAGGGCGTCGTGCAGCGCTGGGACTGGGCCGACGGCCGCTTTGTGCATGCCGTTGCTGGCCGCCCGCATCTCGATCGTGAAACGGGAGAGCCGATCGTCGCCGACAACGTCGTCGTCCTCGAGGTCGCCTACCGGCCGAGCCCGGCCGATCCTCGATCACCGGAGGCCGTCACGATCGGCGGAGGCGCTGCCACGGTCGCAGCCGACGGCCGGGTGGTGACGGGGACCTGGAGCCGGAGCCGAGCGGACGCTGCGCTGGCACTGCGCACGGACGCCGGCGGTGCGATCGCACTGCGGCCCGGGCGAACCTGGGTGGCGCTCGTGCGTCCGGCCACCGCGGTGAGCGTCGAGTGACACCGGGCCCGGCCACGGCACGGGTGGTCGCTCGGGAGGCGCCCTAGAATCCAAGGCCATGTCGGATCAGACTGCAACGCCTCGTGCGACCGGTACCGTGCTCGTGAAGCGGGGCTTGGCCGAGATGCTCAAAGGTGGCGTCATCATGGACGTCATCAACGCAGAGCAGGCTCGGATCGCCGAAGATGCCGGGGCCTGCGCGGTCATGGCGCTCGAACGCGTGCCGGCCGACATCCGCGTCGAAGGCGGCGTCGCCCGCATGAGCGACCCGGAGCTGATCGAGGGGATCAAGGCTGCGGTGACGATACCGGTGATGGCCAAGGCCCGCATCGGTCACTTCGTCGAGGCGCAGATCCTCGAGGCGCTCGGTGTCGATTACGTCGACGAGTCCGAGGTGCTCACGCCGGCCGACGAGGCACACCACATCGACAAGTGGGCCTTCACCGTGCCGTTCGTATGTGGCGCCACGAACTTGGGGGAGGCTTTGCGACGCATCAGCGAGGGTGCGTGCATGATCCGCTCGAAGGGTGAGGCCGGCACGGGCAACATCATCGAGGCGGTCCGTCACCTGCGCTCGATCCTTGGTGACATCCGCAAGATCACCCAGGCCGACTCCGCCGAGCTGTTCGACTGGGCCAAGCGGCTCCAGGCGCCTCTGCCGCTCGTCCAGGAGATCGCTGGTACCGGCACGCTGCCCGTTCCGCTGTTCTGCGCCGGCGGGGTCGCAACACCTGCCGATGCGGCGCTCGTCATGCAGCTGGGTGCCGAAGCCGTGTTCGTGGGTTCGGGGATCTTCAAGAGCGGCAACCCCGCGAAGCGCGCTCGGGCGATCGTCGAGGCAACCACCCACTTCCGGGATCCTCACATCCTGGCGAAGGTCAGCCGCGGCCTCGGCGAGCCGATGACGGGGATCGGCATGGACAAGGTCACGGTCAAGCTCGCCGAGCGCGGCTGGTGAGCGCAGGGCGATCGGTACAGGAGCCGCCAGGTGGTGGCCGCCCGCATCGGCGTGCTCGCGTTGCAGGGCGCGTTCGTTGCGCATGCTCGTGCCCTCACTGAGATCGGCGTCGAGCCAGCCGAGGTTCGGGTGCCGAGCGACCTCGGCCGCCTCGATGGGATCGTGCTCCCGGGTGGCGAGTCCACCACCATGTCGATGCTGCTCGAGTCGTCCGGGTTGTTCGAGCCTCTTCGCGATCGGCTCCTCGGAGGCCTACCGGCATTCGGCACGTGTGCCGGGATGATCTTGCTGGCGCGCGACGTGGCCGACGGCCGAAGCGACCAGCGGAGCTTCGCCGCCCTCGATGTCGCCGTGCGCCGCAACGCATATGGGCGGCAGGTCGACAGCTTTGAGACCGATCTCGACGTCACTGGGTTGGACCGACCGTTCCACGCCGTGTTCATCCGGGCGCCGGCGATCGAGTCCAGCGGGCCGGGTGTGACCGTGCTCGCCCGTCATGAGGGCCGACCGGTGCTCGTCCGCCAAGGGTCGGTGTTCGCTGCGGCGTTCCACCCCGAGCTCAGTGGTGACGCCCGACTCCATGCGCTGTTCGCAGCGCACGTCCCGACGCACAGGAGGTAACGCCGACATGTCCGGCCATTCGAAATGGGCGACGATCAAGCACCAGAAGGCTGCGACCGACAAGGCTCGCGGCAAGCTGTTCGCCAAGCTCATCCGCCAGATCGAGGTGGCAGCCCGCAACGGGGGCGCTGAAGTCGAGTCCAACGCAACACTGCGTGGGATGGTGCAAAAGGCGCGAGCGGCTTCGGTCCCCAAGGACACGATCCAGAAGGCCATCCGGCGCGGGACAGGGGAGGAGCAGGGCACCTCGTACGAGGCGATCACCTACGAGGGGTACGCGCCGGGAGGGGTCGCCGTGCTGGTCTCGGTGCTGACGGACAACCGCAACCGGACCGGGGCGGAGATCCGGGCCGTGTTCTCGAAGATGGGTGGCTCGATGGCCGAGCCGGGTGCGGTCGCGTGGCAGTTCTCCCGCAAGGGTCAGTTGAGCGTTCCTCGCTCGGCGAGTGAGGAGGAGCTGTTGCTCGTTGCGCTCGAGGCGGGTGCCGAGGACGTACGTGACGATCTCGACGTCTGGACGATCACGACCGAACCGAACGATCTCGAGCCTGTTCAGTCCGCCATCGAGGGAGCGGGGCTGACGGTGACGTCGGCCGAGGTGACGATGGTGGCCTCGACGTCAGTGCCGGTGACCGATGCCGACGATGCCCGGAAGGTGTTGCGGATCCTCGACGCCTTCGAGGACAACGACGACGTCCAGGACGTGTACTCCAATGCCGACCTCGACGACGAGGTCCTCACCGGGATCGAGGCCTGAGATGGTGGCGCCGTCCGTCGGAGATCCCGCACCGGATTTCACCCTGCCCGGCACCGGAGGGCAGGACTATCGCCTTGCGGACTACCGGGGTCGTCCGGTCGTCCTGGTGTTCTACCCGGGTGACGACAGCCCGGTGTGCACCAAGCAGCTCAACACCTACAACCACGATCTCGCCCAGTTCGAGGGCGTCGGGGCCCAGGTGCTTGCCATCAATGCCGGGTCGATCGAGAGTCATGAGTCGTTCCGCGCCAAGCACGGGTTCGGGTTCCCGCTGCTCGCTGACCCCGACAAGAAGGTCGCCGCCGCCTACGGCACGCTCGGGCCGCTCGGGTTCCCCCGCCGCAGCGTGTTCGTCGTCGACGGTGCCGGAGTGATCCGCTACGCCCACCGGGCCATCGCCGGCCTCACGTACCGACCCACCGAGGAGATCGTCTCGGCGGTGCGGTCCGCGAGTTGAACGTCACGGGCAGGCCGGGCCGACCTCGTAGACGCTGAACCCGGCCGGGCGTTCGAGAACCTCGACACGGGCCTCGCCGGGCCGACACGGCCGGCCGGCCATCTCCTCGAGGAGTGCCCGTTCGTTGGTGCCGAACCTGGTCTGATAGCTGTCGAAGAGCACCACGCGCTCGACACTTCTCCGGGCGAGGAACGCGGAATAGGACGTCGTGTCGTTCCAGCTCCGCCGAACGATCGACTCGGGGAAGAACTCGCTGTCGAGTCGCCCCCCGGCCTTGAGCAGCCGGTACATCCCGACCTTCTCGTCGTCGGCCCGGAGGTACCGGTACATCCGCCCCGGTTCGAAGCTCGCAGTTTCGAGCCACTGTGCCATGGTCGTCTCAGGGGCCCGCCGCAACGACTTCCAGGCCGTATCGGTGCTCAGCGGGCCCAGCGCCACGACGTTGGCGGCGACCAGGAGCCCGCACGCCGCCACCGGGAGCAGCGCTCGGCGGTGCTGCGTCGAGCGGAGCGCGACCAGGCACAACGGCAGGGCGACCACGAGTCCCCGCATGCCGACGGTGCCGAAGAAGTTGACGATCTTGTCCCTCAGCGACGAATCGACGAACACCGGCGACGCGATCACGAGGTAGGCGGCGGGAAGCGCCGGCAGGACCGAGGCGGCGAAGGCGATCAGCAACCGGCGCCGGTCCGGTGCCCAGAAGAGCCCGGCGGCGACGATCCCGGCAGTGACCGGGAGCAGCACCGCCGGGTGGTTCACGTGGGCGAGGGCGACGAGCACGACGGCCGAGACGTGGCGTCCCCGGCGCCAGCGGCCGATTCCGACCAGCAACAGCGTGACCGCCCACAGGAATGGCAGCTGGCCGGCGATCGGCGCCATGACGAGGGCGGGGTTGAGCAACACGGCCACGGCCCACCAGCCGTGCCGCAGCTCGGGGGTGGCGTAGAAGGTGGCGAGCACGGCCAGCAGGCCGCCCAGGGCGAGCCAGACCGAAACCGACTGCTCGCCGAACACTGGCCACAACAGCGCGGCGCTGGTCCAGGGCAGCATCCCGTACGGATAGGTGAGGGCGTTGCCGGCACCGAGCACGTCCATACGCCAGGGGATGCCCTGGCCGCCCCAGAGCTGATCGGCGATCCACCAGACGTGGCCGTAGTTGGACATGCTGTCGAGCGTGACCACGATGTCGAGGCTTCCGATGGCGCACAGCACGACCGCCCAGGACACGGCCAGCCCGACGGCCAGGATCGTGCCGACCTCGTGATCGGCGGACGCCTGGGCACCAAACCGTTGCCTAAGGTTGACCGCTGCCATGGAACTCCATCGGGGATCTGCATCCGAGTCGACATCGGTCCCCGAGGTCGGGTTCCGGAAACAGCGTAGCCACCTGGGGCGGACGGATCGTCTGGTCGTCGTCCTGACGGCCCTCGCCCCGTTTGCGGTGTGGACCGACGACCCGACCGCAGCGCGAGCGATGATCGCCGTGGTGGGCCTGCTCGTCGCGGTTGCCGCCGCAACGGTGGCGGGCCGGCTGTGCCCGCAGGGCAGCGCGCTCGGCACGGTGGCGGTCGCCGGCGCATGCCTGGCGCTCAGCGTCGTACCCCCCGGGGTGATCACCTGGGTGATCGCCGGTGCGCTCGGGGGAGGGGCCGGGGTGGTCGCGTCGCCACTGGCGGCCGCCCGCCTGGGCCGGCGGTGGGCGGTCGTGGCGGCGGTCGGGCTGGCCGGCGTCGTCGTCGCAGTGGCGATCGTGGACCCGGCGATCGGGTTGGCCGTCGTCGTGACCGTCGCTGCGGCGGCGGCGTTGGCCGGCCGGCGCCTGCGGTCGTCGAGATTGCGCGCCCCCGTGCGCGCCCGACTCGCCGTGGGAGCGCCCCTCGTGCTCACGGTCGGCCTGCTCGTGTGGGTCGGGGCGAACGATCCCTCGGTGGACTGGTTCGGGCCGGTGGTCCGCCACGGCGATCGGACTGTCGACCAGGTCGCCTTGACCTTCGACGACGGTCCGGCCGAGAGTTCTCTCGCGGTTGCCGAGGTGCTGGACACCGCCGGCGTCGCCGGGACGTTCTTCGTGGTCGGCAAGGCGGTAGACGCCCGCCCCGAACTGGCCCGCGCGCTCGTCGCCCGGGGACATCTGCTTGCCAACCACTCCTACCACCACGACTACTGGCGGTGGCTCGATCCCCGGTACCCCGAACTCGACCGGACCCAGGCCTCGATCGCCAGGGCGACGGGAGTCTGTCCCTCGTTCTTCCGGCCACCACACGGGCAACGGACCCCGTTCATGAACGGGGTGGTCGCCGGCCGCGACATGGAGACGATCCTGTGGGACGTGTCGGCCGCCGACTGGACATCGATCGACGGCGCCGATATCGCTCGACGGGTGTTGGCGCAGGTGCGACCTGGTTCGGTGATCCTGCTCCACGACGCCATCGACGGGCGTCCGGATGCCGACCGATCGGCGGTGCTCGATGCACTCCCGAGGATCCTCACCGGACTGCGCGAGCGGGGGATCGAGCCGGTGCGGCTCGATCGGCTGCTCGGCCGCGCGGGCACCCTGGCGCCCGCCGCCTGCGGCCTCAGCGCCGGAGCAACGCCCGCACGAGACGCTTGAGGGTCCACCAGCCGGTGACGGCGAGCCCGCCGGTGACGGCGATGGGTACGGCGAGTTCCCGTGCCTGGCGGACCGGTCCCAACGGGCGGGTCGACCGAACGCCGGCGACGACCGTCATCCACAGGTCGATGACGACGTCCTTCATGCGGGTGCGGGACCGGAACACCGGCACCGGTACGAGGACGTCATTGCGCAGCTTGCGGCCTCGCCGGCACATCACCACGGCGACCTCGACGGTTTCGGAGTACTTGTATCCCTTGTAGAAGTCGAGGGCGTCGGCGAGGGCGCCGGCACGGAAGATCCGGTATCCCGATTCGATGTCGTAGAGGCGTTGCCCAGCCCACAGCGTGCCCCAGGTGCTCATCACCCAGTTCCCGGCCTGCTTGTACTTCGGGTAGGTGGACAGGTCGCGCCGCACGATGAGGGCGTCGAGGTCTTCCTCGATCATCTGGCGGTGCAGGTCCTCGAGGACGGCGAGTTCGTGCTGACCGTCGGCGTCCACGGTGTAGACGAAGTCGTCGGGGTGGATCTCGCCCGCGGCGATACGCCGGCGCAGGTCGGTGAAGGCCGTGTAGTACGCCTCCGACATGCCCTGGTTGACCTCGTGGATCAGCAAGCGGGCCTGGTCGTGCCCCGGAAGCCACGACTGGATCTCGGAGCGGGTCCGGTCGGTCGAGCCGTCGTCGACGACGACGAGTTCGTCGACGTAGCCGTAGAGCTTGTCGAGCACGCCGACCACGGTCGGCTCCTCGTTGTACGCCGGCACGACGGCAATCCGTCGGGGCGAGTGGGGTTGTCCCGAACCGAGCATCACCGCTCCCCGGCCGTTGTGCGGGACGGGACCGTGAGACCTTCGGCGAGGTAGTGCTCGAAGGTGAGGCGCATCCCTTCGTCGAAGTCGACCTGGGGTGTCCAGCCGATCTCGTCACGGGCACGGTCGGTCTTGACCACCCGGGCCTTCAGATCGCCGGGCCGCGAGGGCCCGTACTCCACCGTGACGTCGCCGACGAGTTCCCGGACGCGTTCGGCGATCTGGCGGATCGACACCGGCGTGTCACCGTCGAGGTTGTACGTACGGTTGGTTGCCGCCGAGTTCAGCGCGAGCACATGGGCCCGGGCGAGGTCACCGACGTAGACGAAGAACCGCTCCTGACGCCCGTCGCCGTCGATGCGCAACGGCTCACCCCGGAAGGCCCGCTTGAAGAACGCAGCCGCGACACAGTTGTCGCGCATGCGCGGGCCGTAGGGCACGCCGTACCGCAGCACCGTGAAGGGCCGCTGGTACAGCGTGGCGTAGTCCCGACACATCATCTCCGACGCGACCTTCGTACTCACGTAGAGGTGCCAGTCGGTCTCGGGGGCGAACGGTGTCGACTCGTCGACGACGTCGCCGGTGGTGGCGGCGTACACCCAGACGGTCGAGGCGAGGATCACCCGGCCGGCATCGGCCTTGCGGGCCGCCTCGAGGACGGAGACCGTGCCGCTGCAGTTCAGGCGGACGGCGCCCACCGGATCGGCGTGCACGATGTTCACGTCGGCATAGGCGGCGAGGTGGAACACGGCGTCGGTGCCGGCCACTACGTCGGCGAGGGCGTCGGTGTCGAGGATGTCGACCGGCGTCCACTCGACGTCGCTGCGGTGCGGGGCCCGGGGGTCGAGCACCCGGACCCGGTGACCGGCGTCGGCGAGCGCGTCGATCACGTGGGAGCCGATGTACCCGGATCCCCCGGTGACGGCGACGAACTGCTCCACGATGCTGTTCCCTTCTCGGCGACGCCGTCGCCGTTCCTTGTGGCTTCCAGAACTGCGTGCGGCCGTCGGCTACATGCGCCCGAGCGCTGCGGCCACGGCGTCGAGGACGACCTCGGCCTGCTCGTCGGTCATCACGGCCGACGTGGGCAGGCAGACGTGTCGGGCGCAGATTCGCTCCGCGCCCGGCAGCGGACCTGCGGCCCACGGCTCGAACACCGGCTGAAGGTGCAGCGGAGCCTCGTACACCTCGCCCGAGAGCCCGACGCCGTACTCCTCGCGCAGGAGCTTCTTGTAGGCGGCCCGGTCGACCCCGTCGGGCAAGTAGGCGACGTACTTGTAGTAGTTGCTGACGCTGTCGAGCGGGACGGTCACCGGGTGCAGACCCGTCGCCTCGATCCCCTTGTCGTAGACCGCCGCAACGCGTTGCCGTGCGGTGATGAACTCGGGGAGCCGGCCGAACTGGCTCAACCCGATCGCCGCATGGGGCTCACTCATCCGCCAGTTGTACCCGAGCCGGGTGTGGAGGTTGGTGAGGAAGCCGGCCTTGCCCTGGTCGCGGTAGATCTTCGATTCCTCGGCGATGCGGTCGTCGTCGGTGACGATCATCCCACCCTCGCCCGAGGTCATGACCTTGGTCGGGTAGAACGAGTACGACGCTGCGATCCCGAACGTGCCGGCCATGCGCCCCCGGAAGCTGCTGCCGTGGGCGTGGGCTGCGTCTTCCATGAGCCAGATCCCGGCTTCGGCGCAGATCCGCAGGATCTCGTCGATCGCCGGCGTGATGAGGCCGGCGACGTGCACGACCACTGCGCCGACCGTGTCGGGGCCGATGGCGGCCCGCACGGCGGCTGGATCGAGCGCCAACGTCGCCGGGTCGCAGTCGACGAAGCGCGGGCGGGCGCCGGCGGCGATGACGGCAGCAGCGGTGGCGAAGAAGGTATTGGCCGGCACGAGCACCTCACCGCCGGCCACACCGACCGCCCGTAGCGGGATCTCCAGCGCCGAGGTCCCCGAGTTGACGGTGATGGCGTGGGCGACGCCGTTGAAGGCGGCCCATCGCTCCTCGAACTCCCGGCTGATCTTGCCGAGGGTGAGCTGACCCGTCCGTAGGCACTCGTCGATCTGCGCCAGGATGGCCGCCCGGTCCTCCTCGGGAACGTGGATGGCGGCGGGCGGGACACGAAGTGGCGACGTCACGTGACCGGAAGCTCCTCGGTGAAAAGAATCCGGTGAACCGTAGCGCCTGACGCTCGACCACGGGAGGGGACGACGTGCGCCGTGCCCGGCGCCACCGCATCCACCCCTCGTGCGCAGCGGACGGATACGATCCGAACCGGTGTTCGTCCTCGGAATCGATCCCGGTCTGTCCCGCTGTGGGTACGCCTGCCTCGAGACGACGGTCGGCCGGCAGGTGCGCGCCGTGGCGCTCGGGGTGCTCACCACGCCGCCGACGGCGCCGCTACCTGCCCGTCTCGGCGAGTTGCGCCGTGAGCTGAGCGCACTGTTCGACGACCTCTGCCCCGATGCCGTGGCCGTGGAGCAGGTGTTCTTCCAGGTGAACGTGCGCACGGCCATGGCGGTCGGCCAGGCCAGTGGTCTCGCCCTTGCGGAGGCGGCGGTGCGCGGCCTCGAGGTGGTGCAGTACACGCCGAACCAGGTGAAAGAGGCCGTTGCCGGCTGGGGCGGAGCCGACAAGGGGCAGGTGGCGCGCATGGTGCAGGCCCGGCTCGGGTTGGCTGCGCCCCCCAAGCCCGCCGATGCCGCCGATGCCGCGGCGCTCGCGCTCTGCCATCTGGCGATGGCGCCCACGCGGGCCCGCATGGCGGCGGCGGTGCGGCGATGATCGGCTCGCTGCGCGGCCTGGTGCTCGAGGCGCTGCTGCCCGGCGAGGTGCTCCTCGAGGTGGGCGGTGTCGGATACCGGGTCCAGGTATCGGCTCGGTCGCTCGCCCAGCTCAGTCCCGGGAGCCCGGCGTTCCTTCACGTCCACCACCACGTCCGGGAGGACGCGCAGGTCCTCTATGGCTTTCTGTCCCGCGACGAGCGGGCGTGTTTCGATGCGGTCCTCGGCGCGCACGGGGTCGGTCCGGCGCTGGCGATGGCGATCCTCGGCACCCTGAGTCCGGTCGAACTGCGGCGCGCGGTGAGCGCAGAGGACCTCGCGTCGCTGTGTCTGGTGCCCGGGGTCGGCAAGAAGACCGCGCAACGGCTGGTCCTCGAGCTCCGGAGCCGTCTCGACGTGCCAGAGCCGGCCGATCTGCCCGGTGTCGGCTCGGTCGGTGGCGCCGGGGTGGCCGTCGCAGAGGCCCGAGCGGCGCTCGCCGGTCTCGGGTTCGGGCCCGAGGAGGTGCGCGACGCGCTGGCGCGCGCGACGCCGGGCGCCGACGCGTCCACGCTCGTACGAGAGGCGCTGCGGGCACTCGGGAGCTCTCGTGCGTGACGAGCTGCTCGATCCCGCCGGGGCTCCCGACGACGAGGTCGCCCTCGAGGCCGGACTGCGCCCCCGCCGGCTCGAGGAGTTCGTCGGTCAGGGGGAGCTCAAAGAGCACCTCTCGATCATCCTCGAGGCGGCTCGGCAGCGGAACCAACCCGCCGATCACGTGCTGCTCGCAGGTCCGCCGGGCCTGGGCAAGACGTCGATGGCGGGGATCATCGCCGTGGAGATGGGAGCCCACCTGCACGTCACGTCGGGCCCGGCGCTCGAGCGGGCCGGCGACCTTGCTGCGATCCTCACCAAGCTCGAGGCGGGCGACGTGTTGTTCATCGACGAGATCCACCGGCTCTCGCGTGCGGTCGAGGAGATCCTCTACCCCGCGATGGAGGACTTCGTGATCGACCTCGTCGTCGGCAAGGGTCCGGCGGCGTCGTCGATCCGACTGACGCTGCCCCCGTTCACCCTCGTCGGCGCAACGACCCGGACGGGCTTGATCACCGGACCACTGCGGGACCGGTTCGGCCTGGTCGCCCGGCTCGACTACTACGCAACCGAGGAGCTCGAGGCGATCGTCACGCGGGCGGCCGGCATCGTCGGCGTGGTCGTCGACACGGAAGGCGCGTGGGAGATCGCCCGGCGTAGCCGAGGCACGCCGCGGATCGCGAACCGGTTGCTGCGCCGGGTGCGCGACTACGCCCAGGTCCGCGGCGACGGCACGATCGACGTCGGTACGGCGCGGGCGGGCCTCGCCGTGTTCGGGGTCGATGGGCTCGGGCTCGACAAGGTCGACCGCGCCATCCTGCACGCGCTGTGCCGGAGCTTCGGTGGCGGGCCGGTCGGGTTGTCGACCTTGGCGATCAGCGTCGGGGAGCAGACCGAGACCGTCGAGGACGTCTACGAGCCGTTTCTCATCCAGCAGGGCCTCCTGGCGCGCACCCCTCGCGGTCGGATCGCGATGCCCTCGGCCTGGCTGCACCTCGGCCTCGAACCGCCGGGCACGGCCCCCAGCCTGTTCTGACCGATAGCGTCCCGTTCCCGTGCAGCTGTCGGATCTCGACTACGACCTCCCCGAAGCCGCCATCGCGCAGGTGCCGATCGAGCCCCGGGATGCCGCCCGCCTCCTCGTCGATCGGGGCCCGGGCGCAGCGCCTGCGCACCACCGCGTCCGGGACCTTCCCGACCTGCTCGAACCGGGCGACCTGCTCGTGGTGAACGACACCCGGGTGTTGCCGGCCCGACTCCGTCTCCGGCGGGCCAGTGGGGGCGCGGTCGAGGTCCTGTTGCTCGACGCGCTCGACGACACCGCTTGCCGGTGGGAAGCGCTGGTTCGCCCCGGCCGCAAGTTGCGCGAAGGCGAGGAGATCGGCGTGGGTGACCTGGTCGTTCGGGTCGGTCCGCGCCGCAGCGACGGCACCCGGGCCGTCGAGTTGTGCACCGACGATCCCTGGGGCGCGCTCGACCGCCACGGCGAGGTGCCGCTCCCGCCGTACCTCACGCAGGGCATCGCCGATCCCGAGCGGTACCAGACGGTGTACGCCCGTCGCCCGGCCTCGGCGGCTGCGCCCACGGCCGGTCTGCACCTGACCACCGAGGTCCTGGATCGGCTCGCAGCGCGCGGCGTCGGCCTCGCCCGCGTCGAGCTGGTCGTCGGGATCGACACCTTCCGGCCGGTCGCCGAGGACGATCCGACGACGCATCGGATGCACACCGAGTCCTATGCCGTGCCGGCCGAGACGATGGAGGCTTGCCGGCGGGCCCGCCGGGTCGTCGCCGTCGGTACCACGTCGGCCCGGGCGCTCGAGAGCGCAGCCGCTCGCCGCGAACTCGTCGGGCGGACGGACCTGTTCATCCACCCGCCGTACGACTGGAAGGTCGTCGACCTGCTGCTCACCAATTTCCACCTGCCCCGCACGACGCTGCTGCTCATGATCGGCGCGCTCGTCGGCCCACGCTGGCGGCGCCTGTACGAGACTGCGCTCGCGGAGCGCTACCGGTTCTTGTCGTTCGGCGACGCCATGCTCCTCCAGCGGGGCGTCGGCCCGTGAGGCCGGTGGAGGTCGAGGTCCACGCTCGAGACGGCGCGGCGCGCACCGGTGTGGCGACCACGGCCAGGGGCGCCTACCGCACGCCGTGCTTCATGCCAGTGGGCACCCGGGGCGCGATCAAGTTCCTCTCGGCAGCCGACTACGAGCGCCTCGGCGCCGAGATCGTCCTTGGCAACACCTATCACCTCATGCTGCGACCCGGCGCGGCGGTCGTCGCCCACCTCGGCGGTTTGGGGGCCTTTGCCGGCTGGGGCGGCCTCACGCTGACCGACTCGGGCGGCTACCAGGTGTTCTCCCTCGAGCCGTCGGTCGATGACGATGGAGTCACGTTCCGCTCCACCTACGACGGTTCCCGGCACCGGTTCACCCCGGAGGGCGCGGTCGCCACCCAGGAACTGCTCGGCGCCGACATCCAGATGGTGCTCGACGTATGCCCGCCCCTACCGAGTCCTGCGGCGGTCGTCCGCCTCGCCGTGGAACGAACGGCGGCGTGGGCCGCGCGCGCCCGAGGGGTCCACGCCCGAGCTGACCAGGCGTTGTTCGGCATCGTGCAGGGCGGCGTCGATCCTGCGTTGCGGGCCGAGTCGGCCCGGCGCACCGTCGCGCTCGGGTTCGACGGCTACGGCATCGGCGGACTGTCGGTGGGCGAACCGCGCGAGCAGATGCTGCCGGCGCTCGCAGCGGCGATCGCCGAACTGCCCGATGATCGGCCGCGCTACCTGATGGGCGTGGGCGACCCTGCCTCCCTGGTCGAGGCGGTCGCCCTCGGGGTCGACCAGTTCGACTGTGTGTTGCAGACCCGCCTGGGCCGTCACGGCACGGCGCTCACCGAGACCGGCAAGCTGCACGTGAAGAACGCCGCTCACGCCCGCAGCGACGAGCCCATCGACGCCTCATGCCGCTGCGAGGTGTGTGCCCGGCATTCGCGGGGTTACCTGCGCCATCTGTTCCAGGTGAGCGAGCCGACGGCGGCCCGGCTGGTGTCCCTGCACAACATCGCCTGGACGTTCCAGCTCGTCGACGCGATGCGGGTCGCGATCGAAACCGGCACGTTCGAGGTGCTGCGACGCCGGGTTCTCGCTGCCTGGGGCTAGTGTCAATCCGCTTCGCGACCGACCCCTCGACCCCGGGAGCCCGCCATGGCCGGCTTGTTGCCCATCCTGTTGCTGTTCCCCCTCATGTACTTCATGCTGATCCGGCCGCAGCAAAAGCGCATGCGTGAGCAGCAAGCCCTTCTGGCTGCGGTCGGTGAGGGCGACGAGATCGTCACCACCGCCGGCTTGTATGGATACGTGACCGCCGTCGACGGCGACGTGCTGTGGGTGGAGATCGCCGACGGCGTCGAGATCCGTCTGGCGCGGGCGGCGGTGGCCAAGCGCATCCCGGTCGACGCGTCGACGACCACCGACGCCGACGACGAGGTGAAGGCCACCGACGTCACCGGTGATCGCACCGGTGACACCTCCGGCGACGAGACCCGCTGAACGCATGCGTCGACGCGCCATCGTCACCCTCGCTGTCACGGTGCTCGTCGCGTTCGGAGCGCTGGTGACGGTGCTGTCGCTGGGGTACGCCCCGGTGCTCGGCCTCGACCTGCAGGGCGGTGCATCCGCCACCCTGCAAGCCAAGGGCGAGATTCGCGAGGGCGCACTCGACGTCGCCGAGCGGGTGATCCGGGACCGGGTCGACGCCCTTGGCGTGGCCGAACCGGAGATCGTGCGCCAGAGCGACGCGATTGTGGTGAACCTTCCCGGAGTCACCGATCAGGACCGGGCGCTCGCCCTGATCGGTCGGACGGCCGAGCTGAGATTCCGGCCGGTGCTCGGCGTCTTGCCGGGGCCCGACCTCGAGGCGCCGCCGACCACGACCGCTGCAGCGACGACGACGACAGCGGCCGCAACGGCCGACGCCGCCACGACGACGTCGGCAACGGCCACGACCGCCGCGGCGGCGACGGCGGGACGCTCGCTGCCCCGCCAGACGGACACGACGACCGGAGCCACGACGACCTCGAGCACGATCGTGCCGGCGGAGCCGCTCGTCACCGTCCCCCCGCCGACCACGATCCCCGAGGGGCAGCCGTCGGGCCCCAACCTGCCGGCGCCGAACCAGCAGACCCCGCCCGAGCAGGACGACCCCGACCTCCCGGTCACCCTCCCCGAACGCGACCCCGACGGCAAGATCCGTCGGCTCTACCAGCTCGGACCGGCGGTGTTGACGGGCAATGCGATCTCCTCGGCCCGAGCGGCGTTGCCGCAAGGGCAATGGATCGTCGAACTCACGCTGAAAGACGGCAGGGAGGGCCTCGACACCTGGAACGAATGGGCCCGGACCTGCCGTCAGCAGCAGTCGACGTGTCCCACGAACCAGATGTCGTTCGTGCTCGACTCGGTGGTGATCTCGGCGCCGGCGTTCCAGACCGACTTCTTCTCCCGCAACGAGATCTCGATCACCGGCGGGGGACAGACCGGGTTCAAGGAATCGGAGGCCCGCGATCTGGCCAAGCTCCTCAACGCCGGTGCCCTCCCGATCAAGCTGGAGCCCCAGGCGGTGCAGACCGTGTCGGCGACGCTGGGCAAGGACTCGTTGCGGGCCGGCGTGATCGCCGGTCTGATCGGGGTCGCCCTCGTGGTCGTGTTCATGTTCGCCTACTACCGCGGGCTCGCCGTCGTCGTGCTGCTCGGCCTGCTGGTCTCCGGCGCGATCCTGTGGACGATCGTGTCCTGGTTGGGTGCCGTGCTCACGTTGTCCGGGGCGACGGGCATCATCGTGTCGATCGGCGTCACCGTCGATTCCTACGTCGTCTACTTCGAGCGTCTGAAAGACGACGTACGGTCCGGGCGATCGTTGCGGTCGTCGGTGCAGCGAGGCTTTGCCGGAGCCTGGCGCACGATCCTTGCGGCCGACATCGTGTCGCTGATCGGCGCTGCGCTGCTTTACTGGCTCACGGTCGGGTCGGTGCGAGGGTTCGCGTTCTTCCTCGGTCTGTCGACCCTCATCGACATGGTCGTGGCCTACTTCTTCACCCGGCCGATGGTGCAGGTGCTCGGGTCGTCGCGCTGGTTCGCGGGCTCGTCGGTGCTCGGGGTCGTCCAAGGGGAGCGCAGCGTTGCGGGAGGTGCCCGATGAACGATTCCGCCGTAGCGCCGCGTTCGGCCCGATCGCTGTGGAAGCGGCTCTATCACGGTGAGACGAACTACGACTTCGTGGGCCGTCGTCGCATCGGCTTCATCATCTCCGGGGTGCTCGTGCTGATCACCTTCGGCTCGCTGTTCACCCGAGGTCTCAACCTCGGCCTCGATTTCGAGGGCGGTGTGGCATGGGAGGTGTCGGCGGGCAAGGACCTCGATGCCGACCGGGTGGAGCAGATCCTGGCCGCTCGTGGGATCCGTCCGAACGACACGAAGATCCAGACGCTGGCCAGCCCGAGCGGAGGGGAGCGCCTGCGTGTCCAGGTGCCCGACCAGACGGCCGAGGTGCGCACGGCGGTGCGTAACGACCTGGCCACCGCAGCCGGCGTCGACCCGCAGGACGTGAGCCTCACGTCGGTGAGCGCCACGTGGGGGTCGGAGATCACGGCCAAGGCCCGCAACGCGCTCGTGATCTTCCTGGCGGCGATCGCGGTCTATATCTCGCTGCGGTTCGAATGGAAGATGGCCGTCGGTGCACTCGTCGCCGTGATCCACGACGTGGTCATCTCGGTCGGCGTGTACTCGGTGGTGGGGTTCGAGTTGACGCCGTCCACGGTGATCGCCTTCCTCACGATCCTCGGGTTCTCGCTCTACGACACGATCGTCGTGTTCGACAAGGTCCACGAGAACACGCGCCGTCTCGCTGCTGGGCGCGTCACCTACGGCGACGTCGTCAACCTGTCGATGAACCAGGTCCTCATGCGATCGCTCAACACCAGCCTCGCTGCGGTGCTCCCGGTGCTGTCGCTGTTGGTCGTCGGATCGGGGGTCCTCGGCGCGGTCGCTCTGCAGGACTTTGCGCTCGCGCTGCTCGTCGGCCTCCTCATCGGGTCGTACTCGTCGATCTTCGTGGCCACCCCGATCCTGGCGCTGCTCAAAGAGCGAGAGCCCCGCTACCGAGCGATCGCCGAGCGCCTCGGCCGGCCGACCTCGGGGCTCGACAGCGTGCGCGCCACGTTTGGCGAGGCCCCGGCGGACGTGGAGCGGCCGGCGGCTGCGGGCACGGCCGAGGCGCCGGTTGGCGGCCCGGCAACGGTGCGCACCACGCCGGGCGCGCTGACGCATCCACCCCGGCCGCGCAAGCGGAAGCGCCGCTGAAGGACCCTCGGCGGTAGGATCCTGCGATGGCGCTCGACGTGGCCCGTCTGCGGTCCCTCGTGCGCGAGATACCCGATTACCCCACGGCCGGGGTCACCTTCCGTGACATCACGCCGTTGCTGGCCGACGGCCCGGCGTTCGGTCAGGTGATCCACGCCCTGTCGGGTCACGTGGCCGATCACAAGGTCGACCGGGTCTTGGGAATCGAAGCGCGTGGATTCATCGTGGCCGCCCCGGTCGCGCACCACCTCGGAGCGGGTTTCGTCCCGGTCCGCAAGGCGGGCAAGCTGCCGTGGGCGGTGGCGCGCGAGGAATACACGCTCGAATACGGCACCGACCGGTTGGAGATCCACCGTGATGCGATCCCGCCCGGGGAGCGGGTCGTCATCGTCGACGACGTCCTTGCGACGGGCGGCACTGCGGCGGCGGCGATCCGGCTCGTCGAAGGGCTCGGCGGGGTGGTCGCCGGCCTCGCCGTCGTCATGGAGCTCGCAGCGCTCGGCGGACGCCGCCGCCTCGAGGGCTACGACCTGGTCAGCGTCCTGACGGTCTGAGGGCACGACGTGGCGACGGTGACCCGAGTGCTGCCCTGGCGGCGCCATGCGATGCCGTCCGAAGAGGTGGTCCCGCTCCTCGAGGCATTCCGGGCGAACCATCCGCAGCGCAACAAAGCGCCTGTGGCCCGCATCGTGCGGGCGTTCGAGGTTGCGGCCGAAGCCCACGCTCCTCAGCGGCGAGGCTCGGGGGAGTCGTACATCAACCACCCGCTCGCCGTGGCGAACATCTGCGCCCGACTCGGCATGGACGAACCGACGATCGTCGGCGCGCTCCTCCACGACGTCGTGGAGGACACCGACGTATCGCTCGCCGACATCGAACGGCTCTTCGGCGCCGAGGTGGCGACGCTGGTGGACGGCGTCACCAAGCTCGACCGCATCCACTTCGAGTCCAAGGAGGAGCAGCAGGCCGCCACGATGCGCAAGATGCTCGTGGCGATGGCCAAGGACATCCGCGTCCTGGCGGTGAAGCTCGCAGATCGGCTGCACAACATGCGGACGCTCGCTGCGATGGCGCGCGACAAGCAGCGGCGGATCGCCCAGGAGACGCTCGACATCTACGCGCCCCTGGCCAACCGCCTCGGGATGCAGGAGCTGAAGACCGAGCTCGAAGACCTTGCCTTCGCGTCGCTGCATCCCAAGCGCTACGCCGAGATCGATCACATGGTCGCCGAGCGCCAGCCCGAACGCGAGTCCTACCTGGCCCGGGTGCTGGCCGAAGTGCAGGCACGCCTCGGCGATCTCCGCATCGACGCGGCGGTGAGCGGCCGAGGCAAGCACCTGTACTCGATCTACGAAAAGATGCAGGTGAAGGCGAAGGAGTTCGACGACATCTACGACCTGTTGGGGATCCGGGTGATCGTGGACGGGGTGAAGGACTGCTACGCAGCGCTCGGCTGCATCCACGGGACCTGGATGCCGGTGCCCGGGCGGTTCAAGGACTACATCGCCATGCCGAAGTTCAACCTCTACCAGTCCCTCCACACAACGGTGATCGGGCCCGGGGGCAAGGTGATCGAGGTGCAGATCCGCACGCGGGAGATGCACGTGCGGGCTGAGCGAGGCGTTGCGGCGCACTGGATCTACAAGCTCGGGCCGTCGGCCGGGGTGTCCAACGGCAACCCGAACGCCAGCTCGAACGGTTCATCGAACGGCGGCGACATCGACTGGCTCAACCGGATCATCGACCTCGAACGGGAGGCCTCGGACCCCGCGTTGTTCATGGAGAATCTCAAATCGGACCTCGAACCCGGCGAGATCTTCGTGTTCACCCCGAAGGGAAGGGTCGTGACCCTCCCGCGACCGGCGACCACCATCGACTTCGCGTATGCGGTCCACACCGAGGTAGGGCACGCCTGCATCGGGGCCCGGGTAAACGGCAGCCTCGTCCCGCTGGACCACAAGCTCGCGTCGGGGGACACCTGCGAGATCATCACCTCGAAAGTGGCCGGCGCTGGGCCCAGCCGCGACTGGCTGCAGACCGTCGAGTCACCACGGGCGCGCACCAAGATCCGGCAGTGGTTCAGCCGGGAACGGCGGGAGGACGCACTCGACGCCGGCCGTGAGGAACTGCAACGGGAGCTTCGACGCGAGGGGCTGCCGATCCAGCCGTTGCTCCGGTCTCCCGAGCTCGAGGCGGTCGCAACCGAGGTGGGGTATGTCGACATCGACGCCCTGCTCGTCGCCGTCGGCGAGCACCACGTCTCTGGTCGTTCGATAGTCCAACGGCTCCAGCGCCGGCTTCGGTCGGGCGACGAACCCGAGGACGAGGCGGCGCTCCTGACGCGCCGGCCGCGTCGTCGGTCCCCGGGCGGCACGGTCGGTGTGCACGTCGAAGGCTTCGAAGAGGTGCTCGTTCGTCTGGCCCGGTGCTGCACGCCGGTGCCGGGCGACGAGATCATGGGCTTCGTCACCCGCGGTCGTGGGGTGAGCGTGCACCGGGCGGACTGCGCCAACGCCGTGTCGCTCGCGTCGGCGCAGGCTGCGCGCCTCATCGACGTCGAATGGGACGGCGACCGGGGCCAATCGGTGTTCGTCGCATCGATCGAGGTGAAGGCCTACGACCGCACCAAGCTGCTCCGGGACGTGTCGAACGCCCTGGCGGATCTGCGGGTCAACGTGATCGGCTGCTCCACCCACACGGGCGCCGACCGCATCGCCCGCATGCGGTTCGAGTTCGAGATGGCCGACCCGGGCCATCTCGACACCGTCATCCGGGTGGTCAAGCAGATCGACGCGGTGTACGACGCCTACCGGATCGTGCCCGGTGGTGGCGCCCACTGAGGGGTCGTCGGGGCCGACCCCGTGACGGCGACCAGTCCACCAAACACCGGTGTCGGCCCGAGGGCACCCGGTACGATCGCACCCCGTGCCCGAGTTCCAGACCGCCCCCGGCACCCGGGACATTCTGTTCCCCGAGTCCGGCCGCTGGCGGCGGTTCGTCGAGGTGTTCGCCAGCGTGGTCGAAGCGGCCGGCTACGGACAGGTGATCCCCCCGATGTTCGAAGACATCGGGGTGTTCCACCGGTTGGGGGAGGCCACCGACGTGGTCACCAAGGAGATGTACGACTTCGAGGACAAAGGCGGACGTCATCTGGCGCTGCGGCCCGAGCAGACCGCCTCGGTGTGCAGGGCCTTCGTCCAGCACCGGCCGACGACGCCGTGGAAGTCCTGGTACGCCGGGCCGAACTTCCGGTACGAGTCGGCGCAGAAGGGTCGCTACCGGCAGTTCGACCAGGTCGGCATCGAGGTGCTCGGTGTCGAGGACCCGTACGCCGACGTCGAGGTGATCGCGCTCGCCTGGCGGTTCTACGAGGCACTCGGACTGCGCCGCGTCACGTTGCTGCTCAACAGCCTCGGTGAGCCTGCCGACCGGGCCCGCTACGTCGAGGCGCTGCGCGCCCACTTCGGAGCGAACATCGACGCCTTGTCGCCCGAGAGTCGCGAGACGTTGCGGCGGAATCCCCTTCGTGTGCTCGACTCGAAACGTCCGGTCGACGCCGAACTCGTAGCGGCAGCCCCGACGATCGATGCGTTCTGGAGCGAAGCTGCCGCTGCGCACTTCGCCACCGTCCAGGGCGGCCTGCGGGCGCTCGGTGTCCCATTCACCGCTGCGCTCCGGTTGGTGCGCGGTCTCGACTATTACCGGCGGACCACGTTCGAGTTCGCCGGCGAGGCGCTTGACGCCGCACAGAACGCCGTCGGCGGTGGCGGACGCTACGACGGCCTCGTGGAGGATCTTGGCGGTCCGCCCACGCCGGGCATCGGGTTCGCTCTCGGCCTCGACCGCACGTTGCTCGCCTGCGACGCCGAGGGCGTATTCGCCCCGCCCGGCTCGATGGTGTCGGCTTTCGTGGTCGACACCACGGGCGGCGCTGAGGCGCTCGAGCTCACCGATTCGTTGCGCCGCAACGGGATCTCGGCCGAGCGGGCCTTCGACGGGCGCAGCATGAAGTCGCAGATGAAGGCGGCCGACCGCTCCGGGGCGGCCGTTGCGCTCATCGTCGGCTCCGACGAAGTAGCCGCAGGAACGGTCGTGCTGCGGCCGTTGCGCGGGGGTGGCGAGCAGCGCACGGTGGCCCGAGCCGCGGTGATCGACGAGGTACGGAAGGTGATTGGATGAGCGCAACGACGATGCGGACCCACCTGTGCGGGGCCCTGCGTCCCGCCGATATCGGCGAGGTCGTGACCGTGTGCGGCTGGGTGGCCCGCCGGCGCGAGCACGGCGAAAGGTTGGCCTTCGTCGACCTTCGCGACCACTCCGGGATCGTGCAGGTGGTGGTCGACGGCTCGGTGGACGCCCGCAGCGAATACGTGATCCGGGTGACCGGCACCGTTCGGCACCGCCCCGAGGGCACCACGAACCCGAACCTCGCGACCGGCGACGTCGAGATCGGCGACTGCACCGTCGAGGTCCTGAACTCGGCCGAGCCGCCGGCGTTCCCAATCGACGCCCGTGCCGACGACGTCGAGGAGACGACGCGCCTTCGGCACCGCTACCTCGATCTGCGGCGCGAGCGCATGCAGCGGAATCTTCGGCTGCGGGCCACGGTCAACTCCGCCATCCGTCGCGCGATGGAACGCCAGGGGTTCGTCGAGGTGGAGACCCCGATGCTCGTTCCCTCGACCCCCGAGGGCGCGCGGGAGTTCCTGGTGCCGTCGCGCCAGACGCCTGGCTCGTTCTACGCGCTCCCGCAAAGCCCGCAGCTGTTCAAGCAGTTGCTCATGGTCGCCGGCCTCGACCGCTACTACCAGATTGCCCGCTGCCTGCGCGACGAGGACCTTCGTGCGGATCGCCAGTACGAGTTCATGCAGCTCGACGCCGAGATGTCCTTCGTCGACGTCGATGACGTGCTCGCTGCGATCTCCGAGGCCATCCTCGACGCCGCCGAGGCGGCGACCGGCGTCCGGCCCGACGCTCCCATCGAGCGCATCACCTGGCACGAGGCGATGGATCGCTTCGGGATCGACAAGCCCGATCTGCGGTTCGGTATGGAACTCGTCGAGCTGACCGAAGTGTTCGCGGCGACGGGGTTCAACGCCTTCAAGGCCCCGTGCATCAAGGGGATCAACGCCGCAGGGCGTGCGGCGGAGTACGGGCGCAACAAGCTCGACGCGCTCACCGACCGGGCCCGAAAGCTCGGCGCCAAGGGTCTGGTGTGGATGAAGGTCGGCGCGGACGGGGCGATCGACTCGCCGGTGGCGAAGTTCCTCTCCGACGACGAGCGCACCGGCTTGCTCGCCCGGCTCGAGGCGAACGAGGGCGATCTGCTGCTGCTCGTGGCCGATCAGTGGATGCGGGCCTGCGAGGTGCTCGGCACACTGCGCAACGACCTCGGACGACCGCCCGTCCACCAGGGTCCCTACCGGTTCTTGTGGGTGGTCGACTTCCCGCTGTTCGTCTCGATCGACGAATCGACCGGCCGACCCCGGCCGGGCCACCACCCGTTCTGCCATCCGCGCGAGGAGGACCTCGACCGGCTCGACACCGACCCGTTGTCCGTGCGGGCCAAGGCCTACGACCTCGTGCTCAACGGCTGGGAGCTCGGTTCGGGCTCGATCCGGATCCATGACCCGGCCTTGCAGCAGCGGGTGTTCGACAAGCTCGGGATCGATCCCGAGTCCGCGCAGCGCCGCTTCGGGTTCTTCCTCAACCCGTTCCGGTTCGGTGCGCCGCCCCACGGCGGATTTGCGTTCGGGATCGACCGCCTCGTGGCCATCCTCGCCGGGGAGGAGAACATCCGCGAGGTGATCGCGTTCCCCAAGACGCAGTCGGGCACGGACCCGATGACCAACGCCCCGACCCCGGTCGAGTCCAAGCAGCTCGACGAGCTCGGGATCCGGACGCTGCCCCCGCGGAGCTGAACGTGGCGCGCGAGCCGGATGCCCGGCCGCTCCTGGCCGGGCCGGAGGGCCGCCGTCGTCTCGATGCTGCCGTGGTAACGGCGCTCGCCGGTGTTGGGGCACCCACCCGCCCGGGTGGATCGGCCCGGATGCTCGGTGATCGGCTCGCAGCCGGAGAGCCCTTGACCGAGGACACGGACTGGCGGGCGCCACTCGGACCGTTCCGGGACACCAGCATCGTGCGGGGGACGCTCGACGAGTTGCTCTCGGCCCGCCTCATCGACGGGCGCTTCGGGATCGACGTCGTGGTGGACGCGCTGCTGTCCTGGGCGCGGCCGCTTCTCGAGCGGGAGCTGGTCGATCCGCTCGATCCCTTCGACATCGAGGATCGTTGCCGGCGGGGCCTGCGCCGGGCGGTCGGCGCGCTCGGCGGCGAACGCCTCGATGCGTCAGGACGTGGCGGCCTCACGACGGCGCCAGGCCATACCGGCGAAGGCCTCGAGCACGACGCGGTGGGCAACGTTGACCGTCTGGTCGGCCCAGTCGTAGGGCGGGGCGACCTCGACGACGTCGAGGCCGACCAACTCGGCTCGCTGGGCCAGCACCCGGACCATCCGTAGCAGGTCGACCGGCGCCATGCCCCCCGGCTCGGGGGTGCCGGTTCCGGGCGCGAACCCCGGGTCGAGGACGTCGATGTCGACGCTGACGTAGAGATAACGGGCGCCGTCGAGGGCTTCGGCAACGGCGTCGGCCAGCACGGCGTGGACGCCCCGCTCCCAGAGTTCCTGCATGCGGTGCCAACGCATGCCCTGCGCCTGCATCCAGGCGAAGGTGTCCGCCGGCGGCCAGTAGCCGCGCAGTCCCACCTGGACGAAGTTGCGTCCCAGGACCGCCCCGGACTCGATGAGCCGACGCATCGGTGTGCCGTGGCTCGCGAGGTTGCCATCGAGGCGGTCCGCAGTGTCGGCGTGCGCGTCGAAGTGCACGATGCCGACCTCACCCCAGCCGACGGCCTCGGCCACCGCCGTGGCGGCCGGCCAGGTGATCGAGTGGTCGCCGCCGAGGATCACCGGGACGATCCCTCGCTTGGCCACCTCGTGGACCCGGGCCCGGATCGCAGCGTGACCGGCCTCGGTCTGGCCGTGCGGGCAGTGGGCGTCGCCGAAGTCGACAACCTCGAGCCAGTCGAAGATCTCGATGTCGAGATCGAGGTGATACGTGCCCGGCCCGTAGGCGTCGGCCCGCAGGGCTCGCGGCCCGAACCGGGCGCCCGGTCGGTTGGTGGTGGCGATGTCGAACGGTGCGCCGACCACGGCGACGTCGGGTTGCCAGCGATCGAGATCCTCGGCCTCCGTCAGCAGTGGCCGCTGCGCGAACGTCGCCGGCCCCTCGTGGGAGGGGCCGGCGAGCTGCGCAGCCAGTCCCGGAGGGAGCCGGCGGTCCGGCGGCGGTCGATCCCCCCGAGCGGTCAGCCGGCGTCCTCGTCGTTCTCGATGGCGTCCATGAACGCCTCGACGTCCTCTTCCTCGCCGCCGATGAGCCACAGCGCCGGTCCGTTGTCGTCGTCGTCGTCGTCGTCGCCGGGCCACTGCCAGACGCCGTCGACGACGTAGCGGTCCACGGCGATCTCCTCGTCGGCGTCGCCGACGGAGGCCACCACGGCGAGCTCGACCTCCGTGGCGGCGTCGTAGCCCTTCAGGATCTCGATCAGTTCCCCGACGTTCATGGGTGGTCCTTTCACCGGGCCGGCACCGGGTGCCGAACGTAGCCGCTCCCGGCCGACCCGGGGGCGGTCACAGTTCTTCGAGCCAGCGCGGCGCCTGCTCGAGCAGGTAGAGGCTGACCTCCCGGCAGCGATCGAGTTCGCCGCACAGGATCTCCTCGCTCAGGTACACCTTGGCGAGGGAGACCTCGACCCGTGCGGTGATGCTGAGGCTGCGTTCCGGCGCGTCGGTGACCGACGGGATGGAATCGATGGCCGAGACCTCGACGGGGAGCTCGACCCCGCCGATCCCGGCGAGTTCGGTGGCGAGCACGAGCAGGTCGGGCGGCCGGGTGAGCGGTGGCAGCGTCCAGGTGAACACCAGCGGGAAATGGAACTCGTCGGGCGGGGCGTCGTCGACGTCGTCGAGCCGGGCCACGGCATCCTCGAACGACAGCAGCACCCGGGGATCGACGTCGAGCGCCAGGTGGAGATCGATCGGGCCGTTGCACGCCTCCTCCGGGTGGAGGTCCACCTCCCAGACCTGCCGCAAGGAGTAGGTCTCGACGAGGTGGCGTTCGTCGTGGACGTGGAAGTGGTGCTCGGCGGCGTGGTCCTTGAGGTCCGACACGAACCCGGCGACGTCGATGGCGGCCACGATCCTCCCGTGCTCGACGGCACCGGGGGGTGCTCGCCGGGAGCGTGAGCGTAGTGCCCGCTAGCGTCTCACCGATGGGCGAGGACCCCCGGGCGCTGCTGACCGTGTTCCGGGCGGTCGAAGAGGCGGTGCGCGCCGCGCGTGCCCGCGAGCGCGACTGGGGACCGGCAGGCACCCGGGACGGGCAGCACCGCTCGGACCTCGCCGCCGATGCTGCAGCACTCGACGTGTTGCGCCGCAAGGGGCTTGCCGTGGTGTCGGAGGAAAGTGGCGAGCACCCGGCCGGCGCGACGGTGGTGGTCGTCGATCCGCTCGACGGCTCGACGAACGCGGCGCGGGGAGTGCCGTGGTTCGCGTTGTCGCTGTGCGCCGTCGACGACGCCGGTGCGTCCGCAGCGCTCGTCGTCGACCTCGCCCGTGGCACCCGGTTCGAGGCGGTTCGAGGCCAGGGCGCCCGTCGGGACGGGCAGCCGATCGGGCCGAGGGCGTGCGAGCGGCTCGACGAGGCGATCGTCGGGTTGTCCGGCCTGCCCTCGCACCACTACGGCTGGGCGCAGTACCGGGCACTCGGCGCCGCAGCCCTCGACCTGTGCGCCGTTGCATGCGGGGTGCTCGACGGCTGGGTGGACTGTTCCGTCGATGCCCACGGCCCCTGGGACTACCTCGGCGGCCTGCTGGTGTGCCGGGAGGCAGGCGCCGTCGTGGTCGATGCGTTCGACCGCGAGCTGGTCGTCACCGAACACCAGGCCCGCCGCACGCCGGTGGCGGGCGCCACTGCGCCCGTGGCCTCAGCGCTGGTCGCCCACCGGCGGCGGGGACCGTCATGACCGGTCGGCTGCACCGGGTCGCGGTGGCCGTGTACGCGCGGCTGTCGGAACGGACTCGCCTTCGCCTGCTGCGCCTCGTCGTGCCGACGTACACGGTGGGAGCGATCTGCGTCGTGCGGCGCGACGGCGGCGAACTGTTGCTCGTGCGCCAGAGCTACCGACCCGACTGGACCTTCGTCGGTGGTTCGCTCGACCGGCACGAAGCACCTGCCGACGCCGGCCGGCGGGAAGCGGTGGAGGAGATCGGTGTGGCGATCGAGTTGACCGGGCCGCCCGCCGTGGTCACCTACCCGGACCGACGAGACCTGCACCTTGTGTATCCGGCACGGCTGGTGGACGAGGCCTCGGTGCCACGAGCCGTACCCCCGGAGATCCTCGAGGTGGGATGGTTTGCCCCCGACGCCTTGCCCGTGCTGCACCGGGAGGCGAGGCGGGCGCTCGAGACGTTGCGGGCGGCCGGCGCTGCGGTGTGATGCCGCTCAGGCCCCGGCCGGCGGGCGAGGCTGGTGACGCCAGAGGCGAGCGACGCTCGGATGGCGCAGCTTGGTGACGGCCTGTTCACGGAGCTCGGCGACATCGTCGGGCTCGTGATCGTCGAGGGCGTCGGGCCGCTGGCCGCCGAGGGCGGTGGCGCCGAGGGCGTCGGCCGCCAGCCAGCGGTCCCGAGGGTTGAGACGGTCGAGCCGACTTTCGAGGATGACCCGTTCGAGCTCGCGGACGGTCACCTCGTAAGGACTGAGCGCGTCGTCGCGGTCACCCTGAGGGTCGGCCGGGAACACCATTGCTGCGCACCGTAGCCGGGCGCTCGCGCACCTGCGCGGATTCCCGGGCAAGGCGGCGCGGTCCTGAGCGGTAGGCTGGAGGCTCCTCGGGGCGCTTAGCTCAGCTGGTCAGAGCACTTCCCTTACAAGGAAGGGGTCGTGGGTTCGAGCCCCGCAGCGCCCACTCGGTTGTTGCCGATCCCACACCGGGCTCAGGATGCGAGGTACCCGCGGAACGCGGCGCGGATGACCTCGCTGTTCGACGCGTGATTGCGCTGCGCCCGAATGCCCTGAGAACGGATCTGTTCGAC
Source organism: Acidimicrobiales bacterium (assembly GCA_040382215.1). GTDB lineage: Bacteria > Actinomycetota > Acidimicrobiia > Acidimicrobiales > Ilumatobacteraceae > JBEIFW01. The sequence continues at coordinate 32,081 of JBEIFW010000011.1, forward strand.
GTCGTAGTCGGTTGACGCAGTGGAACGCGGAGTCCGCTCGTCGGCGCGCCTAGCGTCGACGACCCGAGCGAACTCGCGGAGGCGTGATGACAGCGACGCACGAGGCCGACCCGACGGGCCGGCCACCTTGCCCCCGTCGACTCGACCCGGCGGTGCTCGTGCTGCCGCTGCGGCTGTTCCTGGGCGTCGCCTGGCTCCGGGTCGGGGTCGCCAACCTCGCCTCGCCTCTGTGGCGCAACGGTGATCTGGTGCAGCGGTTCGCCGTCAACCAGGACGTGGTGGCGCTGCCGTTCGCGCTATGGATACTCGACGCCGCCGGCCGGCACGTCGTGCTCGTCGCCTGGGTGGTGGGCGTGACCGAGGTGCTCTGCGGCCTGGCGTTGCTGGCCGGTGCCTGGCTGCGCACGGCGCTCGCCGCCGCCGTCGTGATGAACCTGGTGTTCCTCGTCTGCGGGCAGGTCAACCCGTCGATCTTCTACCTGATGATCGAGGTCGTCCTGCTCGCTGCCCTGCTCTCGGGAGCGGTCGGGGCGCGCCGGGCCCTGACGCCGGTGGCCTGGCGTGTGGTGGCGATCGGGTCGGCAGTCCTGGCCGTTGTGCTGCTGCCCTTCATCGAGACGCTCGATCCCGAGGAGCTGATCTTCGACCCCGGTGCCGTGCTGAGCTGCCTGCTCGCGCTGTGTGCGGTCGGGTCCTGGGCACTGTCGCGGCCGGTGCCGGCCGGCCGGGTGCTCTCGTCGTGGCTCACCGGTCGCTGGCGGCCGCGCTGAGGGCCGCCGGATCGAGGGCCTGCGGTGCCGTTGTCGTTGGCTCATGGTTGCATCACGCCCTCCTCCGGACCGTGGAAAGCCGATCAATCCGCATCTGATGGGGCCGACGGACCGGACATGGCAAACGACCTCTCATCCCGGCACGGCGACCCCGATGGTGGCCGGGCGACGACGCGCCTGGCGCGCCGGATCGGCGCCGGTGTCGCCGTGGCGACGGTGCTCACCGCCGGCGTCGGCACGGCGCACGCCTTCGGTACCCCGGTGCCGTGTTCGACCCGGGCGGAGTCGAAGGTGTTCAAACCGGTCGACGGCGACCAGTACGACTACTTCCTGATGCCCAACGGCGGCTTCGAGTCCGGTTCGGGCGAGTGGCAGCTGCAAGGCGGCGCCGCCGTCGTGAACGGCAACAACACGGTGTTCAAGAGCGGCTCGCGCAGCTTGCGCATCCCCAACGGCGCCCAGGTCGAGTCACGGACGATCTGCGTCACGCGTGGTGAGGAGGGGATCCGGCTCCTGGTGAACCACCCGGGCGTGGGCGGGGCGATCCTGCACGTGCAGGTGGTGATCCGGAACCCGGACAACGGCTCGGAGAGCGTCCAGGCCTTCGACGTGAACGGCGACCGGAACATCAAGGGCTGGCGCGCCACGCCTCGGATGGGGGTCCCTGCGATGTTCGGCAGCAACGGCACCCAGCAGCTCACCTTCAAGTTCTCCACCCGGGGCGCCGCGGCGACCTGGCACATTGACGACGTCTACGTCGATCCGATCCGGATCCGCTGACCGCTTCAGGATGCACGCAACGAACCGGCAAGATCCCCAGTGTCCTGACGCTGCGGTCTTGCCGGCGTAGCGAGCGGTCCTGTTCCCTACGGCGGGTTCGAGTCCGGTTCGGGCGAGTGGCAACTGCACGGCGGCGCCGCTGTCGTGAACGGCAACAACACGTTGTTCCGGAGCGGCTCGCGCAGCTTGCGCATCCCCTACGGCGCGACGGCGCGGTCGCGCACGATCTGCGTCGGCCGGGGTGAGGAGGGCGTCCGGCTCGTCGTCGAGCACCCCCGGGTGCGGGGCGCGATCCTGCACGTGCAGGTGATCGGGCGGACGATCCCCGACAACGGCACCGAGACGGTCCTGGCGTTCGACGTGAACGCAGACGCGAACGCGAATGGATGGCGCCCCTCCCCGCGCATGACGCTCGGGGCCGTGTTCGGGCGCTCCGGCCAGCAGACGCTGACGTTCCGGTTCTCCACCCGCGGGACGCCTGCCACGTGGCGGATCGACGACGTGTACGTCGATCCGTTCAAGCCCTACTGATCCGGCAAGCCCCACTCATCCGGCGGCGTCGGCGGCATGGACCGGACGGCACGACGATGGCCGTACGCTGAGGACCGGCCACAGGCCGCACCGACACGAGGGGGAATCCGTCGATGGGGGAGTACGTCACGCTCGAATGGCCGGCCGAGGGCGTTGCGCTCGTCACGATGACCAACCCGGCGATCGCCAACTTCGGCTCCTGGGCGGCGATCGGCGAGCTTGCCGACGCGCTCGGTGCGGCACGTCAGGCCGGGGCTCGGGCGTCGGTGCTGGCCTCGGGGGTGCCGGGCCACTGGTTCGAGCACGCCTGGCTGCGCGATCTCGCCGACGCC
>JBEIFW010000012.1:0-33445 GCA_040382215.1 Acidimicrobiales bacterium
CTCCCAGAAGGCCTCCTCGGCCTCGAGGCGGGCGACCATGCGGTCCCAGTCCTCCACCTCCTCCCGGCTCAGATCGCCCCGCACCACCGGCACGCCGGCGGAGTGGTCGAGCATCATGTGCACCGTCGCCGATTCCTTGCCGTTGCGGGCGAACTCCGGCCAGACCGTGGCGACGGGAGCCTCATAGTCGAGGAGTCCTCGGGACGCGAGCACATGGGCGCACAGCGCCGTGGCGCCCTTGGTGCAGGAGAACACGATCGACACGGTGTTGCGCTCCCACGGCACCCCGGCGCCGTCCTTGCCGGGGAGCACGGCCGCGCCGCCCCAGATGTCGATGACCGTCTCGCCGCCCACCGACACGCACAGCGACGCGCCGACCTCGCCACGGTCGTGGTAGTTGCGGACGAACTCCTCGACGACCGGCGCGAACCGGGGGTCGTAGGCGCCGGCCACCACCCCGGTGGGGACGTCGCGTTGCAGGGTCTCCATGCTCGGGCCTCCTCGGCTCGGATCAGCCCGGGGGGACGTCCCAGGCGACGGGAAGATGTTCGTAGCCGTGCAGCACCGAGGCCCGCACCTCGACCGGTTCGCCGGTGAGGCGCAGGCCGGGCAACCGGTCGAGCACGGCGTCGAGGGCGACGGCGGCTTCGAGCCGGGCGAGCGGCGCACCCAGGCACAGGTGGATCCCGTACCCGAAGGCCAGATGACGCTTCAGGCCGCCGAGGTCACGGGTGACGTCGAAGCGGTCCGGGTCGTCCCAGGCGTCGGGGTCGCGGTTGGCCGACGCGAACAGCATGAGCACCTTGGTGTCCGGTTCGATGTCGACGCCGTGCAGGGTGACCGGGCAGGTGTTGGTGCGGAACAGCCCGTGCACCGGCGCGTCGAACCGCAGGCTCTCCTCGACCGCGTTGGCCACCAGCGACCGGTCGGCGACCACGGCCGCCCACTGGTCGGGGTGTTCCAGCAGCCGGTGGACGAGGTTGCCGATCAACAGCGTGGTGGTGGCGCTGCCGGCGACGAGCAGGAACTGGCAGAACCCCAACACCTGCGCAGTGCTAAGGCGCTGGCCGTCACGCTCGACGGTGAGCAGCCGGGTCAGCAGATCGTCGGGCACCGCGTCGCCCGAATCGATCGCACCCTGGCGACGGGCGATGTGCGCCCCGAAGTAGGTGGCGAACTCGCGGTAGGCGTTGGCGACGCGCGGGTCCATCGAGCCCCGCACGTAGGTGACGCCCTCGGCCATCGGCAACACCCAGGACCGGAACAGCTCGAGGTCCTCGACCGGGGTGCCGAGCATCCAGCACATCACGGTGAGCGGCACCGGCATCCCGAGGTCCTGCACGAGATCGCCCGCACCCCGAGCGACGAAACCGTCGAGGATCCCCGCAACGAGCGCCCGCAGATCCGGTTCCATCGCCTCGATGGCCGAGGTGCGGAACACCCGGGAGATCGCCACGCGCTCCGCAGTGTGTTTCGGTGGGTCACTCGACACGAGCACCGTGGTGCTGCGCGCGGGGTCGGCGTGGGCCAGGCCCGGCCCGGCCGCCGACGACCAGGTCTCGTCGTCGCGCAACGCCGAGCGCACGTCCGCGTCGCGTGACAGCGAGTAGTGCAGCGCCGGTTCGTCGTTGCGGTGCAACGGGCACCCGGTTCGCAGCCGGGCGAAGTGCCCGGCCGGGTCGGCCTGGAACGCCGGGGAGTCGAGGTGGAACTCGACGCTCACAACGTGGCGCCGCCGTCGGCGACGATCGTCTGCCCGGTCACGAACTCCGCGAGCGGCGACACGAGGAACAGTGTGACGCGAGCGATGTGCTCGGGCCGTCCGCCGATGCGCAGCGGGTTCCCGGCGATGATCCGCTCGATCTCGATCCCCTGGTCCTTCAGCGGCCCGAGCTGCGCCTGCACGCCGGGGGTGTCGATGACGCCGGGCGCCACGGCGTTGATGCGGACCCCGGCTGGGCCCAGTTCCGCTGCGAGCGCCCGGGTCATCCCGATCACCGCAGCCTTGGACGTGGAGTACGCGCTGATCCCGGCCCCGCCGCGCAACCCGGCGATCGAGGCCAGGTTCACGATCGCCCCACCGCGGGGCATGCGGCGAACCGCTTCCCGGGTGGCCGAGTACTGGGCCCGCACGTTCACGTCGAGCATGCGAGCCACGAACTCGTCGGTGACCCCGGCGAGCGGCCCGGTGGTCGGGTAGATCCCGGCGTTGTTCACCCAGATGTCCACACCGTCGTCGCCCGCCCCCGCCTCGGCGGCGGCGGCGAGATCGTCGGTGACCGTCACGTTGCAGCGCATGGCGCTCGCAGAGGCTCCAGCGGTCCGCAACGACGACGCCGTCGCCTCGGCGGCGACGGCGTCGAGATCGGTGACCAGCACCGTGGCACCGGCACCGGCGAGATGGGCGGCGATGGCGGCGCCGATCCCAGCTCCGGCGCCGGTGACCACGGCCCGTTTGCCGGTGAGATCGATCAGGTCCTGCGTGCGCATAGGTGCGACCGTACCCCTCGCTGGCCGACCCAGTGCCAGACCGCACCGGCGCTGCATCGCCGGTGCACAGCGATCAGGACCGCTGGGTGCCGACCTTGAGGTCGCGGAACGGCAGGTCCTTGTCGACCATCGGTTCGCGGGGCAGGCCGAGCACGCGGTCGCCGATGATGTTCTTCTGGATCTCGTCGGTGCCGCCGGCGATGTGCGACGAGAAGCTGGTGAGCATCATCCGACGCCAGAAGTCGCTGCCGCCCTCTTCCCAGGCGCTGGTCTCGGGGCCGGCGACGGTCTGCACCGCCTGGCGCATCAACCGGGAGATGCGGGCGCCGTGCAGTTTGCCGAGCGACCCACCGGGCCCGGGGGCCTTGCCGGCCTTGAGCTCGGCCCGGGTGCGCATGGCGACGAGCGACTTGGTCGTCTCCTCGCTGTAGATCCGCACGAGAAGCTGGCGCACCACCGGATCGGCGGTGAGGCCCTTCTTGCGGGCATCGTCGATGAGACGGTCGGCGTAGGGGTGCGACACACCGCTCGAGGAGCCGGTACCGATGGCGACCCGCTCGTACATGAGCATCGCCGTGGCCTGGTTCCACCCGTTGTTCAGCGTGCCGAGCAGCCAGTCGGCCGGGATACGCACGTCGGTGAAGAAGATCTCGTTGAAGTGCTTGCCGCCGTCGATCTGGTGGATCGGGCGGATCTCGACGCCGGGGGCCTTCATGTCGAAGATGAACATCGAGATACCGGCGTGCTTGGGGGCGTCGGGGTTGGTGCGGGCGATCAGCACGCCGTAGTCGCTCAGGTGGGCGAGCGTGGTCCACACCTTCTGGCCGTTGATGACCCATTCGTCGCCGTCGCGCTCGGCCTTGGTCTGCAGGCTGGCCACGTCGGAGCCTGCGCCGGGCTCGGAGAACATCTGGCACCACACGTTCTCGCCGCTGATGTTCTTGGCCAGGAACCGGCCCTTTTGCTCGGGGGTACCGAAGTCGTTGAGCACCGGCAGGCACATGCCGTGGCTGATCGTGAGCTCGGAGGTCATGTCGGGGAACTTGGCGTACTCCTCGCGCCAGATCCGCTCGTGGGCCCGGGTGAGCCCGGCGCCGCCGTACTCCTTCGGGAAGACGATCCCGGCCAGGCCGGCATCGGCGAGGGCCTTCTGGAACGTCTTGGCCTGGGCCATCATCCCGGCGCCGCGGTCGTCACCCCGGGTGCCCTTGATCCCCGTGGCGTGCTGCTCGAGGAACGTCCGGCAGCGGGCCCGGAACGCCTCGGCCTCTGCGTCGGAAAGCTGTGCGGTGTCGATGTCGCTCATGTCGCCCCCATGGTCCGAGCTATCGGCGGGAACGCTACCGCCGCCGCCCAACGGGCTCCCAACGACAGGGCAAGCTGGGGTCATGACCGAGATCACCACCCGCCGGGTCGCCGCCGTCGTCCCGTCCTCCGCCTACGTCGGCCCGGACCTCGCCCGGGTGCTCGCCGCCCGCGGGCACGATCTGGTGCTCGCCGACCCGGCACCTGCGCTCGTGGAGGAGCTCGCCGCCACCGGCGCGGCCGTGGAGGCCGTGGAGGGACTCGGCGACCTCGGCGCCGACGGGGCAGCCGAGGCGCTCGTGGCGGCCGGGATCGCTCGCTTCGGCCGGATCGACGCCGCCTGCCTGTTCTCCGGGCGGATCGCCACCGGCCGGTTCATGCGCTCGAGCGTCGAGGACCTCCGCAACGTCCTCGTCGGCTGCGTCGAGATCCCGTACCGGTTCTTGAAGGCCGTCCTGCCCCCGATGATCGAGCGGGGCGAGGGACAGGTGCTCGTCATCACCAGTGCGTCCGCCGCTCGTGCCACACCGGGGGCGCCGCTGTACTCGGCGGCCCGGGCCGGGGCGAACCACCTGGTGCGGAACGTGGCCGCGGAGGTGGCCGGCAGCGGGGTGCAGGTGAACGCGGTCGGGACGAACTTCATGGACTTCCCGGGTTTCGTGAAGGCGAACCGGGCCGACACACCCGAGGGCCGGGCACGGGTGGAGGCGATGGTCCCGATGGGCCGGCTCGGCACGATGGACGAGTTCGCCCACTTCTGTGCGGTGTTCCTCGACGGCACGAGCCGGTTCACCACCGGCCAGTTCGTCGCGTACGCCGGCGGCTGGGCCTGAGCACGGGCGCCGAGCCCGGATACCATCCGTTACGCAAGCGGCGCCCCGGGGGTTTCTCTGCCATGGTCCACATTCCCGTTCGCGGTGACCTGCCGGCCCGGCTCGGCCCCGGGGTGCAACACGTCCCGGACCACGGTCCGAGCCGGATGTCCACGGACGTGTACACCGACCCGGTCCGCTTCGAGCTCGAGCGGGAGAAGGTGCTGCGCACCCACTGGCTGATCGCCGGGCGCGTCGAGCAGATCCCGAACGCGGGCGACTGGCTCACCTACGAGGGCCACGGTGAGACGGTGGTCGTCACCCGGCAGCCCGACGGGGGGTTCGCCGCGTTCCACAACGTGTGCCTGCACCGTGGGCCGGCGATCGTCGGCGAGCTGACCGGGTGCGGCGCCCGCCGGTTCACCTGTCCGTACCACGGCTGGGTGTACGACACGACCGGCCGGCTCGTGGGCGTGCCCGAGCGGGAGGACTTCTGCGCCGACCACGTCGACGGCGCCCGCTCTCCCGCCGTGGCGGTCGACACGTGGGGCGGCTGGATCTGGATCAACCTGGCCGGCCCCCAGGCCGCCACCCCGCTGCTCGACGCGATTGGTCCCGACATCACGAGCGACCTCGGCGCCTACCGCATGGAGGACATGGTCCTGCACGAGGTGATCACCTTCGACGTGCCCGTCTCGTACAAGGCGGTCGTCGACGGGTTCAACGAGGTGTACCACGTCACCGAGCTGCACCATGTGCCGCCGGCGTTCACCAAGGCGGTGCGCGGCACGTCATTCCACATCTCGGGCGACAACTACCTGTGCTTCGTGCCCCGGGCCGAGCACCTCGAGGACCTGCAGGCCACCTGGGACCACCACCGCTACTGCATCTGCCACTACGTGGTGTTCCCGAACACGGTGTTCAACTGCAACCCCGAGCACATCCAGGTGTTCCAGCCGATCCCGATCGACGTCGACCGGACCCGGTTCCTGTGCTGGGAGATCCTCTACCCGGGCGACCGCACCGACCCCGCCTACGAGCAGTACTTCCAGCACACGATGCGGCACTGGGCCGGTCTGCAGCACGTGGTCGGCGAGGACATCGCGATCTACCAGCAGATGGCGCGTACCAAACGGTCCTCGGCGTTCCGCACGCAGATCCTGTCCGAACGGGAGTGCAAGATCGCGCACTACCACGAAAACATGGACCGCAAGATCCGCAACTAGGCCGGTTCGGCGCCACTGGCGTCGAGCGCCACCAGCGACGCCCGCCGGATCACCAGTGTGGCGGCGACCGCCAGGATCACCGTGCCGACCACCAGCTCGTTGGCCCGGGGGCCGATCGCATCGGCGAGCAATCCCTGCACGAGCGAGCCAAGCGGGTAGCTGGCGGTGAACGCCATCGCGTAGACACCGAGCACCCGGCCCCGGAACGCGTCGGCCACCTGCAGCTGCACCGTGGTGAGCAGCAGCGTTCCCGAGCCCACCGCCGCCGACCCGGCCACGAGCACGCACGCGAGCCCGGCCGGATAGATCGGTGCGAGCCCGAAGCCGACGACGGCGACGCCGAGGACGCCGAGCGCGCCGAGGAGGACCCGGCTGCGACCTCGGTCGCGACTCCACCGCCCGACCAACCAGATCCCCGTCGCCGCGCCGGCCCCGAACGCACCGGTCAACAGGCCGTACTCCCCGGCGCCGACGTCGTAGATCCGCTCGGCGAACACCGGCGCGAGCTGCACGATCGGGTTGCCCAAAAAACCGATGGCCACGACGATCGTCAGTGCCGTGGCGATCCCCCGGTTGCGCCGGGCGTAGCGGAACCCCGCCAGCAAGTCGCTGCGCACGCTGTTGCCCGACGGCTGCGGGCGCGCCGGCCGGGCCCGCACCGCGAGCACGGCCACGATCACCGCCACGTACGAGATCCCGTTGGCCACGAACGCCCACGTGGGACCGAACCCAGCGAGGACCAGACCGCCGAGCGCCGGCCCGATGGCACGCGAGCCGTGGAACTGCATCGAGTTCAGCGTCACGGCGTCCGGCAGGTCGGGCCGGGGCACGAGGTCTGCGAGGAAGCCCTGCCAGGTCGGCATCGTGAGCCCCCACACGATCCCGCCCAGGGTCACCAGGAGCAGCACCACACCGGGCCGGTGCACGCCCAGCGCCCAGGCCAGCGCGAGCCCGAACGCGGCGAGGCCCGAGGCGGCCTGGCCCCACAGCAGCACCCGCCGGCGGTCCAACCGGTCTGCGTACGCCCCGGCGGCGGGCGCCAGGATCACACCGGGGAACAGCACGGCGAACGTCGAGAGCCCCACCCACGCCGAGGACTCGGTGAGCTGGTAGATCACGAACGGAACCGCGGCGTTCTGCATCCACGTGCCGATGTTCGACACCAGCGCCCCCAGCCAGAACAATCGGAAGTCCCGGTGGCGTAGCACCGCAGTCGCGCCCCGGCGGCCAGTGTCGGCGGCGGGCGCAGTGGTGGTCACCACCGCACCGTAGGCGGTGGTGGTCCGCGCCGGCACTAGCGTCGAGACCTCACCAGGGGGGAGCTGCCGTGGCCGCACGCGTTCCGGGCCGTCCGTCGCACGTCGACGAGGTCGACTTCTACTGCCCTGCCTCCCAGGAGGACTGGTACCCGACCTACGACCTGCTGCGGGCCGAGGCCCCGGTGTGGCAGATGCCGGGGACGAACACCTACGTGCTCACCCGCTACGACGACATCGCAGACGTGCTGCGGCGCATCGACGTGTTCGGCCGCGGGGCCAGCTCGTCCACCCCGTCGTCGGGGCCGAACGAGATCACCCGGGCGATCTACGAACGCAACGGCTGGCCCCGCCGCTCGGTGCTCGGCTCCAACCCGCCCGAGCACGCGGACTACCGCCGTATCGTCGACCCGTTCTTCACCGTCGCCGCCGCCGAACGGCGCCGCGACCTGATCCAGGGCATCATCAACGAGCTGGTCACCGCCTTCGAGGCCGACGGCACCTGCGAGTTCGTGCAGCAGTACGCCATCCCGCTACCGGTCCGGGTGATCACCGCGTTCATGGGGTTCCGGGCCGAGGACATCCCGCGGCTCAAGGTGTGGTCGGAGGCCTGGGTGCTGCCGTTCAAGGGCCGCCTCACCGACGACGAGGCGGTCTACGCCGGCGAAAAGGGGGTCGAGTTCCCGCACTTCATCGCCGACACCATGCAGGACAAGCGTGCCGCGCCCGACGACTCGGTCATCTCCTTCCTGGTGCACGAGGCCCGCTTCCGCGACCGGCCCCTCGCCGAGGCCGAGATCATCAACATGGTCGACCACCTCTACATCGGTGGCAACGAGACGACCACGTTCGCACTCACCTCGGGGATGTGGCTGCTGCTGTCGAACCCGGACGCGCTGGCCGCGCTGCGGGCCGACCGCAGCCGCACCCGGGTGTTCGTGGAGGAGGTGCTGCGCGCCGAGTCCCCGACGATGGGCATGGTGCGCACGGCGCTGGTCGACACCGAGGTGGGCGGCGTGGCGATCCCCAAGGGGGCGCATCTCCACCTGCGGTACGCGGCGGCCAACCGGGACCCGGCGGTGTTCGGCTGCCCGGCCGAATTCGACCACCAGCGGCCCAACGCGCACCGGCACCTCGCCTTCTCCTGGGGTGAGACGGTGTGCCCCGGGGCCGGGCTGTCGCGCGTCGAGCAACGACTGACCTTCGAAACGCTCGTGCCCCGCCTGGCGAACCTGCGCTTCAGCCCGGGCCGCAACGACTTCTCGCATCACCCGAACGTGACCCTGCGGGCGATGCGGGAGCTGTGGCTCGACTGGGACCCGCCCGCCCCGCCTGCGGCCCGCAAGAAGTAATCTCCGGATCAGTTCCGACCGTCCCGTGGGGGGAAGCGACATGACGATGCAGGCCGATCCCGAGATCGCCCGTTCGCCCGGGGTCACCTACCAGCAGTTGCTCGACGCCGACACCAAACCGGTCCCCGTCGCGCTGCGGGCCGAGCACTGGAGCTACCAGGGCGACGAGGACGTCTCGATCGACCGGTACATCTCACGCGAGTGGCACGACAAGGAGGTCAAGCGCCTCTGGACCCGGGCCTGGCAGTACGCCTGCCGCGAAGAGGAGATCCCCGAGCCGGGCGACTACTACGTCTACGAGATCACCCGGTGGTCGTTCCTCGTGGTCCGCCAGCCCGACGGTTCGATCAAGGCGTTCCCCAACGCCTGCCTGCACCGGGGCCGGCGCCTGAAGGACTTCGACGGGCACTGCTCGGAGATCCGCTGCGCGTTCCACGGCTTCGCCTGGCGCCTCGACGGCTCCCTGCAGGACATCCCTGCCCGCTGGGACTTCCCGCAGGTGGAGGACGACGCGTTCCACCTCCACGAGTGCCAGGTCGGCTCCTGGGCCGGGTTCGTGTTCATCAACCCGGATCCGGACGCCACGCCGTTCGACGAGTATGTCGCCGACCTGCGCGAGCAGTTCGCCGACTGGGACCTCGGCAGCTACTACAAGCAGGCCCACATCGCGAAGGTGATCGACGCCAACTGGAAGATCGTCCAGGAGGCCTTCTGCGAGGCGTACCACGTCAACGGCACGCACCCGCTCGTGATGCCGTACCTCGGCGACACCAACAGCCAGATCGACATCTGGGACAACTGCTCGCGCGTGATCACGCCCGGCGGCACCCCCAGCCCGCTGCTCGGCTACGAGCCCACGCCCGACGAGATGCTCGCCGCGATGCTCGACGTGCGCCACGACCAGGAGCTGCCGGTCCACGTCCCCGAGGGCACCACGATGCGGGCCTTCGCCGCCGAGATGGCCCGGCGCCGGTGGGCCCCGATCGACGGCGAGCGGGCCGAACGGATGAGCGACGCCGAACTGATGGACTCGCTCGACTACACCCTGTTCCCGAACTTCCACCCCTGGGGTGCCTACAACCGGATCGTGTACCGGTTCCGCCCCAACGGCGACAACCATCGTCAGGCGATCATGGAGTGCATCTTCGTGTCGCCCTACGAGGGCGAGCGCCCCCCGCCGGCGTCGATCCACTGGCTCGGCCCCGACGAGCGGTTCTCCGCGGCCGAGGAGATCGGGATGCTCGGCAAGGTGTTCGACGGCGACCTCTACAACATGGCCAACGTGCAGAAGGGCCTCGAGGCCACGTTCAAGCCCGGCGTCACGTTGAGCATCTACCAGGAGTCGAAGGTTCGTTGGCTCCACAACAAGCTCACCGAGTTCATCGAGGGCCCCGCCGGCGGCGAGGGCAAGTGAGGCGGTCATGAATGGCGCACGGCATCCCTTCACCGGCTGGCTCTACGAGCGCGACGGCGACGGCACCGTCAAGGTGACCGACGGCGACGGGCGCGAGGGTTGGTTCGACCTCGACGGCCGCTGGCAGCGCGGCGCGCTGCGCGAGTGCGACCCGCAGCTGTGCCACTGGGTGGGTGGCCCCACCTACACCAACCACCGCCTGTCGAGCGCGACGCCGTCGGCGTCGAACTGACGGGCCCGCCGTGCAAGCCCTGCAGCTCGTCGAGTTCCAGCACGACCCTGAGCTGCGCGAGGTCGCCGAGCCGGAACCGGGGCCGGGGCAGGTCGTGATCCGGGTGGCCGGCGCCGGTGCCTGCCACTCGGATCTCCACATCCTCCACGACCTCCCGGCCGGGCTCGTGCCATGGCCGACCCCGATGACGCTGGGGCACGAGAACGCCGGCTACGTCCACGCCGTGGGCGCCGGGGTCACCGGCATCGAGATCGGTGCGCCGGTGGCGGTGCACGGCCCATGGGGCTGCGGGCGCTGTCACCGGTGCCGCACCGGAGCCGAGAACTACTGCGCCGTGGCCCACACCAACCCGGTCGCCGGCGGCGGCCTGGGCACCCACGGCGGCATGGCGCCGTTGCTCCTCGTCCCGAGCGCCCGGCACCTCGTGCCCCTCGGCGATCTCGACCCGGTGCTGGCCGCTCCGCTCACCGACGCCGGGCTCACGCCGTACCACGCCATCAAGCGGTCGGCCGCGCTGCTGGAGCCGGGCTCGACCGTCGTCGTGATCGGCGTGGGCGGGCTCGGCCACCTCGGGGTCCAGATCCTCGCCGCCACCACGGCCGCCACGATCATCGCCGTCGACACCCGGCCCGAGGCCCTGGCGCTCGCCACCGCCGGCGGCGCCCACCATGCGATCCCGGCCGACGGCGCCGCCGCGGAGATCCGGGGCCGCACCGGCGGGATCGGGGCCGACGTCGTGCTCGACTTCGTCGGGGCCGACGCCACCCTGGCGCTCGCCGCCGCCGTGGTCCGCTCGGCCGGCCACGTCACGATCGTGGGCCTGGCCGGGGGCTCGCTCGCCGTCGGCCAGGGCCGGGTGCCCTACGGGGTGTCGGTGTCGCTCACCTACTGGGGCACGGTCACCGAGTTGATGGAGGTGATCGCGCTCGCGGCCCGAGGGGCGATCACGCCGCACGTCGAGCGGTTCCCGCTCGAGCGGGCCGCCGAGGCCTACGAGCTGCTCCACGCCGGCAAGCTCGCCGGCCGGGCGGTCATCACGCCGTAGCTCGTCGCACCGGCGCGCATCACACGATCGGGGTACCACCGGGTTCGAGGCCGCTGAGTTCGACCTCGTCTGCGGTTGCGTACGCGCCGAGCAGGTCACGGGCGGAAACGACCCCGACGAGGCCGCCGTCGTCGTCGACGAGCACATGGCGGACGTACTCGGCGAGCATGCGCTCGGCGACGTCGTGGACCGCCGTGCCGGCCTCGACGCGCACGAGGTGCGTGCTGGCGAGCGAACCGACGCTGGTGCGGTCGAGGTCGAGCCGGTCGGCGACGGCGCGCACGATGTCGCGTTCGGACAGCACGCCGACGGCCAGGGCGTGCGCGCCGACCACGACCAGGCCGACCTCCCCCGCCGCCATCACCCGGGCCGCTTCGGCCACCGAGGTCGACGGGGCGACCCACAACACGGCGTCGGCGCTGAACAGCCGCACGGGCGCTGACGCCCCGGCGTAGTCGAACTCGGGCATGCCGCAGTGTGGCCGGCGGCGGCACGGCCCGACCGGGACCTCGGTCCTCAACGGCGCAGGTCGAGCGTCTCGACGGAACGGGTCGTGGCGGCCAGCACCTCCGGGCGCGGGCGCACCCCGAGACCGGGGCCGGCCGGAACGGCGAGGTGGCCGTCGTCGAGCACGAACGGTTCGGTGAGGTCCTCGTGGAAGTACCGCTGCGAGGCCGACAGATCACCGGGGAGCGTGAAACCCGGCAGGGCGGCGAGAGCGACGTTGAGCGCCCGACCGAGCCCGGTCTCGAGCATCCCGCCGCACCAGAGGGGGACCGAGCGGGTCCGGCAGAGGTCGTGGATCCGCACCGCCTCGGCAAGGCCGCCGACGCGGCCCACCTTGAGGTTGATCACCGCACACGCGCCCCGATCGAGCGCGTCGGTGGCCACGGTGACCGACGTGATCGTCTCGTCGAGGCAGATCGGGGTGCGCATCCGGCGGGCGAGCGCAGCGTGGCCGGCGAGGTCGTCGTCGGCCAGCGGCTGCTCGACGAGCAGCAGCCCGTACTCGTCGAGGCGGGCGAGGTGGTCGGCATCACCGATGGTGTAAGCGCCGTTGCCGTCGACCTGCAGCGGCAGGTCGGGGTGACGGGCCCGCACGGCGGCCACCGGTTCGACGTCCCAGCCCGGCTCGATCTTCAGCTTCACCCGCCGGTAGCCCTCGGCGACATGGCGTTCGACCGCGTCGAGGAGGGCCGGCACCGAGCCCGAGATGCCGACGGCGACCCCGGCGGGCACCCGGTCGCGGGTGCCGCCGAGATGGGCGGCGAGGCTGCGGCCCGCGGCACGCAATTCGGCGTCGAGGAGCGCCACCTCGAGCGCCGCCTTCGCCATGGGATGACCCTTGACCAGGGACACCGGCACGCCGGCGGCCAGCGCTGGGACCAGGAACCGGCGCAGCACGTCGTGGGCGCCGTCGACGTACTCGGCCGTGTACCCGGGTTCCGCCGGCGCGACGCACTCCGCCCAGCCTTCCGTGTCGGGACCGAGCACGCGCACGACGAGGACGTCACGAGCGGTCTCGATGCCATGCGCGGTGCGGAACGGGTTGACGAGGGGCAGGTGGACCCGGCGCAGTTCGACGTGGGTGATCGCCGCCCGTGCGCTCACGCCCGGGCTCCCCAGACGGCGAGGTACGGCGCAAGGACGTCGCGCAGGTCGGGGTGCTGGCGTTCCCGCAATTCGTAGCGGGCCCGCCGGACAGGGACGCCGAGCGTGCCGCCGGCCCGGGCGAGCACGTGCTCGAGCCCGATCGGAGTGCCGGCGACCACGACGTCGGGCGCCGCTGCGGCGATCGTCGCAGCAAGGTCCGCGACCTGCTCGGTGCCGTACCCCATCGCCGGCAGCACCGGACCGAGGTGGGGATACGCGGCGTACACCTGGGCGATCGAACCTGCGGCATACGGGCGCGGGTCGAGCAGGTCGGTCGCACCCGCTGCCCGGGCTGCGACGGTGCCGGCGCCGAACGGCATCCCGCCGTGGGTGAGGCTCGGGCCGTCCTCGACCACGAGCACCCGACGACCGGCCAACGACGGGCCCGGGTCGAGGGTGACCGGCGAGTCGGCCAGGACGACGGTCGCGCTCGGGTTGACCGCCTCGACCCCGGCGAGGGCGGCTTCGAGCGCACCGGGCGGCGCGCTGTCGAGCTTGTTGACCACCACCACGTCGGCCCGGCGCAAGTTGACCTCGCCAGGGTGGTAGCCGAGCCCGTGGTCGGGTCGGAGCGCGTCGAGCACCGTGATCCACAACGCCGGCGTGAAGAACGGCGTGTCGTTGTTCCCGCCGTCCCAGACGACCACGTCGGCCTCCGCCGCGGCGGCCCGCCCGACGGCGGCGTAGTCGACGCCGGCGTGTACGACGAACCCTTGGCGGATCGGCTCCTCGTACTCTTCGCGCTCTTCGATCGTGGGGGCGGCGGCGTCGAGTTCGTCGAGGGTCGCGAACCGCTGGACCGCCATGGCCGTCAGGTCGCCGTACGGCATCGGGTGGCGCACGAGCGCAACGAGCAGGCCGGCGTCGAGGAGCAGCCGACCGATCCGGCGGCTCGTCTGGCTCTTGCCGGCACCGGTGCGGGTGGCGGTGACGGCGACGACCGGACGGTCGAGGGTGAGGAAGGACCGTTGCGGGGCAAGGAGCCGGAACGAGGCGCCAGCGGCGAGTGCGATCGAGGCGCGATGCATGACCTCGACGTGCGGGAGATCCGAGTAGCTGAGGATCACCTCGTCCACCCCGTGGCGGGCGACGAGCTCGGCGAGTTCGGACTCGGGGTGGATCGGGATGCCTTCGGGGTAGCGGGGCCCCGCAAGCGCAGCCGGAAACGTGCGATGGTCGATGCCGGGGATCTGGGTTGCGGTGAACGCGACGACCTCGACGCCGGGATCGTCGCGCAACACGGTGGCGAAGTCGTGGAAGTCCCGGCCGCCGGCCCCGGCCACGACGACCCGGCGACGCGGTGTCGGATCGGTCATCGGGGAACGGGGCAGGCGACCTCGCCCCGGAGCCGAGCACGTAGTGCGACGGCCAGCAGCGCCACCGACGCAACCGCCAGGAGCGGTTGGATCGGCTCGAACCAGCGCAAGGCCCCCGAGGTGCCCAGGGCGACGACGACGAGCTTGTTGCACACCGGGCAGCCGACCGCGAAGAACGCAAGCGCCCCGCCCAGGCCGCCGGCGCGCGCCGGCCGATCGACACCGGGCACCGCACGAACGTAGGTCGCCACGAGCATTCCGGTCAGGACCGCCGAAACGACGAGCACGAGCGGCGACCACCAGGTGACCGGGACCGGGCGGCCGAACACCGGGTTCGGGATGACGTCGGTCGGAAGCCCGATGACGAGCACGGTCACCAGCGAGGCCACCACCGCGGTCGACCATCGCCGGGACGACCACGAGCGCAGCGCCATGACCACCATCACCCAAGTCTGCCCGAGCGACGACCACGACGGTCCGCGGCGCGCGGCGAGACCTGTTCTCGGCCCGGTCGACGCTGGGCGAAACCAAGTGATGATCCGCCCGCAACGGTCCGGTCACCGGGATCGACGACACTGGATGAGAATCCCAAGGAGGCCGTGCGTGGACCCTCGAGCCGCTGCGATCCTGCCCCAGGTGGCAACGTCGTGCGAGCACGCCCGCGCGCTGCTCGCCGTCGACGGTGCCGCCCTCGTGCGCGGTGTCACCGACCTCGACCAGGCCGTGGCCGCCGGTCGTGACGTGCTGGGGTCGCGCACGGTCCGGATCCGCCCCCAGTTCGAGGTGACCCCCGAACAGATCGCCGACGAGGCCGCCGTCGTCACCGCGCAGCCGGCCGACACGCGCGGCCGGAAGCGCTACCGGGGGCCCATGGAGGCCGACCAACCGGCCCACAACGACGGCTTCGGTTTCGGTGACTACGCGCCCGATCACATCTTCCTGTGGTGCGCGCAGCCGTGCGCGATCGGCGGTGCCTCGTTCCTGGTCGACGCGCTCCGGCTGCTCACGCTGCTGTCCGCGCACGACGAGGCCTTCGCCCGATTCTCGTGGACCGTCCCGATCGACCACAGCATGCCGAACTTCCCCCAGCCGAGCTTCGAGCCCATCGCTCGCCGGGTGCACGGCCGGGTGCAGGTGCGCTGCCATCCTGACCTCGCCGCCGCCCCCGGACCCGACGAGCTCAGCCATGCCCCGGTGGTGCGGCACTGGATGGACCAGGTGGCTCGCGCCCGCCACGACGGCACCCAGTTCCGGCTCGCCGCCGGCGACCTGCTCTGCATCGACAACTACCGGATGCTCCACGGCCGCAACGGCTACGTGCAGCCGGAACGGAAGGTCACCTCGATCTGGGCTTGGACCACCGAGGCCTGCGCGATCCCTGCCGGCGAGTTGGACATCGCCACCCCTGATCTCGCCGCCCTCCAGACCGGGCGCTGAACGCGCGGCACCTCAGCGGCGGCCGCCGACGGCGTTGGAGGCGATACCGAAGCGTCGTTCCAGCGGGACGATCCCGAAGATGAGCACGAGGATCAACAGCGCGGATACCGCCGTGCCGATCGGCGTCGGCTGGAACTCCATGGCGCCGAGCAGCTTGACCGGGAAGGTCGTGGTGTCGCCGCTCGCCAGGAGCACCGACACCGCAGCCTCGTCGAAGGACACGAGAAACCCGAACAGCAACGCTGCGAAAAGTCCGGGGCGAACGAGCGGCAGCGTGACCCGCCAGAACATCCGCAGCGGGCGCGCTCCCATCGACAGCGCCGCTTCCTCCATGGACCGTTGCACGCTCTCGAACGCCGTCACCAGCATCCGGCACATGTACGGAACCGTGATCACGAGGTGGGCGAACAACAGCCGCTCGAACGACGGGCTCGTGCCCAACCACAGGAAGAACAGAACGAACCCGATGGCGAGCGACGCCTGTGGCACCAGCAGCGGCGACATCAGGAACGCCACCACCCCGTCACGACCTGGGAAGGAGAACCGGGCCAAGACCCACGACGCCGCCAGGGAAACCAGGAGCGCGATCACGACGGCGGTCACGGCGAGCCGGACCGAGAACAGCAACTCCGTGCGGTAGCCCTCCGAGGAGAAGGCCTCGGCGAACCACTTCAGCGTGAACCCGTCGAAGCCGACCTGGATCGAGTCCGACGAATCGACCGAGCTCTTCAAGATCACGATCATCGGAAGCATCAAGAAGCCGAGCACCAGGACCAGGTACACACGGCGCACGGCGTTCCACGACCGCTGCAGCACCGGCAACCGGTTCATCAAGGAGGCGACGGCCGTGATCGGCCGGGGCCGCAGCAGCACACCTCGACGCCGGGAGCGCACCGAGCGACCCCGGGTGAGCCGCCCGCCGACACGCTGGGCCAACACGGCGTAGAGCAGCACGATGAAGAACAGCAGCATCGACAGCGCCGCGGCCCGCTCCCAGCGGTAGGTAGCGATCTGCTGGAGCACGAGCACCGGAGCGACCGTGACCCGCCCCTGCCCGAGGAATCGCGGCGTCACGATCGAACCGACAGCGAGGATGAACACGAGCGTGCTGCCGGCCACCATCGCACTCGCGAGACGGGGCAGGGTGATCCGGAAGAACGCAACGACCGGATGGGCCCCGAGCGACAGCGCCGCCTCCCGCTCGGCGGGGTCCATACGGTCCATGGCCGTGAGCATCGGGAGCACGATCAGCGGGATGCCGACGTGCACGAGCACGAGACCGATCCCGCCGAGACTGCCCGGCAGCGACTGCCGGAGGCCGACCACGTCGAGCACTTGGTTCAACAACCCGTTGCGGGACAGCACGATCACCCATCCGAGGTTGCGCACCACGATGTTGACCATCAACGGCATCACGATCGCCGACACCAGCAGGGTGCGGGTCCAGCCCCGGCTGTGGGAGATCGCGAACGCAATCGGCAGGCCGACCAGCAGCGCCACGCCCGTGACGGTCAACGCCAGGCGGATGCTGGTCAGGTAGACGCCCCAGTAGTACCCGTCGCCGAGGATCTCCTGATACTGCGCGGCGCCGGCAGGCACCTTGTCCCCCAGGAGCCCCACGCTGTACGCGACGAGCACCGCAATCGGACCGAGGGCGCCGACGCCGACGATGGTGACCGCCGGCAACAGCAGGGCGGCCGGGCCGAACCGCCGGGGCGACAGCCGCCGACGCCTGCGGGCCGGGACCTCGGTCCCGGCCCGCCCGGCCTCGTCGACCACCGCGTCGGTGCCGGCGTCACCGACGGCGGGGGTCGTCATGGTCATGTCAGTTCAGGACCTTCCGATTCCAGTAGTCCATCGTGTCGGCCGTCCCCTTGGCGATCGCCGGCCAGTCGATCTCGACGATCGTCTTGGCCCCTGGGGCGGGGTACAGCCGGGAGACCAACGCCGGGTCCATCTTGATGATGGAGCTCGTGGAGCCGTACAGGAGCGTCTCGGCCCAGCCGGTCTGCACCTCCTGGCCGAGCATGTACGCCACGAACGCCTCGGCACAGCCCTTGTGCTTGCTGCCGACCGGAACCACCAGGGAGTTGATGCTGAGCGGCGCCCCCTCTTTGGGGATCACGAACTCGACCGGCACGTTGCGCTCGGCCTTGGCCCGCACGGCGACGCCTCCGATGTCGAGGTACATGCGGATCTCACCGCTCTTGATCTGGGCCTCCACCTGCGGGGTCGGCCCGATGAAGGAGTGCGCCTGCTTCTTGAACGCGGCGATCTGGTCGATCGCCGGCTTGAGGTCCGACTCCTTGCCTCCGCCGATCCGGGCCAGCATGGCCAGCAACGCATAGCCACCGGAGTTCGGCATGGACGGCAGCGCAATGTTGCCGGCGTACTTCGGATTGAGGAGGTCGAGCCACGAGGTCGGCGGCGGGTTCACGAACGCCGGGTTGTAGGCGATCCCGAACTGCAGGGCGCTGACGCCGTATCCCCCGGCGAACTTGGCCGGGCTGATCAGCTGCTCGTAGTTGGGCAGCTTGGTGTTGGTCGGTTCGACGATCCCGTTGGCCAGCAACGCCGGCGTCTCGGCAATCGGCACGAGCGCCACGTCGATGGTGGGCTTGCCCTTCTCGGCCGCCAACTTGGTGAGGCGATCGCCGAGACCGTTCTCCAGCCACTCGACTTCGATACCGAGCGCCTTCTTGAACGGCGCCAGGTACTTGTCCATGGCGTCCTTCTGCGCCGGGAACGTGGAGAACACGAGCTTGGACGGCTTGTTCGCCGCCGGGCACAACGCAGCGATCTCGTCCATGGTCGCGAACTTGAGGTTCGCCGCCGGTGCGGCCGTCGTGGTCGCCGCTGCGGTCGCCGCTGTCGTGGCGGCGGCCGACGTCGCCGCAGCCGTGGTCGCCGCCGACGTCGCGGCGGCGGTCGTCGCCGACGACGAGGAGTCGTCGCCGCAGGCGGCGGCCACCAGGCCGGCCGACAGCAGGCCGGCGATCACTCGGACGGATCGTCTCCGGGTAGCGGTTGCTCGTTGGGTCATGTGGTTGTCCTGTCGGGTTCCTGGGGCGGAGCACTGCTCAGGGATTCCCGCCGAGGGGCGGGTCACGTCGCGAAGACGTGAAGGTGGTCGGGCTCGACGACCAACTCGACCGTGCTGCCCGCCGACGGCAGCACGTCGAGCTCGCGGGGATGCAGCCGCATCCCCAGCCGTTGGCCCGACGCGATCGTGACGAGCGCCTCGACGCTCGTTCCGAGAAAGACGACCTGCTCGAGAGTGCCGGTGAACACGAGCGCACCGGGCGGCACCGGACTGCCCGCCAGGCGGATCCCGACGTCGTCGGGTCGCATGGCGACGAGCACCTCGTCGCCGAGACGGTTCGTGACGCTGGCCGCCGCGCCCAGGGAGAAGCGCCCGACTGGGGTGCTCACCACCGGCTCGTCACCGGACCGGTCGACGGTACCGTCGAAGTTCACCACCGTGCCCGTGAACGACATGATGAAGTGGGAGTCCGGCTCTCGGTAGAGCGAGATCGCCGAGCCCTGCTGGGCGATACGGCCGTTCTGCAACAACACGATCCGGTCCGACACGGCCATGGCTTCCTCACGGTCGTGGGTGACGAAGATCGTCGTCACGCCCACGTCGCGCTGGATGCGTCGGATCTCCTCTCGCAGGTACACGCGCAGGTTTGCATCGAGGCTCGACAGCGGCTCGTCGAGCAGCAGCACCTGGGGCTCGATCACGAGCGCTCTCGCCAGGGCCACGCGCTGCTGCTGGCCGCCGGAGAGCTCTGGAGGCAGGCGGCGATCGAAGCCCGTCAGGCCGACCACGGACAACATGTCGCCGACGAGTTCCTGGCGCTTGGCCCGCTTCACCTTGCGCATCTCGAGCCCGAACGCGACGTTCTCCGCCACGGTCATGTGGGGCCACAACGCATGGCTCTGGTGCACGATCCCGACGTTGCGGCGATGGGTGGGCACGTCGGTCACGTCGCGGCCGGCGATCTCGATCCGGCCCTGTTCGGGGTGGATGAAGCCGGCGACCATACGCAGAAGGGTGCTCTTGCCGCACCCGGAGGGACCGAGCAACGACACCAACTCGCCGCGGGCGACGTCGAGGCCAACTCCGTCGAGAACCTTGCCGTCCTTGGCGTTGTACGTCTTCGACACCCCGATCAAGCGCAGCTGCGCCGCAGGGGGCGCTGCGCTTGATCTCGTATCGGTCGGTGGTTCGGTCACGTGATTGTCAGCCTCGCCGGGCGGTCGGTGGAGGAAAGACGCTGGAGGGTTCCGTCGGAGGCGCACCGTAGAGACGGTTCGTTTCGCCGGTGTTTCGAGACGACGACAGCCTTAATCACACTTCGGCCGATCCAGCGTGCGGGGCGCCCGAGACCGGGTTTCGCCGTGCGAACCGGTCCCACGTGGCGTCGGGGCGCAACGGACCGGCCTCGGAGGCGAGCGATGCCAGCACCCGCCGGTATTCGAGGGTCATGCGGTCGGCTTTGGTGTGGACCTCGGTGCTGACCTCGACGGGGAACTCGCTGGTCAGACCTTCGAGCAGCGCCCGGTCCTCGGCCTGGATGCGCCGGTCGATCTCGGCCATCAGCCGCTGCCGGTCCTCATCGGGGTCGTCGTTGCGGGCGATGAACTGGCAGAACAACGTCCGGCGGTCGTCGAGCGGTGCTGCGGTCTTGTAGAGGACGTGCCGCAGGCCGTTCTCGTACTCGAGCACCCCGCGGAACACCAGCGGTTGCACCAGTTCGGCGTGGGTGGTCCGCGTCGTGACGTCGACGGTCAGGCCGGTGTTGCGCTTCATCTCCTCGGTCACCTGGGCTTCGTAGGAGATGCTGAAGCGAAGTCGGAGGCCATCGCGCTCGACGGTGTAATCGCTCATCTCCGGCCGGGCCGCGTTCCCGACCGTATTGCGGTGCACGAACGACAGGTGGCTGACGTCGAGCGCGTTGTCGACGCACCGGGGCGCGCAGACCGACCATTCCTCCATCAACTCGTGGACGAGCGTGAAGGACGGGTCCTCCAGCTCGGGCAACGTCGGGATCGCCTCGCGTGGTCGCTCGGCGACGCAGAGCCACACGAGCCCGTAACGCTCGTCGGCATGCACCATGGCGAGCCGGGCCCGCCGAGGAACGGCGCTGCCAGCGGGGTTCTGCGGGATCCGCGCGCAGGAGCCATCGTCCTCGTCGAACTGCCAGCCGTGGTAGGGGCACACGATGCAGGTGCCGTCGCGCCATCCCTGCGAAAGGCGAGCGCCCCGGTGAGGGCAGGCATCGAAGGACGCCCGGACCACTCCGGCAGCGTTGCGCCACAAGACGATCCCATCACCGAACAGCTGCGCCCGCCGCTGCACTGAACCGACCTCGTGACCGTAGGCCACGGGATACCAGTACTCGCGCAGGGCAGGGATCTCGCTCACCAGCATCGTCGTGTCTCCCCGGTTCGGAACGCACGGTAAGTACCCCGCCACCGGACCGGCAACTACGCACGTTTCGGTATCGTGAACACCGCGCGCCGGGTTTCGGGGTGAGCGGCCGGGGCCTACCATCGCAAAGATGTCAGGCGGTCCCGACGAGGTGGCGGTGGTCGATTTCGCCGCAGCTGACGCTCCGGCCCGATTCACCGAAAGCCTGCGGCGCACGGGGTTCGCCGTGTTGACCGGCCATCCGCTGCCATGGACGCTCGTCGAGGCCGTGTACCGCGAGTGGTCGGCGTTGTTCGACTCGCCCGCCGTCGAGAGCTATCTCGCAGAACCCGGGGGACAGCTCGGCTGGTTCCCCGCCGTCGGCAGCGAGACGGCGAAGGGCGCCGCCGCGCGCGACCTGAAGGAGTTCTTCCACGTCTACGACTGGTCGGTGTACCCCGACGAGGTGAGCGACGCCGCGCGCCGCTACCACCGCGCAGCGACGAATCTGGCGACGACGCTCCTCGGTTGGGTGGAGGCGAACACCCCGCCCGAAGTCGCCGCCCGGTTCTCCGTACCGCTGACACAGATGCTGGTCGGGAGCCGGCGCACGCTGTTGCGGGTGCTGCGCTATCCCGCGCTCACGGGCGAGGAGCCCGCCGGAGCGGTCCGCGCCGCTGCGCACGAGGACATCAACTTGATCACAGTGCTACCCGCCTCCGACCAACCAGGCCTCGAGCTGCTGCGCACCGACGGGTCCTGGTATCCCGTTCCGTGCGACCCCGGATCGGTCGCAGTGAACGCCGGCGAGATGCTGCAACTCGCGAGCGGCGGTTTCTACCCGGCGACGACCCACCGGGTGGTGAATCCGACCGGGGTCGCTGCGCAGCGCACCCGGATGGCTCTACCGCTGTTCCTTCACCCGGCCGACGACGTCGTGCTCGCCCAGGGTCGCACCGCCGAGTCGTTCCGGTCCGAGCGGATCGCCGAGCTGCGCGGCCGGTCGTCGCACACCGCTGACGCAAAGGAAACAGTGCCGAAACCGACGGGCTCTACGGTCCGCCCGTGACCCTCGACCTCACCACCGGCTCGCCGCGCCTCGTGCTCGATCACCCGGTGTTCCGGCGGTACTGGTACCCGGTCGCCCACGTCGAGGAGCTCGTCTCGGGGCCCGTGCAACGGCACCTGCTCGGTCAGGAACTCGTCGTGTGGTCCCCTGCGCCGGGCATCGTCTCGGCCGCCGACAACCGTTGTCCGCACCGCGACGCCCGGCTGTCGACGGGCTGGATCGAATCGTGCGGCCTGGTCTGCCCGTATCACGGCTGGGCATTCGGCGAGGACGGCGCCGCCACGCGGATCCCGCAGCTGCCCGTCGGGGCGCCCTACCCTCCTCGGGCGACGCTCACGACCTACCGCGCCGCCGAGCGGTACGGCTGGGTGTGGGTGGCGTTGGAGGAACCCCTGCTGCCAATCTGCGAGCTCCCCGAGATCGACGAGTTCGGCTGGCGAATCGTCGACGAACCGGACTCGATGTGGCAGTGCGCCGCCGTGCTCCTCATCGACAACAACATCGACCCTGCCCACATCGCCTACGTGCACCGGGGCAGCTTCGGCACACCCGCCCGGCCCGACGTGCCGCTGCCGGAGGTCGAGCTGCGGGACGACGGCATGCGGGTCGACTACCGCCTCGCCGTCGAGGGTCAGCCCGGCGATCCCACCGCAACGGTGCGGACCACGACCAACCACCTGTACGGGCCGCTGCTGTTCATCAGCCGGATCACCTACCCCGACGGCGTCGTCCACCTGATGGTGAAGGCCGCCGTCCCCGAGACCGCCACCCGCACACGGCAGCTCCAGATGGTCGTGCGCTCCGATCGGGAACAGGACCGACCGGCGGCCGACATCCGGGCCTTCGACGCGCAGGTGTGGGCCGAAGACCAGGCGGTGCTCGACCACTGCTGGCACGACTACCGGTTGGACCTGGTCGACAACGTGCACCTGAAGACCGACCGGGCCTCGATCGAGTACCGCCGCTGGCTGCGTCAGCACGTCGACGGGACGTGGGCGGCTCAGCTCGCCGACCGCCGATGAGCGCACGCCGGCTGCGGGGCGAGCTTGCCGCCCCCGACGTGGCCACGACGCTCGACGAGCGCTCGATCGTCGTCGTGCCGATCGGGGCGGTCGAGCAGCACGGTCCGCACCTGCCGCTCTCCACCGACACGATCGTCGTCGAGGCCTACGCCGAGGCGCTCGCCCGGGAGATCGGGGAACGGCTCGGCCTGTGGTTCCTGCCGACGCTTGCGGTGTCGAAGTCCAACGAGCACGCCTGGGCGACCGGGACCGTGTGGCTGGGCCCCGAGACGGTGCTGGCGATCGTGCGCGATCTCGGTCGGTCCCTGCGAACCTTGCGGGCCCGCAAGGTGGTGTTCCTCAACGGCCACGGCGGCAACACCAGCTTGCTGGACGTCGCCTGCCGCGAGCTGCGGCTGCACGAGGGCCTGGAGACGTTCCTCGTCCACCCGTTCCTGCCAGCCGACCACGGTGGCGCCGGCGACCCCGGCGAGCGCCAGATGGGCATCCACGGCGGCGTGAGCGAGACGTCGTTGCTCCTGCATCTTCGACCGGACCTGGTGCGGCTGGAGCGGGCCGAGCCGGCGCTACCGGTGGTGCTCGACGGCTTCCGTCACGTCCGCTTCGGCGGTGCGGTCGGGTTCGGTTGGCTGGCGAACGACTTCCACCCCAGCGGTGTGATCGGGGATCCCACGCTCGCCAGCGCCGAGCGGGGGGCTGCGGAGTTCGCAGACGGCCTGCGTTTCCTCATCGAGGCATTCGAGGAGATCGCCCGGTTCTCGTTCGTGATCCCGTCGGAGCGTCCAGATGCGCGTCACTGAGCTCCGGTTCCTACGCGACTACTGGTATCCGGTGCTCGTTGCGACGGACTGGCACCGCCCGACGGAGGTAACCCTGTTCGGCCAACGGCACGTGATCGACCCCGCCGGCGGTGAGCTCCCGGTACGGGTGCGATACGGGCTGGTGTGGACCTGTGTGGGCGAGCCGGTCACCGCAGCACCGCCGTGCTGGCCCGAGGCGGACACCGCCGCCGAGAACGGTTGGCGCACCTACGTCGAGTTCTTCGAGCGGTGGGCCTGCAGCGCGCCGCGGATCATCGACAACAACCTCGACAACGCACACGTCGCCTACGTCCACCGCGGCTCGTTCGGCGATCCGGCCTTCGCTCGACTGCCCCGGCCCGACCTGCGACCCAACAACGAGGGCGGGTTCACCGCCGTGGTCACGACCCGCCAGGTCGGCGTTGGCGTGCAGCTCGGGGTCACCGACGACGAGTCCACGGTGTTCGTGCGCGACACCGTCACCGATCTCGTGGCTCCGCTGACCACCCGGATCCGGCTCCGCTACCACGGGGCGGGTCCCGACTACGGCTTCTACGGGGTGGCCACCCCGGTCGACGACACGAGCTCGATCTACGTTCGGCTCACCGCGCTCGGCGGCACCCCCGACGAGCAGCCCTGGGAACGGTTCCACGCATTCGGGACGAGAGTGAAAGACGAGGACCGCACGATCCTCGAGACCACCGACTGCGACTTCCCCGTCGATCTGACCAGCGAGGTCCACCTGAAGGTGGATGCCCCCACCGTGGCCTATCGCCGCTATCTCGCCCGTCTGTTGCAGGAGGACCTCCGATCATGCTCGTGACTCAGGTGCCGGCGTTCCGGCGGTTCTGGTATCCGGTCGCGTTCGTCGAAGACGTCGCTGCCGGTCCGATCGCCCGGCGCGTGCTCGGCGAGGACCTCGTCGTGTGGTCCACCGGGCCCGACGAGGTGGCCGCGGCCCGTGACAAGTGCCCGCACCGCTCGTCCAAGCTGTCGATCGGCTGGGCCGAGGACGGCTGCGTCGTGTGCCCGTACCACGGCTGGCGATTCGGCGCCGACGGGCGGGCCACCCACATCCCCCAGCTCGACCCCGGGCTGCCCATCCCACCCAAGGCCCAGCTGCGCTCGGTCCATGCCTGCGTTCGCTACGGGGTGGTGTGGGTGGCCCTCGAGGACCCGGTCGGCGGGATCCCGGCACTGCCCGAGGCCGGCGACCCGACCTACCGCTACGTGCGCCAGTTCGACGAGGTCTGGGCCGCTGCGGCCACCCGGCTCGTCGACAACTCCTTCGACCCGGCGCATGTCGCCTACGTGCACCGGGGGACGTTCGGCAACCCGTCGTCGGCCCACATCGAGGTCCCCGAGGTGTCGATGACCGACGAGGGACTCCTCGCCCGCATCGAACTGGAGGTCGACAACCACCTCGACGTGGCCCGCCGCGCCAACGGCGAGACCACCACCCGCACCGTTCGCACCACGGTCAGCCGGTTCGTCGCCCCGTTCCTGCGGGTCATGAGTATCACGTACCCGAACGGGTTGCACCACCTGCTCGTCACTGGGATCTGTCCGGTCGACGACGGCCACCTGCGCCTGGTGCAGTGGGCGTTGCGCAACGACACCGAGGCCGACGTGCCCGCCGCCGACGTCGTCGCGTTCGATCGGGCCGTCACCCTCGAGGACCAGCACCTGCTCGAGCACACCGACCCCGACTACGAGCTCGATCTCACCGATCTCGTCCACGTGAAGGTGGACCGCGGGACGATCGCCCTGCGGAAGATCTACCGGCAGTTCGTCGAAGGCACCTGGCCCGCCCTGGCCCGGGTGTCGGAAGCACCCGGAGTCGACCTGCGCCGGGGCGCGGCGAGCGCCGAGGTACCCGTGGTCGACATCGCACCGTTCTTCGACGGCACCCCCGACGATCGGGCCGCAGTGGCTGCCGCCATGGTCGATGCGTGCGCAACGATCGGGTTCGTGCTCGTCAGCGGACACGGCGTGGATCAGGCCAAGCTCGACGACTTCTACGCAACGGCCAAGGAGTTCTTCCAGCTCCCGTTGGCGGAGAAGCTCGCCGTGCGATCGCCGGCCAACAACCTGTTCCAGGGCTATGCCTGCCCGGGCGACGGCCCCGGCTTCCACACCAGCGAACGGCAGTCGTTCAACGTGAGCCGGTTTGACACACCGGCCGAGGCGATCGCCGCCGGGTACCCCGACGACATCGGATCACACCTGTACGACGCGCTGTGGCCGACCCGACCGGCCGGGTTCCGAGGGGCATGGCGGGCATATTTCGAGGAGATGGAGACACTCACCGACAAGCTTCTGCGGATCTTCGAAGCGGGCCTCGGCCTCGCCGACGGTTGGTTCGCCGACAAGGTCGACAAGGACCCGTCCACGCTCGTGGCGAACTACTACTCCAACGACATCGAGTCCGGCCACGAGCCATCACCGTTCCGGTTCAAGGCCCACGTCGACGGCGACGTGTTCACGATCCTCTACCAGGACGACGGCCCGGGATCGTTGCAGTTGCACCATCGGGGGCTCGGGTGGCGAAACGTGGAGCCGGTGCCGGGCACGTTCGTGGTGAACATCGGGGAGCTGCTGGCGCGATGGACCAACGATCGGCTGCGGGCGACCCCGCACCGGGTGCTCGCCCCGGTCGATCCGGCTGAGCAGGCGCTGCCACGGGTATCGGCGCCGTTCTTCGTGAAGCCGAACCTGGACGCACGCATCGGCCCGATCCCCGAACTGCTCGCGCCGGGCGAGCAACCCCGGTATCCGACGATCACGTCGCGCCAGTGGCTCGGGGGATACCTCGCCGACATCGATGCCGGCTACGACTCCACCGAGAAGTTCGCCGAGCTCACCAAGGCCGACCCGGCGCTGCGGTGAGCGTTCACCAGCGCATCGGCGAGCCGAATCGGTCGACGTAACGGCCGCCGAAGGACGCGTCGAGCCGTGCGACCAACGCAGCGAGCTCGCAGGCGGCCTCGTGGAGATCGAGCGGTGCCTCAGGTCCGCCCATGTCGGTGCGAACCCAGCCCGGGCTGACCGCCACGGCGGTGAAGCCGCGGGGCCCGAGATCGCGCTGCATCGTCACGGTAACCATGTTCAGCGCCGCCTTCGAGGCGTTGTAGGCGTAATCGACCCCGAGCCCGTCGGTGAGCGAGGCGAGCAGCGACGACATCTGCACGACGACGGCCCCGGGTGCGAACACGGGGAGCAACGCCTGGGTGACCAGCAGTGGCGCGACCACGTTCGTGGTCAGGATCGCCTCGACCGCGTCGGGGTCGAGGGCACCGAGCGGGCCGGCCGAGGCCGCCCACGCATGGCCGGGGGCGGTCTTGATCCCGGCGTTATTGACCAATACGTCGATCCGGACCCCGGCCAGCGAGAGCCGCTCGGCCAACGCACTGCGGGACGCCGGATCGGCGACGTCGAGCGCCTCAACGGTGAGCCCGTCGCCGGGGAGGAGATCGCCGTCGGCCGGGGTGCGACAGGTGGCGATCACCCGGAGGCCGTTGTGCTGCAGAGCGCCGGCGATCGCACGACCCAGCCCGCGTGAGGCCCCGGTCACCAGGACCGTTCGTGGGCTGGACGCCGGGCTCACGGCCGACGCGGCACGCCGCGCAACACGGCGAGGTCGTCGTCGTCGAGCACGTCGGGCACTCCCCGGCGGATCAGCGCTACGAACCCGTCGTCAGGAGTCATGGTCGTGATCGCATACAGGCGTCCTGCGCCAGTGTTGGTGATGCGGTGCAGCGACCCGGGCGGGAGTACCAGCAGCTCGCCGGCGCAGACCGGTCGTTGCTCGCCGTCGCTCTGCGCGATGCCCTCGCCCTGCAGGAACCAGAACGTCTCCTCCGACCGGGGGTGACGGTTCGGGGGCTGGGCGCCGCCGGGGTCCCACACCTCGAAGCACACGCTCGGGCCGTCCTCGGTGCTCGGCGCGCGAACCACGGCCAGCTTCACGGTGTCTCCCGGCGCGATCCGGAAACAGGCGGCGTCGGCAGCGTCGGTCAGGTCCACCCGTTCGCACCTCCGTGGGCGATCGCAGCGACGACCGCGTCGAGCCGGGCGGTGAACCCGAAACACTGGCGGACGTTGTACACGGTGGCCTCCCAGCAGTAGCCCGGCGAGGTGGTGGCGCAGACGTCCTCGAGGAACACGGCGTCGTAGCCGATGCAGGCGGCATCGATGAGGGTGGCGAAGACGCACTGATCGGCGTTGACCCCGGCGAACAGCAGGGTGTCGACGCCGAGACCCCGCAGCGCGCTGTCGAGTTCGGTGTCCCAGAACCCGCTCATGCGGTGCTTGTCGATCGAGACATCGTCGGGGCGTCGGACGGCCTCGAGCTCCTCGACGAGGGCCGCACCCCAGGAGCCCCGCTGGAGCACCGGATGGCCGGTCGGGACGATCGAGCCGATGCCGACGCCACGCCCGTCAGGGTCGTAGACGTGGCGAACGTTCGGAGGCAGGTTCGCCCGGTCCGGTCGAGTCCCCCAGTTCACCCAGACGATGGCTGCGCCGGCTTCCCGCAAGGCGGTAATCCCGGCCCGCAGCGGCGCGATCGGGGCACGGGCCGGGGTGACGTCGACCCCGATCGAGGCAAGCCAGCCGTCGGGGTGGCAGAAGTCGTTCTGCAGGTCGATCACGAGCAGGGCGCTGCGCCGCAGGTCGAACCGGATCGGCTGCACCCGGGCGTCGAGCGTGATCGGTCGCGGCCTGTCGGCCGGAGGGTGGAAGTCGACGAGACCGTCGTTGATGCGCCAATGCCGCCGACCGTGCGTGCCGAGGAACCCGCCGAGGCGTGCCGAATCGTCACCAGGAAAGGCCACGGCGGCAGCGTGGTGCCTCGCGCCGTCCGTCAGGTTTCCGGCGCATGAAACCTGGATCAGCCTGCGGCCCGCTTGCGCGGGTCGGCCGGAGCGCTGTGGGCGGCGAGCAATCGGTCTCCGATCGTGTGCAGGCCGGCGACGACTGCGTCGAGCGTCGGCCCGAGTGCCTGTACGAGGGACTCCTGCGACGCGTCGGTGGCCGCTTCGAGCTCGACGCGAGCGACTCGTCCGGCTTCGGTGAGCGCACCCCCGGCCATCCATCCTCGGGCCTCGAGCCGGGTGACGGCGGCAGCGAGCGCAGCGGCATCGAAACCCCGCGTACCGCTGTACTCCCCGACCCTGTACCCGAGCCACAGCTCCGTGAGCACGTTTGCCTCGACGGCGCCGATACCGGCCGCCACGCTCGCAGCGAGGTGGCCGTCGCCACGGTGCTCGCGAACCAACTCAGCGGCGCGCCACAGGCGTCCGGCTGCGGCGTCGGGTCGCGGGAGTTCGCGCAGCCCGGCGAACAGCGGCCGGCCCATCGGGTCGAGTTGGTCGAGCGCATGCAGGAGCCGGTCGGCAAGGCCCGCGGCCTCCTCGGTGTCGACCACGGCGGCGAGCGCAGCGGTGGCTCCGCTCGCTCGCGCGGCGAGGACGTCGTCTCGGCCGGCTGTGGCGACTCCTTGGCGGTACACCGCGCCGATCAGGTTCGACTCGAACACCCCGAACGTGGCGGCGACCATGGATGGGGTGGGCGTGCCGAGCGCAGCGGCGCGACCCCAGACGTACCCGTCGAAGAATCCGAGCCCGAGCGCGGTCACCGCCTCGGCAGCCGGCCGGGACCACCATCCCTGCGTGGCGATCACCTCGCAGGCGTCGCGCAGACGCCGGGCCGGGGTGACCGGCACGACCGGCGCCGGCGGGGTCACCCCGGCGGGGAGCAAGAACGCGGCGGCGACGTCGTCGTAGGTCATGGCCGACATCCTTTCGTGCGCCGTGGCATCACCGACGGGCCGGCAGCCCACCCTGTGCCCCCGACCGAGCACCCTCTTGGGCGAATCGTCAACGATTCGGGAGAGGTGGTCACGCTTCGTGGTATTCCTCATGCCCGCAGTGGCCGGTCCCCCAGGATTCGTCAACGAATCGCCTCGTAGGGGGCAGGCTGGAATACTTCGAGGGTCGGGGGTCGGGGCGCCCGAACCGGCCAGGACCGTGAGGCCCAGGCCGTAACGGTCGGGCCGGGCTGCGGAGCTAGGCGACGGCGCGTAGGGCCGACGCCCTGGCGAAGGTGACCAGCACCAGCAGCAGTCCGATCGCGCCGAATGCCGACAGTGCCGCCTGCGGCCCGACCCCGGTCGCCAGCACTCCGCCCACGAGCGAACCGAGCGGCGCCAGGCCCACCTGGCACAGCGTGTGCAAGCTCATCACCCGGCCCATCATCTCCGGTGGGGTGGCCGACTGGATGAGGGTCTGGTTCAGGTTCAGGTAGAAGCCTCCCGATCCACCCCAGCAAAACAGCAGCACCGCCAGCAGCAGGTAGGACGGCGCCATGCCCTGCAGCACCTGGATCGCGGTACCGACCACCATCGATGACAGGAACACCAACCCCTTGCGGGAGATCCCGCCACGAGCGAGCAGGAACACCGACACGCACGTCATGCCAACACCCATGAACGCGAACAGCCGCGAGGCCTCATCAGCGCTGCGGTCGAACACGTCCTTCGCGATTTCGGGCAGCAGCAGGTTCGACCCGCCCATCATCAGCATCCCACCGACCATCAACAGCGCGAACAGCGCCCGCAACGTCGGATGGAACCAGACGAACCGCAACCCGTCGGCGATCGAGCGCGCGAGCGCGCCGATCCGCAACGGCGCCGCTGTGGCCGACGCCGCATGGGCCGGCAGGCGCAACGGCCAGACCGTGGCGAACCCCACCAGGAACAAGGCCGCCTCGATGGCGAATGCCCACTGGATGCCGACCTGGCGAATGATGATCCCGCCGAGGAAGGGCCCGACGATCATCGCCACGTTCATCCCGATCGTCATGGTCACGATCGCGCGCAGCAACAGCTCCTGGGGCACCACTGCCGGCACCAGCGACGAGCGCACCGGCTGGCCGAAGGCCAGCGTCGTTCCCAGCAGCGCTGCGGTCACGAGCGCGATACCGAGGTTCATCACTCCGACGGCGACGGCCACCGCAGCGGCCGCCGTCACCGCCGCCCCGGCCAGTTGCGTCGACATAAGCAGGCGCCGCCGGTCCACCCGGTCCGCCAGCGCGCCGGCCGGCAGCACGAACAGGAACACCGGAGCCCCGAGTGCGAACAGCACCAACCCCGACGCCCAGGACGGCCCGTCGAGGTCCTCGATCACCAACCACACGAACGTGAAGCGCTCGGCGGAGCCGATCAGCAGGTAGGAGAACACCCCGATCCACAACAGGGGGAACTGTGTCGACCGCAGCGTGGGGCGTGCCTCAGCGGACGCTTCCTGCCGGCGTCGAGCTCCCCTGACCCCCGTCATCGGGCCACCCTACGAGCCGCACCCCGGACGTCACCAACGGCGTACGCCGCCTACGGTGAGCTCCATGGACGTATACAACGGAACGGTCCGCCTCAACGTCGTTGTCGACGGCCCCACCGACGCCCCCACGGTCGTACTGCTGCACGGGATCACCCAGTCGACCGCCACGTGGTCCTGGTTCGTCGCACGCCTCACGCCCCGCTATCGGGTCGTGCGTGTCGACGCCCGCGGCCACGGCGGCAGCGACCGTGCCCCGGGCGCGTACGGCTACCTCGCCGGGTACGTCCCCGACGCCATCGCCGTGCTCGACAACCTCGCCTGCGGCCCGTGCCTTTTGGTCGGCCACTCGCTCGGCGGCGGCACCTCGGCCGCCGTGGCCCAGCAGCGCCCCGACCTGGTGCGCGCGATCGTGCTCGAAGACCCACCGCTCGCCCCGCCGCAACAGCGCGTCGGCGGGTCGCTCATGACCACCTTCGCCCAGGTGCGCGCCTCGCTCCCCCGTCTCCAGGCCTCCGGCATCCCCCACGACAAGCTCGTCGAGGTGCTGACGGCCTCGCCCAGCGTGCGGGGTACGACGCTCGGCGCCGAACTGCACCCCGACGCCATCGACGCCATGGCCGCCGCCATGCTCCAGCTCGACGCCACCGTCCTCGATCCCGTGATCGAGGGCACCATGATCCCGGCGTTCGACCCGTTCCTGCCGCTGCCGGCTCCGGCGCTGATCGTCGCCGCCGATCCCACCTCGCCCGATTGCGTGGCCCGGCCCGACGATCTCAACCGGGTGCGGGCGTCGAGCCCGCGCGTGCGTGTCGAGACGCTGCGGGGCGCCACCCACCTGATCCACGACGAGCGGGCCAACCGCGACCGCTTCGCCGAGCTCGCCCTCGCCTTCCTCGCCACCCACGATGGGGTCGATCAGCGGTAGTACCCCGAGACGTCGAGGAGGAAGTGGGCCGAGCCCCCGCCGCCGGCGAAAGCCTTGAGCTGCCGGGCCGTGTCGAGCGGGACGACGAGGGCGTTGGCCACCGTGGTACCCGGCGCCGTCCAGTTGATGCTCGACGCCGTCACGGCCGTGGCGTTGCCCGGCGCAAGGAACAGATAGCCCGCACCGGTGGTGTCGGTGATGGTGAGGTTGACGGCCACCGCCGTCGACCCCGCCGGCACCACGTTGCCGATCGCGACCGTCGTCGAGTCCGGCAGGTAGGCCGTGGCGACGCTGACGGTGCGGTTCGCCCCGCTGGCGAGCGGGCCGACCGGCGTGAGGTACCGGGAGTCGAACACCCGGGCCGGGGTGATCGGCACGAACGCGCCCGCAGCCGCCTTCGACGCGACCTGCCGCCAGACGCCCGGTGTACCCGCCTCGACACACACCCACAACGAACCGTCCGCCGGGGCGCTCACCATGCCGATCGAGTTGCTGCCCCCGGTCGGGGGACCGGAGGCCCCGGCGCTGACGAACCGGGCGGCGACCGATCCGCTGCCCTGGGCGAGCACCCCGCAGGACCCGCCGGTCCCGTGCACGCCGATCCCCCCTGCGCCGGCGGTGCCGCGCACCCCGCTGCCCGCACCGGTCGCCTCGCCGTACACCGACACCCCGGACGTCGAATAGCCGTACACCCCCCGTCCCCCGCCGAGGGAGATGCCCTGCACCCCGTCGCCCGCGCCGGTCGCCTCGCCGTACACGCCGACGGCCGCGTTGGTGTTGCGAGCGCGAAGCGTGCCGTTGATCGCCGAGGAGGTCAGCGTCGTGGCGGACGTGCCGGCATCGTTGTCCGTACCGAACTCGAAGGCGCCCGTTACCGCGGCTGCGGGGCGGACCGGCCCGAGCGTGGCGACGACCGCCGCCGCTGCGGCACCGGCACCGAGCACGGCCCGCCGCGACCATGAGGGTCGGGCGTCCAGTTCTTCGCGAAGCGCCGCCACTTCCGCCCGCAGCGCCGCCATCTCGGCCCGCAGCGCCGCCAGGTCCCCGTCCGCCAAGGATGCCACTGTTCCCCCGTTCGCGTCGACGGCGCATGTTAGGCCCCGAGCGCGCACCCAACGCGTCCTCGCCGGCGCGGCGCCGGTTCGGGTGGCCGTCACGCCACTGCAGTCACGCCACTGCCGTCACGCCCGGGGTCGATGTCGGCGTCGCGCCCGGGCGCCGCCGCACGGGCCGGTCGAGCAGGGCGCTCGTCGTGAGCAGGGCCGCCATCGTCAACGCGGCGAGGACCCACGCGACCAGTGCCCCCCAGGCGTCGTAGATCGGTGCGGCCGCCAGGGC
>JBEIFW010000013.1:0-32338 GCA_040382215.1 Acidimicrobiales bacterium
ATCGGCCTGCTGCTGAGCCTCTGGCATCTGGTCTCGCCGGCGGGCGTCGGGTTCGGTTCCCTCGTCTGGCAGCCTCGCTTCTTCGCCCCGATCCTCATCGTGCTCGGCGTCCAGGCCGCCTTGGCCGGCTTCCTGCTCGGTGCATTCGGTCCCGTTCGACCGGGACGGCGACGCAGCGCTGGGGCTGACGACGACCGTGCCCTGCGCCGGGTGCGGCGCAGCGGCCTCGTGTCGCTCGCCCTCGGCCTCGGCCTCGATCTCGGCCTGCTGATGGTCACGGTGTTCGACGGATCGCCCCGTCGGGCCGAAGCGTTCGCCGGGTTGGCGCAGGCGGCGATCATCGCCGGTGCGTCGGTGGTGGCCGGGTGCGGCGTGGTTCGCCTCGTCGTCCACGGTCGACGCCGGTTCCATCCCGCTGGTCGGTCCGAGCCGTCCACCGGGCGGCGGTCCTCCCGGCGCGCGTCGGTCCGGTAGGTCCCGTCGGGTCGGTCCCGTCCGGGAACGCGGCCACTCGGGTTCAAGGAACGTTCACGCGCAGCGCAGTCGTGCCGATCGAATGGCATGGCCGCAGCGGTCGACGACACCGAACCCGGGGCCGAGCGGCTGTCCGCTGCGCTGTTCGCCGTGGCGGCGGCGGCCGCGTTCGTGTTCCGGTTCGGCAGCTTCTGGGCGGCCGGGGTGCCCTCGGGTCTCGATCCCGGCAACTGGCTCGCCTACGGCTGGGCGGCGCTGGGCCAGGGTGTCCGACCCCTGCCGACCGCCTACCCACCGCTGGTCCCGGTGCTGACGGTCGCCGTCACGTCCGTCGTCGGCATCCCCCTCGGGGTGATGGTCGTCGCCTCGCTCGGCGCGGTCGCTCCGGCGGCGGGCACGTGGTGGTTGCTCCGCCGCGTCACCGACGGGTGGATCGCCGCAGCGGCCGGCGTCGCGCTGGCCTGGACGAGTGCGACCGGGGAGGCGGCGGCCTGGGGTGGATACCCGCAGTTGGTGTCGCTCGGGTTGTGGCCGATCGCGCTGATCGGGCTCGTTCGCTGCCAGCACGGCGGTCGGGCCCGGTGGGTGGACGGGCTCTGCGTCGCCGCAATCGGCGCGACCTCGCACCTGACGCTCGTGGTCGTGGGCATCCATGCCGTGCTCCACGCGGTGGGCGCACTTGCACTCGCCGGTGAGCATCGGCGATCGCTGGTGCGCAGCTACGGCGGTTGGTGCTGGCGCGTCGCGCTCTGCTGCGCCCCACTCGTGTTCGTGTACCGGGACCTCGTGCGCACGGTGCTCGTGAGCAGTTGGGGTCGCATGGAATCGGCCGGCCCGAGCTTCGGCGATCACCTCGGCGCGATGCAGCAACTGTTCCGAGAGGCCGAACTCGGCTGGCAACTCGCCGTGGTGGTCGCAGCGGCGGCGCCGGTGCTGCTCGTCGGCCGGCGGCGCGATCCGCTGTGGCTGCTGAGCGCGTCGGGGTTCGTGTCGTGGGGAGCGTGCATCCTGCTCCTGCGGGAGACGCGCTTCCACTACCTGTTGCCCCAACTCGCCGTGATCGGTCTCGCCGCCTGGTCGGCTGCCCTCGTCCGACTGCTGGCCCGGACGGGGTACCAGGGCAGGCGATGGATCCTTCGTGGAGCCGCCACTGCGCTTGCCGTCGCAGCGGCCTGGCAGGGCGGCCGGTTCTTCGAGGTGCAACGGTCGTACTACACGATGGTGGGCCCGGGGTCGTTCGAGGGGTTCGACTACCTGCGCGACCGCACGCCACCCGACGCCGTGGTCGCTGTGCCGGCTGTGCGGGGCGGTCCGTTCGGCTGGTGGGTGGAAGGGGCGGGTCGCCGGCCGGCGCTGTACGGGTCGTTGGCGGAGTGGCTCAACGTGGCCGAGGAACGGGAGCGGGCCCGACGGTCGCAGGAGATCTTCGAGGCGTTCCCAGCGCCGAGCGCATTCGAACGGGCCCGCGCCGCCGGGGTGTCCTATCTGTTCCTCCCTGCGAGCTGGGAGGGGTTCGACCGACTCGACCCGGCGGTGCTGGAGGACGCAGGTGGCATCGTCGTGGTGGCAAATCCCGATGTGGTCGTCGTCGCCGTGGGTCGTCCATGAGACGTCCCCGCTCGCGTCGTACGGCGATCCGTCAGGCGCTGCCGTTCGTTGTCTTGGCGCTGATCGCACCGCTCGTGCTGGCGGGGTGGCGCGCCGGGGCGCTCCCACCACAGCACCGGGGCACGATCGGCGTCACCGACACGCTGGTCCGTGCCGTCGACGGGGTCGTGGCAGCGTCGGCGACCGTCGTCAACCGTGACGCCGTCGCTCATCGGGTACGAGTGTGGTTCGTGTTCGCCGTCCCGGGGGAGGGGGAACCGTGGCGACGAGTCGCAGGCCGGTCGAGCCGGACCGAGGTCGTGGTCGGGCCGCAACGCCCCGCCGAGCTGCGTTGGGAGGAGCCGGTGACGGTTCCCGCCGGCCACTACGAGGTCTGGATGTTCGCCCACCGAGAGATGGGTGGCGGGCGATGGGTCCATGGGGACGCGGTCGCAGCCGCCGAGGATCTGCCGGTCGTGCCGAAGACGACCGTGCTGCAACGCGGTGCGTCGCCGGTCGGGTCAGCGGTGCTGTCCGACGTCGTTGCGTGGGCTCGCACGGGCGGCCCGTTCGCCCGAATCACCGTACGCGGCGCGGTTCGGCCCGACACCGGTCGCACCGCTCCCGATCTCGTCGCTGAAGTACGGGCGCAACGCGTCGGAGGGATGGGGCGAAGCGTGGAGTTGGGGCGGGCCCCCGTGACCGTTGGACCGGTGCAGGCCACGTTCGATCTCGACAGCGACGTCCCACTCCCGCCGGGCCGGTACGTGCTCGGCGTACGTCTCCGGGACGCGACGGGGGTCGTCGACGACGTCGCCGTCGACGGTCCTCCGCTCGAGCTCCCGGGCGACGAACGGGTCGATCGCCTGGGAGCGCCGTCGGGCCGCCTCGCGATCATCGATCTGGAAGCACCGCAGCTCGCCGCCGATCGATCCCGGGTCGTGGCGGTGGTCGCGAACCGTTCGGACCGCTCGGTGACGGGCCGGGTGTGGTTCGTCGTCGCGCCGTCCGGTCTCGATCGGCCATGGGAACAGGCGAGCGTCCTGGGCGTGGCGAGGACCGTCGCGCTTGCGGCCGGGGGGGCCGAGCGAGTCGAGCTCGTCGGCGACGCAGCGCCGTTCGGCGCGACGGCGGAAGTGTCGGTGTGGGTGTGGGAGGACGAGCCCGATCGTCGGGAGAGCGACGCGTTGTGGTGGCGATCCCGATGAGGCCCGTTGGCACCGTGTCCGTGGGTGTCGCCGTGCGATCTGCCCCCGTGCTCGCACCGATGCTCGCCGTCGGATTGGCAGCCTGGCGGTTCGTCGTGCTCGCGCGGGGCCCCTCGCCGGCGACGATCGACATGGGCAACTGGCTGCTGCACGCCGCCTCGTGGCGGGGGGCGTCCGGCGCGCCGGCGATCACCGGGTATCCGCCGGTGGTGCCGTGGCTTGCCGGGCTCCTCGACGCCGTGGTCGGCCCCCGCTACGCCGTGGCGGGCCTCGGGGCCTTCGCCGGCATGCTGCTCGGGGTGGCGATCATCTGGATCGGCGAGGCAGCGGGCCGTGCGGCCACTGCCGTCGGCGTCGCTGCCGCCGTCGGAAGTGCTGCCGGGGCGGAGGTCGTCGCCTGGGGTGGGTTCCCGCAGGCGATCGGGCTCGCCACGGGTCTGGTCACCGTCCACGCCGTCGCCCGGTACCGACGGGGTGGTCCGCTCGCACCGGCGCTGCTGGCCGGCCTCGCCACCGTGGCGACGTCGCACCTCGTCACGGCGGCGGTCGCGGCGGCCGTCGCCGTCGTGGTTGCGTTGCCGGCGCAACCCTCCCGCCCCCGCTCGGGTCGCCGCCCGGGACTCGTGGCCTGCGGCGCGCTCGGTGCGCTCGCCGCCGTGCTCCACGGACCGCTCGTCCTCGCCGCCGGGACGGCGGCCGACCGGCCGCGGGTGTCGGTTGCGGCGGCCGAACGCATCCTGGGCCCGGCGTGGCTCCTCGCAGTCGTCGTGGTCGGCGCCGTAGTCGTGGTCGCGGTCGCCGGTGTCGCGCAGCGGCGGCCGACGACGGCGCTGGGCGCGACGGCCCTGGCATGTGGCGCCGGCTGGTTCGTTGCGCTGGCGGTCACCGGCGAACCCCGGTACCTGCACGACGTGCCCGTGCTGGCGGTCCTCACCGGGTTGGCCGGGTGGTCCACGCTCATCGGGCGCGTCCGGCCACGGGCGCTGCAGCCGCCCCGCCAGCAGCGGCTCGGGATCGCTCTGGTCGGGCTGGGCGCGACCACCGTCGCCGCTGCGGTCGCGCTCGGGATCGGGTCGTTCGGTGCAGCGGTCGAGCGCTACCGCGTGGTCGCCCCCGAGACGGCGGCCGCCGCGGTGTGGCTGCGCACCGCCACCCCTCCCGGATCCCCGATCGCCGTGTCCGACCTCGGCGGGGCGCCGCTCGGATGGTGGGTCGGCGCGCTCGCGGACCGGCCGGTCCGATCCGGCGGCGACCTGCGATGGCTGTACGGCACCGACGAGCGCACGACCGCCGTTGCGGTCAACCGGCTCTTCCGCTCGGCGGCCGACCCGACGGCTGCAGCCCGCGCGCTCGGTACGGCCTACGTCCTGGTCGTCCCCGGCGGCCCCCGGCCCCTCACCACCGCGTTCCCCGCTGTTTGGCAGGCGGGCGGCGCCGCCGTCCTCGCCGTCCCCGAACCGTCTCCCGAACCGTCTCCCGAACCGTCGAGCCCATCCCGGAGCCGAGCATGACCGCCATCGAAGTGCCGTTGCCCACCGAACCCTCCGCCCGCGACCGCTACGAGCGGGAGGCGGCCGTCGTCGACCGCTACAGCGCCACGTCGTTCTGGGATCGTCGCTACCATCGACGGCGCTTCGACGCCGTTGCGGTGCAGGTTCGGCGGGCGAGCGCGCCGGGTCGCCGGGTGCTCGACGTGGGCTGCGGCACGGGGGATTACCTCGCGGTCGCCCGGCACGCCGGGGCGGTCGCCGTGGGCTGTGATCTCGCGGTCGGCTACTGCGAGCGGGCCGCCGCGCACGCCGCCGGCCGAGTCGTGGTCGCCGATGGGACCGCGCTGCCCTTCGCCGACCGGTCCTTCGACACCGTGCTGTGCTCGGAGGTGATCGAACACCTTCCCGCCGACCGGTTGACCAACCTGCTCGACGAGCTCCGCCGGGTGTGCGCCGGCACGCTCGTGGTGACCACGCCGAACGACCAAGCAGCGTTGCGGCGGCTGGGCCGGCGGCTTGCGCCGGCACATGTCCGGCGGCTCGACGACGAGGTCGGCCACATCAGCCTGCTCGACCGGGCCGCGCTCAACGGTCTGCTCGCAGCGCCAGGGTGGGCGGTGCGGTCCTGCGAGGTGTTCCACGTGCTCCCGCCCATCGTCGGGGAGCTCGGGCGCCTGCCGCAGCGGCTCGCACCCGTGGTCGATCGAGCCGAGCGTCTGGCCGGCTGGCTCGCTGCGCCGGCGGGCAATGCGATGGTGGCGACGGCGGTGCGCACGGGGGTCCGATGACGGGCCCGATGCGAGGTCGGTTGCTCGTCGTCACCCACTACTGGGCGCCGCACGTCGGCGGTGTCGAGCGGGTCGCCGTCGAGCAGGTGCGCCGTCTCGCCGAGCGGGGCTGGTCGGTCGAGGTGCACACCTCGCGCCTGGCCGGCGATCGGCGCCGCGAGCAGCGCGACGGTGCGGTCGTGCACCGGCACCGGGTCGTGAACGTGCTCGAGTCGTGGGCCGGTGTCCCGGTCCCGGTGCCCGGCCCCCGTGGGGCCCGGGCGGTCGCCGCAGCCGTACGGCGCTGCGACGTCGTCGTCGTCCACGGGCACGTCTACCCCCTCGGCGCGCTCGCAGCCCGGGCGGCTCGCAGCGCCTGCGTCCCGCTCGTCGTGTTCCAGCACAACCCGTTCGTCGACTACGGCCCGGTGCTCAACGCCGTCGAGCGCACCGTCGACCGGACGCTGGGCCGGGCGGTCCTCCACGCTGCGGACGAGGTGGTGGCGGTGAGCCGCCACACCGAGGCCTACGTTCGGCGGATCGCACCGCAGGCGACGACGACCGTGGTGGGCAACGGGGTCGATCGGGCGCGCTTCTCGCCGGGGCCGGGCCGGGGCCCGAGCGGACCGTGCCGGGTGTTCACCGTCCGGAGGCTGGTGGCCCGCAACGGTGTCGACGTCCTGATCGACGCATGGGCCGCCGCCGGTCTCGGCGACCGGGCCGTGCTCGAGGTGGCCGGCGACGGTCCCGAGCGGGCTGCGCTGTCGCGCCGGGCCGCCGAGGTCCCCGGGGTGCAGCTGCTCGGCCGCCTCGACGACGACGAGATCGTCGCCCGATACGCGGCCGCCGATGTCGTCGCCGTGCCGTCGCGCAGCGGCGAGGGATTCGGGCTCGTGATCGCCGAAGCGATGGCGTGCGGCAAACCGGTCGTGGTCACCGATGCCGGGGCCCCACCGGAGCTCGTGACCGACGGCGTCGACGGCCTGATCGTCCCCGCCGGCGACCCGCTCGCGCTCGGGCGGGCCCTGCGGCGGATCATCGACGACGATCCGCTCCGGGCCATGTTGACCCTGGGCGCATGCCGGCGGGGCGAGCGGTTCTGCTGGGAGTCGGCCACGGATTCGTTCGAGGCGGTGCTCCTGCGGGTCGCGGACCGGGCCACGGCTGACCTGGCCGCCCGCTCAGAAAATCGTGTAGCCGCCGTCGACCGTGATCACGTCCCCGGTGTGCCAACGGCTGGCGTCGCTGGCCAGGTAGACCGCGATGCCGCCCGTGTCGTCGGGGCGCCCCCAGCGGCGTAGCGGGATCCGGGGCTTCACCTTCTCGGCGAACCGCGGCCAGTTGAGCGTGGCGTCGGTCATCGCCGACTCGATCCAGCCGAAGATCAGCGAGTTCGCCCGGATCCCGTCCTTGGCGTGCTCGACGGCGATCGCGTTGGCCACGGCGATGATGCCCGCCTTCGACGCCCCGTAGTGCTGGCCGCGTTGCTGGCCCTGGTACGCCGAGCCCGAGGAGGACACCGCCAGGCTGCCGCCCCCGCCCCGGTCCACCATGTGGCGCACCGCGGCCCGCAGGGTGAAGAAGACGCCGTCGAGGTTGACCCGCAGGACCCGGTGCCATTCCTCGGTCGACATCTCGGTGAACGCGATCCCGCGGCCGGACACCCCCGCGTTGGCGAACACCGAGTCCACCCGCCCGAGTTCGGCCAGGGTCCGGGCGAACGCCGCCTCGACGGCCGCCTCGTCGCCGACGTCGCACACCACGTCGAGCACCGGCCGTCCGTGGCGCGCCAGCGTGGCTCGGGCCTCCGCGTTCTTGGTCGGGTTGGTGCCCCAGATGGCGACGGCGGCGCCGTGGGCGGCCAGGGCATCGGCCATCCCGAGCCCGATGCCGCTGTTGCCGCCCGTGACGAGGGCTACTCGGCCGCTCAGGTCGAAGAGGTTGTCGCTGCTCACGCCGGTGATGGTAGGCGGCGGCCCGCAACCGGCCCGGCGGTCCGGTGCGGCCGTTTCGTCACCCGGCGGTAACGTTTCGGTCGCCCGCCCAACCCCCTGCGAGGGCCCCTGTGGACCTGCTCCGCCGCATCCATGAACCCGCTGACCTGCGGGGCCTGAACCTGGTCGAACTGCGCGAGCTCGCCGGGGAGATCCGTGACGTGATCGTGCAGGCCGTCGCTGCCAACAGCGGCCACTTGGGATCCAACCTCGGCGCGGTCGAGCTCACGTTGGCGTTGCACCGCGTGTTCGAGTCGCCGACCGACGCGGTGCTGTGGGACACCGGGCACCAGGCCTACGTGCACAAGCTCGTCACCGGCCGCCTCGCCGGGTTCGAACACCTGCGCCAGGCGGGCGGTCTGTCGGGGTACCCGAGCCGTGAGGAGAGCCGGCACGACCTGATCGAGAACTCGCATGCGTCGACGGTGCTCTCCTACGCCTACGGGCTGGCAGCGGCGCGCGACGCCGGTGTCGCCGAGGCCCGCCGGCACATCGTGGCGGTGATCGGCGACGGTTCGATGACCGGAGGCCTGGCGTACGAGGCGCTCAACAACCTCGGCCATGCCGGCCGGCGGGTCATCATCGTGTTGAACGACAACGGCCGCTCGTACGCGCCGACGATCTCCAACCTGTCGCACAGCGTGTCGCGGATCCGGATGAACCCGATCTACATGCGGCGGCAACGCAAGCTCGAGAACCTGCTGCGCGACCTTCCCCTCGTCGGGCGCCAGGCCGAGCGGGGGATGGAGGCGGTGAAGGCGGCGATCCGCCAGTACGCCGAGCCGCCGGCGTTCTTCGAGTGCCTCGGGGTCCGCTACGTCGGGCCCGTCGACGGGCACGATCTCGCGCAACTCGAAGAGGCGTTCCGCAACGCAAAGGAATTCGAGGAGCCGATCGTCGTCCACGTGCTCACGCAGAAGGGCCGCGGCTACTCGCCGGCCGAGGACGACGACGAAAAGCACCTGCACGACGCCCCGGTGTTCGACCCCCGGGTCGGCCCCCCCCAAGGCGGTTCCCACCGGCTACACGCAGGCCTTCGCCGAGGCCGTCATCAAGGAGGCCGAGGCGAATCCGCGCCTCGTGACGATCACGGCCGCCATGCCGGGTCCCACGGGCTTGCTGCCGTTCCAGGACCGCTTCCCCGACCGGTTCTTCGATGTCGGGATCGCCGAGCAGCACGCCGTCACCGGCGCAGCCGGCATGGCCATGGGCGGCCTGCGCCCGGTCGTGGCGATCTACTCGACGTTCCTGTCCCGGGCGTGGGACAACGTCGTCTACGACGTCGGACTGCACCGCCTCCCGGTCGTGTTCTGCCTCGACCGGGCGGGGATCACCGGCGACGACGGCCCGAGCCACCACGGCATCTACGACCTGGCACTGC
This sequence comes from Acidimicrobiales bacterium, assembly GCA_040382215.1. Classification (GTDB taxonomy): domain Bacteria; phylum Actinomycetota; class Acidimicrobiia; order Acidimicrobiales; family Ilumatobacteraceae; genus JBEIFW01. The sequence continues at coordinate 8,902 of JBEIFW010000013.1, forward strand.
TGTCGAAGGTGCCCGGGATGACCGTGTTCGCCCCGAGTTCGGCCCAGGAGCTCCAGCAGATGCTCCACGACGCGCTCGAGTCGTGCACAGATGGCCCTGCGGTGATCCGCTACCCCAAGGGCCAGGCCCGGCAGGTACCCGACGACGAGGTGGGGCGCGGGCTGCAGGCCCGGTGCGCCCGCAGCGGCGACGGGAGCGTCGCAGTCGTGGCGGTCGGCAAACTGTTCGGGGCTGCGCTGAAGGCGGTGGCGGAACTGGCCGGTGAGGGCATCGAGGTCACCTTGTGGGATCCGCGGGTGGTGCAGCCGTGGGACGAGGCGCTCATCGAGGACTGCAGCCGGCACCGCATCGTGGTCGTTGCCGAGGACGGGATCCGCGACGGTGGGGTCGGCTCGCACCTGGCGGCGCGTATCACCGACCCCTGCGGTGACGGCCGCCCGGTTCCGACAGTGGTCACGCTCGGGGTGCCGACGCAGTTCATCCCGCACGGCAAGCCGGACCGGATCCTTGCAACGCTCGGGCTCGACGCCGACGGATTGGCGCGAGCGGTGCGTGAGTCCCTGGCGGTCAGCCGCCTGGGCTGACCCGCCTCGCCGACGGCTTGTGCCGGTACATGTCGGTGTCGGCAGCACGGAGCAGGACGTCGGGCTGCAGCCCGGGACCTGCCGCCCAGGCCGTTCCGACGCTCGCACCGATGCGGACCGTGCCGATCGACAACTCGAACGGCTCGCCGAGCACCGCTCGGATCCGGTCGGCGAGTTCGGTCACGAGCGTGGCGTCGACGAAGTTGCCGATCACGGCGACGAACTCGTCGCCACCGATCCGGCCCACGAAGTCCCCCGCTCGGATGATCCGCCGCAGGCGTTGCCCGACGGCGACGAGCAGCTCGTCGCCGGCCGCATGGCCGTGCCGGTCGTTGACCGGTTTGTAACCGTCGAGGTCGATGAAGATCATGCCGAGCGCGGTGCCGTAGCGGGCGCACGCCTGGCGGGACCGTTCGAGGTGTTCGTGCATCGCGGCGCGGTTCGGGAGCCCGGTGAGGCGGTCGTGGGTGGCGTCGTGCGCAAGTTCGGCCCGGCTCGCCTCGAGCGCGTCGAGCAGCACCCGGTTCCGGTGACCTTCGATGGCGGCGTCGACCAGGAAGCTCGACGCGACGTGGTGCATCGTGACGGCGGCCGCGAGGGCGAACGGGATGAACAGCACCATCCACCAGGCCTGTTCGAGTACCCCCGTCGCAGCCCAGACGCCGTTGGCCAACCACATGGGCAAGATCCAGGCCAGCAAGAGCCGGCGGTTGCCGGCGAACGCCACCGTGCCGGCGAAGGTGAGGCTGAGCCCGCCGGCAAGGATCTGCCACGTCAGGGTCGGCACCGACCGGTCCGCCTCGACCAGGAGTGGCAGGGCGCCCCAGACGGCACTGGTGAACGCGTTCCCCACGACCAGGGCCCCCAGACGGATCGGATGACCGTCGGCGGTCGCCCGCTTCGCCTGGCGCATGGTCACGAGCATCGGGATCACGTACACCGCGAGCAGCGCCGTCCAGAGCGCGGACAGAGCGACGTGGCGGGGGGTCGTGACCGCGAAGCTGAGCAGGCTGCCGGCGCCGATGTCGGCGAGCAGCGACAGCGGGAGCAGCGAGAGGACGTTGCGCGCGATCGTGCCGTTGACGGCGTTCGCCTCGGCCTGGTCGACCGGTCGATTCGTCACCCGCAGCACACCCACCGCTCGACTGATCGGCGCGCCGTGACACGGTTTGAGGCGTCGGGTCGCTCGACCCCCGACGCCTAGGGTCGGCCCCGTGACCGCCCCCCATCGAGCCCCCGACCGTGCTTTCGATCTCGCCGCCGAACTGGCGCTCGCTCTGGAGCTCGCCGATCTCGCCGATGCGATCGCGCTTCCCCTGTATCGCAGCGCAACGCTCGAGGTCCGCCACAAGGCCGACCGTTCGCACGTCACGCAGGCCGACACGGGGGTGGAGGCAGCGATCCGGGCCCGGTTGGCCGTCGCTCGCCCCGACCATGCCGTGCTCGGCGAGGAGGAGGGCCTGCTCGGGCCGGCCGAAAGCCCGTGGCGGTGGGTGGTCGACCCGATCGACGGCACGGCCAACTACGTGAAGGGGGTGCCGATCTGGGCGACGCTGATCGCCTTGCAGCACCGGGAGGTAGGGGTGGTCGGGGTGGTGTCGGCACCGGCGCTCGGCCGGCGGTGGTGGGCGTCGCAGGGCGGTGGCGCCTTCGCCGACGGCGAGGCGATCCGCGTGTCGGACGTCGATCGTCTCGAGCACGCCCACCTGAGCTACAGCGACGTCGGGTCGTTCGTCGACGAGGGATCCCCAGCGCTCGGAGCGGCGCTCGTCGCGCTCAGCTGTCGCGTGTGGGGGGCCCGGGGCCTCGGCGACTTCTGGCAGCACCTGCTCGTGGCCGAGGGCGCTTTCGACGTCGCCTGCGAGCCGATCGTGTCCCTGTGGGATCTCGCTGCGATCGACGTGATCGTCCGGGAGGCCGGCGGCACGTTCACGAACCTGTCCGGCCGGCCCGGACCCGACGGCGGGTCGGCGATCTCCACGAACGGCCGGCTGCACCGGGCCGCGCTCGAGGCGCTCACCCCCGGCGCCTGAACGGTGGGTCGGTTCAGACCTCGCGCAGGCGGGGCCGGCGGGCCAGGGCGACGGCGAGGAGGCCGGCGACGATCCCGGCGAGGAGCAGCGTCGGGCGTCGGCCGACGAGCGGTGGCAGTGCGGCGGCGATCCCGGCGGCGAGCGGGAACGAACCCATCAGCGCCAACGTGTGGACGCTGATCACACGGCCCATCAGCTCGTCGGGCGTGTGGCGCTGCAGGATCGAGCGCTGCGTCGTCATGACGAACCCACCGCCGAGGCCCCACAGCAGCATCCCGGCGAACGCGACGACGTAGTACGTCGAGATCCCCATCACGACCATCCCCGGTCCGCACGTCGCCGAGAAGAACACGGCGAGCAGCAAGCCCTGGCGCGGCAGCGCGGGCCGGGTGGCCAGCGCAAGCGTGGTGATCACCATCCCGCCGCCGAGGCCACTGAACAACAGCGACGCGGCGAAGGCGCCTGCGCCCATCTCCGCTTTGGCCACGGCCGGGAGCACGAGCTGCACGAGCCCGCCGCAGGTGCCGCCGACGAGGGCGATCAGCACGACCGGGCCCAGCGGCGGGGTGCGTCGGACGTAGCCGATCCCGTCGAACAGCGAGGAGCGCAACGCGCCGAGCACCCGACCACTGCGTTGCCGGGGGCCGGCGGCGACGGCCGGGGTGCACCGCACGACGACGGCGGACACCGAAAGCAGCACGGCGAGGACCACGAAGGCCCGGGCCAGGCCGAGCAACTGGATGGCAGCGCCGCCGACGAGGACGCCGGAGAGCTGGGCGACGTTCTGCCCGATGCCCTGGAGCGCGATGCCGGTCATCAGCAGCTCGCGCGGCACCAGCGCCGGGACCATCGCCTGCATCGCCGGCTGCACCAGCGCAAGCGCTCCCGATGAAGCGACCGCCAACGCAGCAGCGGCGGCGAGCGGGATCCGGTCGAGCGCGACGAGGATGGAGGTGAGCGCAAGCACGACGGCGCCGGCCAAGGCGCCGACGCCTACGAGCGAGCGTCGGTCGTAGCGGTCGGACAGCACCCCGGCGGGCAGGGTGATCAACGTGACCGGGATGCCGAGCGCCAGGCCGATAACCCCGGTGATGCCGGACCAGTTGGTGAGCTCGAGCACCAGCCAGACGAAGGCGAACCGGATCGTGCCGGTCACGATCGAGATACCCAGTTGGCCGATCCAGAACCGACGGAACCCGTCGAGTGCCAGCACCCGCCGCACCGGACGGTCCGTTGCGCCGCCCTCGGGGGCGGTCGGGTCGGGCGCGGTCTGGTCCGGGTCGGGACGCGTCGAGGATGGGCGATGGTGGTCGCGACCGGGTCCATCCACGACCGTCATCCAGCCCCCCGTTCCTGCGAGCCGGGCCGATCCAGCCGGGCTCACGAAGACGGTATCGGATAGTTGACGCATGCAACAATCGTGTGCCCGGCGGAGGGCCTGGCGTGCGCAGGTCAGCGGGCGGTGACCAGGGCGTAGACCCGGTTCCGCGGGACACCCAGGCGGGCTGCGACCCGATCCGCGGCGTCCCGCCGGCTTGCGCCGAGTGCGAGCTCGGTCGTCAGTTCGGCCCGGATCGTGTCGTCGTCGGCAGCGCGCGGCGGTGGTGCGCCGGCCAGCACGATGACGTGCTCGCCGATCGGCTCGCCGGAACTCGCCCGGTCGGCGGCCTCGGCGAGCGTGCCCGCCCACCGTTCCTCGTGCAGCTTGGTCAGCTCCCGCACGACGACCACGCAGCGCTCGGGACCGCACGCATGCCGTAGGTCGGTAAGGGTGCGCGCCAGGCGGTGTGGGGCCTCGAACAGCACCGTCGTGCGTCGCTCGGCGGCGACCTCGGCGAGACGGTCCCGGCGGGCCGACCCGTTGCGGGGGAGAAAGGCCTCCACCACGAACCGGCCCGTGGGCAAGCCGGACACCACGAGCGCCGCCAGGGCGGCCGACGCTCCGGGGACGGCCTGGACCTCGTGGCCGGCCTCGAGGGCGGCCCGCACGAGTCGCTCCCCAGGATCCGACACCCCCGGGGTGCCGGCGTCGGTGACCACGGCAACCGTGCCCCCTCGGCCGAGCACGCCGAGTACCTCACCGATCCGTTCGGCCTCGGTGTGCTCGTTGACCACGATCAGCCGCCGGGCGCGGATCCCGGCGTGGGTGAGCAGCTTGGCCGTGCGACGGGTGTCCTCGCAGCACACGGCGTCGGCCTCGGCGATCGTGGACACCGCCCGGGGCGACAGGTCGCCGAGGTTGCCGATCGGGGTTGCCACCAGCACGAGGCGTCCCACCGTCAGCCCCGTATCTCGACGCGGTGGCCGACGGTGAGGCCCCAACGCTCGAACGCGCCGGCTTCGGCCTCGATCACCGTGCGCGCCCGGAGCACGGGCAGTCCGATCCGATGCCGGCCCATGCGGCAGGTCCGCACGACGAGCCCGTCGGCGTCGAGATGCGCGACATCGAGCGAGAACCGCATCCCGAGGGTGTGGACCCAGCGGGTCCGGGTGAGCACGAGCGCGCCCTCGACCCCGTTGCGACCGAGCAGTCCTCGCCGACGGTCGCGCCTTGCCGTGACGACCTCGGCGGCAGCGAGGACACGTGCGTCGCTCACCAACCATGCCATCGCCGTGCAGCCTGGCACACGGGACCGGTTTGCCGACGGCGTGCCGTTGCGGCCATCGTCGCCGGGATGGGACCCGACGACCTGCTGCCCCCCGACGACGGCCTCGTTCCGCTGCACACCCGCGACTACCAGGTGCGTTCGTACCGTCTTGCGGAGGACCGGCTGCTGTTGCGGGGAGCCGTCCGGGATCGCAAGCCCGCCGGGATGTACGTCGAGGGCGACCCTGATCCACTCACGATCCACCACATGGTCGTCGAGCTCGAGATCGTGTACCCGGCCTTGGTGATCGAAGCGGCTTGGGTGCTGTTCGAGACCCATCCCCACCGGGCGTGTCCCACGATCGCCGACCACTACGGTCGCTTGGTCGGGTTGTCGATCGCCCGGGGGTTCACCCACAAGGTGCGCGAGCTGTTCGGCGGGCCGCGCGGGTGCACCCACACGACTGCACTGCTCCAGGCGATGGCCCCGGTGGCGATCCAGTCGAACTGGTCGATGCGGGTGTCGGCGTCCCGGGAGGTCCCGGTCGAGATGCGCCGGCCGCCGACTCCCGAGGAGCGCAAGGCGATGTTCGCCTTCAACCTGAACACGTGCCACATCTGGGCCGAGGGGTCCGAGCATTCGACGCGGGCGCAGGCCGGCGAGGAGACCGAGATCCCGCTGTGGATCGAGGAGCGGCTCCGCAGCCTCGGTCGGGACCCGTCGGAGTGGCGGAGCTTCTCACAGGCGTGAACGGGCGCTGCCGGGCCCGTAGGCCCGGTGCTTGAGACGAGCTTGCCGCCGTCGTGACCGAACTTGCCGGGGTTCCGATGGGGTCCCGAACCGAGCGGGTCGATCCAGGAGCCATGACCCGCTGGACCATCGCCGTCGTGGTGCTCGCCGCCGCCGTGGGTCTCGGTGCTTCCCCGGCTGCCGCCGAGGGCGCGCTCGCTGAGCCTGCCACGACGGCCAAGCCGGCGGCCGGCGCAGCGAAGGCGGAGGAGAAGGCGTTGACCATCGCCGAGGTGAAGGCACGCAAGAACGCCTGTGCCGAGGTCGCCGAGGCGAACCTGAGCGCGGCGGCCGAACAGACTGCGGCCCTGCGCAAGGCGACGGACGTCTCCGTCGAGGATCGCAACGCCGAGCTCGAGGCATTGAAGCGCAGCACCGACGCCAACAAAGCGGCCCTCACCATCTTGCGGACCAGCGACGACGTTCGGGCGGTCCACGTGGCGTGTCAGCTGACCACCCGGCTGGTCGGGACGGGGAGCGTCGCCAAGGTGGACACGACCTTGGCGGCGGCCAAGGCGCTGTCCCGGGCGGTGCTCCGACTCGAGGCGATCGCCGACGGGCTCGATCGGGCCGCCGGCCGGCTCGTCGCCCAGGGGGGCAACCTGACGAAGGCTGCGCCGCTCATGGCCGAGCTCCGTTCCTCGGTCGAACAGGCCTCGTCGCTGCTGTCGTCGGCGGACGGAGACGCTGCGGTGCTGAAGACGGCTCGGGCTGCGCTCGACCAAGCCCGTCGCCAGGCGGCCGAGGCGGTCGCTGCGCTCAAGACCGTGCGGCCGGGTGAGGTCAAGTCGACCACCAAGCCGACCAAGCCGGCGGAGACGACGCCGGGCGCCACGACGACCAACGCGCCGACCACGACGGCGAAGGCGTCGAGCACGGCGACGACGAAGCCGGTGGCGACGACGAAGCCGGTGGCGACGACGAAGCCGGTGGCGACGACGAAGCCGGTGGCGACGACGAAGCCGGTGGCGACGACGAAGCCGGTGGCCACCCCGGGCGAGCCCATGCTGGCGCCGGCGACGACGGTTCCCCACGGAGGATGACGACGATGCGATTGGGTGTGCTCGTGGTCGGGATCGCGCTGGCGACCTCGGCCTGCATCGGCGGTGGCGACGACGCTGCACCGACCTCGACGACGTCGACCACGGTGGCGACGGCGACGGCGACGGCCCGGACCCCGACCGAGATCCTGCCGGCGATCGAAGCCGACCTCGCTGCGGTCGACGTGGATCTGGCCGAGGCGACCGGCGCGCTCGGCGATTGAGTCGGGGCTCAGCGCCGGTGGTCGTGGCGCAGTGTGCGCCGGGCGTGGTCCCGCACGAACCGCAGTAGGCGGAGGTGCTTCTCGGTGTCGAGGGCCATCGCGTCGAGCAGGACCGGCCACAGGGTCGTATTGCGCACGTCGCGCACCGTCCGGCGCAAGCGTTCGATCTCCCCGAGGTCGTGTTCCTCGATGGCGACGAGGGCGTCGACGCGCGCGAGCCCCTGGGCCGGGTCGGGCTCGGGTCCCGGCACGGGCACGGCGCCGACGTCCTGCTCGCGCAGCTCGGCCAGGGCGACGAGCGCGGCGGCCCACTCGGTGAAGATGCGGTGGTGGCGGCGCTCGTCCTCGGCAATCAGGCGGCCGACGAACTCGATGTACGCCGAGCCGGTATCCCGGCCGAGCTGCTCGTAGCTCTCCACGAGGCCCACCTCGGTGTCGATGTGTGCGACGAGGTGGCGATAGAGGTCGGCCTCGGCCACGGTGAGGCCGGCCGGAGGTGTTCGAGTCAGCACCATGACCCCATCGTCGGATCCGGTCCGGCTCGCCGATCAGGGGACAAGGTCCCTACGTTCGTGCGATGGCCGATTCCGCCGAAGGTCCCCTGGGGCCGTTCCCCGCCTGGGTCGACGACGACGCCGCAGCCCGGGACTCCTACGACCGTCTGCGGCGCCGGGTCCTGTGGACGGTGCCGTCGGGCCTCTACGTGATCGGCTCCACCGACCGCGCCGAGCGCCGCAACGGCATGGCGCTGAACTGGCTTACGCAGGTGAGCTTCGATCCTAAGCTCGTGGCGATCGGCGTCGAGACCGATGCGCTCACCCACGAGCTGATCGAGTCCTCAGGGGTGTTCAGCGTCTGCTTCGTCGACCGGGAGGACCGGGCGATCATCCGCAAGTTCACCAAGCCGGTCGCCGTCGATCTCGAGGCCTGCACGCTCAACGGCTTCGGGTATCACGAGCGCGCGACGGGAGCGCCCGTGCTCGACCTGTCCGCCTCGTTCCTCGACTGCGCCGTGCGGTCGGCGCCCCGCTTCGGGAACCACACGCTGTTCGTCGGCGAGGTCGTCGACTGCGGGTTCCTCAAGCCGGAGCGCACCCCGGTGCTGCGGATGGAGGACACCCGCATGAACTACGGCGGCTGACCGGGCTGTCGGGCTGCTAGAGATAGGCCCCGATGAAGGCCGTGGTGATCTACGAGAGCTTGACGGGGAACACGCGCTACGTCGCTGAGCGCGTGGCCGATGGTCTGGCCGAGGCGGGTGTCGGGGTGACGGTGTGTCCGGCGGTCGATATCGATCTCCAGGCCCTGTCCGAAGCGGAGCTGGTCTACGTGGGGTCGTGGACCGACGGGATCTTCGTCGTCGGTCAGCGGCCCGGGCGCGCCGGGCGGATCAAGAACCTGCCGGCGATGCGGGGCAAGCGGGTCGTGGCCTACTGCACCTACGCCCTCAACCCGGGGGGCACGGTCGGCAAGATCGCGTCGATGGTGCGGTGGCTCGGCGGTGACGTGGTCGGCGAGCTCGCCGTCCACCGCAAGCGCATGGACGATGGCGCCGTCGACCTGGTCGACCTGGGTCTCGGACGGGTGCGCGCCGCCGCATCGTGACGAACGGCGTCGGTGGTGCACCGCCGACGCGTCAGGGTCACCCAGGGCGTCAGGGCGTCGACGCCAATGCCTCGGCCGCCAGTGCCGCAGTGGCGTCGACGCCGAGGCGGCCTCGTAGCTCCTCGGCCCGGGGCCGCAGGTCCCACCAGACGTAGCGCCCGTCCTCGGAGGTCGCAACGGGCGGGCCCAGTTCGGCCGTGGTCGCCGCCTCGATCACCTCGGGTCGGGTCTCCCCTGCGGCGATCGGCACCGTGAGCCACCGGTCGAGCAGTACGGCCTGGAACCCGATGGCGGCCACGGCGTCGTACCGGGCGGCGGCCGGTCGGGCCGCCAACACGAGCGGGTACTCGGGGTGTCGACCGCTCATGAACCCGGTGCTCCAGCGCAGTTCGGGTTCGTAGAGGTAGCCGATCAGACCGTCGTAGCAGTCGATGCCCGACTCGGGGAACACGCGGTGGGGCATCACCCACACCGTCCCGCCCGGGCCGAGCGCGCCGGCGAGGCCGCGAAAGAACGCTGCGATCGAGCGCCCGGTCGTGCGCTGTTCGTTCCAGCGAGGCACGTCGGCCGCCGAGGTCTGGTCGACCAGGCCGACCGCCAGTACCGCGAGGGGCAGGACACCGAGGAGCCGTCGTGACGGGGCCCGTGCGGCGAGCGCGTCGAGCAGCATGCAGACGGCGGCCAGCCCGATGAAGGCGAGCACGATCGAGGTGCGGTTCCACGCCCGGAACGTGGCGAGACCGGCGGCGGACGCGAGCAGCGACAGTCCGCTGACGGTCGCCACGATCATCAGCGCGACGGTGAGCACGGCGAGCTGTCGCAGTTGCGGCCAGGGCTCGATGTCGCTTCGGCGCCCAGCGGTGGCGACCAGGGCGACGCCGAGCACCACGGCCAGGCCGACCGCGCCCACCAGGCCGAGCTGCTGGCCGAACTCGCCGCGCAGCACGGTGCCGCGGGCGTCCTCGGTGAGGCGTGCGAGCGAATCGATGCGGTGGTAATCGCGGGGTGCGAACAGCTGCGAGATCCGCAGGCCGTAGTCCTCGGTCTCGAACACGCCGCGCTGCACCACCGAGGCGTTGCGCCCCTCGGTGACCCAGAACCACAGGCTCGGGGCGAGGTTGAGCATCGCCGTCGCCGCGCCCACGGTCCCGAGGACCAACGCCCCGAGCAGTGGCCGCAGCCGCCGGTCGCGCAGCGTGGCGACCGAACCGGCCACGACGATCAGCACGGTGCAGAACACGAGGTAGTAGGCCCCGGTCGAGGCCAGCGCGACCATCGCCCCGGCGGCGGCGAGCAGGCGCCGGTCGCGCCAGGACCGGATCGGGTCCGGCCCCATGAGCCACAGCGCCACGAGCACCCCGACGGGAACGAGCGCATACGACGACAGGAACACGTGGTTCTGCCCCCGCAGGAAGTGATAGGGCGCGAAGGCGTACAGCACGCCGCCCACGCCGGCCGTGAGACGCCGGACCCCGAGCACCCGAAGCACGGCATGGGCGGCGGCGGCCGTGGTCGCGAAGGTGAGCACGTAGAACACGTTGAGGGCGAACGCCGCGCCGCCGATTGCGCCGAGGAGACGCAGCACCAACCAGTGCAGGATCTCCGCCCCCTCGGGCACGTCGCGTGCATCGAGGCCGAACGGCCAACCGACCGACGGGTTCGACAGGTAGGTGCCGTGGTCGAGCATCCCCTGGACGAGCGTCTGGTAGTAGATCGCGTCGTTGAACACCAGCCACGGTTGCCGCCAGGACTCGGCCCGCCACAGCTGCAGGTGGACGGCGACGACGGCCACGCTGGCGATCCCGGCCGCGAGCGACTCCAGCAGGAGTGATCGCAGGCGAGGGGCGGCGCCCGGTGCGGTCACACGCGGCGAACGCCGCGCAGGCCGGACCAGGCGAGATCGGTGGCCTGACGCGCCGCGCGGTCCGGGTCGAACGGTCTGCCGCTCGTGACGAGGTGCCGGGCGACGGTCTCGGCAAGCCCGACGATGGCGCGCGCAAGCAGCCGCTGGTGGTCGGGGTCGATGTCGGCGGTGATCAGCGGAGCGATCCCGGCGGCGATCGCGTCCTCGACCCCCCGGGTGGCCTCGGCGAATTCCTCGGTGCGGTGGCTGTCGTCGAAGAGCACCTGGAACGGCGAATGGTCCTCGGCGACGAGGCGGAAGTACGCCGCAAAGCCGGCGAACACCTTGTCGTGGCCGTTCTGTTCGGCTGCGGTGGCCTTGGCGATCGTCTCCACCAGCCGGTTGCCGGCCTCGTCGAGCACGGCGAGGTACAGGGCGTGCTTGGAGCCCCAGTGCTGGTAGAGCACCGGTTTCGTCACCCCGGCGGCGTCGGCGACGTCGTTCATCGAGGTGTCGTGGAACCCCTTGCGGGCGAACACCGCCAGGGCCATGTCGAGCAGTTGGGACCGGCGCTCGGGTGCGGGGAGGCGGGACGACATGGCTACCGAACAGTAACCAGCCGGCCTGGCGTCAGAGGCCTCGGGCCCGGTCCTCGCGCTCGGCGGCCTTGACCGCGTAGCCGAGCACGATCGAGGGGGCGAGCAGCACCGAACCGACCACGAGGGCGACGGTGATCACCGTGACGACGGCCGGGGTGAAGCCCATCGCGAAGGCGAACACGAACACGGCCATGGCGACCGCCATGCACAGCCAGCCGATCCGGTTGGCGAGCAGCGTCCAGCGGGCGACCTGGGCGCGGCGGGCCCGGACGGGGTCGGAGGGCGTGGTCACGACCCGATCGTGGCCCGGACCGCGTCGGGGAGCCAACCGGGCTCGGCCAGCACCGCACCGATCGCCGCGGTCATGCGAGCCTCGGACAGGTGCTCGCGGGCGACGGCACGGTTGTGCTCGAGGTCGGTGGCCAGCGCGGCGGGGTCCTCGAGCGCACGGGCGAGTGCGGCGGGGTCGACGGGCAGCCACCGGAACCCGAGCGCCCGCAGTTCGGCCGCGACCGGGTAATCGCCGACCACCACCGGGCGCCCGGTCAGGGCGGCCTCGATCGGCGGGTTGCCGAAGCCCTCCCAGGTCGAAGGGAACACCACGGCATCCGCTGCGGCGTAGGCCGCAGCGAGGTCGCCTGCGGCGAGCGGATCACGCCGCACCGGGATGCGGGCGGTGGCGAGGATCCGCTCGAGGGTCGGCCCGTACCCTTCCTCGGCCGGCCCCGGCAGCCAGTAGGTGGCCCCGACGGCCTCGGCGAGCGCCACGGCCCGGGGGACGTCCTTTCGTTCGATCGCTCGCACCGGGTGCAGCACGAGGCGTTCGCCCGGATCGATCCCGAGGCGCCGGCGCAGCGCAAAGGCGGCCTCGGGCGGGGCCGGATCGAGCGAGAACCCGTTGTAGATCGTGGTCGCGCGCAGGCCACGCTCGGCGAACTCGCGCTCGGTGAGCCGGTTGATCGTCACGTGGCGCCACGCCGGGTCGTCGACGGGGAGCGCCGTGAGGTGTGCGAGGCGGGCCCGCTGCCACGGGGGGTCGTGGTGGTGGAGCAACGCCGGGCGGCCAGCCAGCACGCCGGCGACCACCCGGGACGCCTCGAGGCGCAGCGGAATCGTGAGCAGGTTCTCGACGAGCACGAGGTCTGCACCGGCGAAGGCGTCACGCACCTCGTCGGGATGCGGTGCCTCGGTGGCCTCGTGGGCCAACCCCGGCACCAAACGATCGACCGGTCCGTCGCCGGCGACGGTTCGTGTCTCCCAGCCGAGACGGTGCAGCGCCCGGATCCACGATGCCGCCACCACCGATACGCCGTCGGGCCGGCCGAGGCGGAACGAGCAGCACACGGCGAGGGGCCGGCGCACCATGGTCAGAGGCGGTCGACGGCGGCGAGGACCTTGGCGGTGGTGTCGGCGCCGACGCAGGCCTGCACCTTCGGGGTGAGCTCGGTGGTGATCCGGGTACGGACGTCGGCGGGCAGTCCACCGATCCGGGTGCCGCCGAGGACGACGTTCACGAGGGAGGGATTTGCGGCAACCACGTCCAGGAAGCCACCGACGACGCAGGCGGTCTGGTCGGCGGACAGGGCGAGCGCCGGGTCGGCCTGCTTGAGCTGGCGTCCGACGGCATCGAGGATCGAAGCCGGCCGGCACCCGACCACGGCGCGCACGATCGGGGCGACGAGGGTGCCCAAGTCGGCCTGGGTGCGACCGAAGTCGGCGAGGATCTTGTCGATCGTGCCGGGTGGGAGCGCACCGGTGACACAGGACAGCTCGGCGTCCGTCGGGTTGAGGCCGCCGCCGAATTGCACGAGGAACTGTCGGATCAGGTCCGTCTCGAGCCCGGGGATCGACACCGCGCCGCCGCTTGCGGCAGTGGTTGCGGGGGCTGCGGCCGCCGCGCTGGTGGCCGGTGCGGCCGTGACGACGGCGGTCGTCGTGGTCGCACCGCCGTCACCGGAGGAGCACCCGGCGACGGCGAGGGAGGCGAGCGCAGCAGCGACGACGGCGGGGAGACGCATCGGACCGAGCCTACGGTCGCCGGTGGTGCTCCCCACCGTCACGGGTGGTCGGCTGTGGTCGAATGGCGGTGTGCGCCAGCCCCACCTCGCCAGCCGACTCCAGGGCTTCGGCACCACGATCTTCGCCGAGATGTCGGCGCTCGCCACGGCCACCGGGTCGATCAACCTCGGCCAGGGGTTCCCCGACACCGACGGTCCCGCCGAGATGGCGGCGATCGCCGCAGCGGACATCGTGGCCGGCCGGGGCAACCAGTACCCGCCCGGCCCGGGGATCGCCCCACTGCGCCAGGCCATCGCCGAGCACCAACGGCGCTGCTACGGCTTGACGCCCGACCCTGACACCGAGGTGCTCGTCACCGCCGGCGCCACGGAGGCGATCGCTGCGTCGTTGTTGGCGTTGCTGGAGACCGGCGACGAGGTCGTTGCGCTGGAGCCGTTCTACGACAGCTACGCCGCGTGCATCGCGATGGCCGGAGCGATCCGCCGTCCCGTGACGCTACGCCCACCGTCGTTCGCGCTCGACCTCGACGCGCTGCGCGATGCGATCACGGCCCGCACCCGGGTGCTGCTGTTGAACACGCCGCACAATCCGACCGGGACGGTGCTGCGGCGCGAGGAGCTCGCTGCGATCGCCGAGTTGGCGATCGAGCACGACCTGATCGTGGTGGCCGACGAGGTCTACGAACACCTCACCTACGACGGGATCCCCCACGTCCCGATCGCGACGCTGCCGGGAATGTGGGAGCGCACGGTCACGATCGGCTCGGCCGGCAAGACCTTCAGCTTCACCGGCTGGAAGGTGGGGTGGGTCACGGCACCGGCTCCGCTCGTGTCGGCGGTGCGTACCGTCAAGCAGTTCCTGACCTACGTCTCGGCCGGGCCTCTGCAGGCGGCGGTCGCTCACGGTCTGCGCCTCGGGGAGGACTACTTCGCGGGCTTCCGAGCCGATCTCGAAGCCAAGCGGGACCGGTTGTGCGTCGGGCTCGCCGCCGCCGGGTTCGAGGTTTTCCGGCCGGCGGGCACCTACTTCGTCACCACCGACGTCCGGCCGTTCGGCACCGATGACGGGATGGCGTTCTGCCGCAGCCTCCCCGAGCGGTGCGGCGTGGTCGCCATCCCGAACGTCGTGTTCTACGACGACGTGCGAGCCGGCCGTTCGTTGGTGCGGTTCGCGTTCTGCAAGAAACCGGAGGTGCTCGACGAAGCCGTCGCTCGCCTGACCGGGATGCACGCCGGTGGGGTGCTCGACGCGACCCGGGTGGGGTCGTGAGCGCGATGCGGATCGCGGCGATCCAGCACGACATCTGCTGGGAGGACCGGGCTGCGACCTGCGCTCGGCTCGAGCCGACGGTCGCCGCGGCTGCGGCGACCGGCGCACGGATCGTCGTGCTGGCCGAGATGTTCGCCGTCGGGTTCTCGATGGCACCGGAGCGGGTGGCCGAGGACGAGGGGGGCCCGACGTCGCAGTGGATGCTCGCCCAGGCCGCCGGCCACGGCATCTGGCTCTACGGGTCGGTCCCGGAGCGGTCGCCGGGCTCGGGCCGCCCGCGCAACGTCGGCATCCTCGCCGGCCCGGACGGCACGGTGCACCGCTACGCCAAGCTGCACCCGTTCACCTACGGCGGGGAACACGAGCACTACGACGCCGGATCGTCGCTCGTCACCGTCACGGTCGAGGGGCTGCGCGTGTCGCTGTTCGTCTGTTACGACCTGCGCTTCGCCGACGACTGGTGGCAACTCGCACCGCACACCGATGTCTATCTGTGCTGCGCCAACTGGCCCGAGGTGCGCCGCACCCACTGGCAGGCGCTGCTGCAGGCGCGAGCGATCGAGAACCAGGCCTACGTCGTCGGAGTCAACCGGGTGGGATCGGGTGGCGGGCTCGACTACTGCGGGGATTCCCGCATCATCGATCCCCTCGGGGAGATCCTCGCGGGCGGGTCGCGCACCGAGGCGCTGCTCGTGGCCGAACTCGACGTCGCCCACGTCGAGGCCGTGCGCCGCCGGTTCCGGTTCCTGCCCGACCGACGCACCTACCCGGGTTCCTGAGCGCAACCCGGCACAGGCCGGGCCCGACGGGCGACGCGCGTAGGGTGCCGCCCATGACCGTGCACTCGGAGTCGTTCGGTTCGGTTCGGCTCGTCACCCTCGACCGGCCATCCCGCCGTAACGCGCTCGATCACGACACGCTCGTGGCGCTGCGCCAGGCTCAGCTCGAGGCCGTGGATGCCGGGGTGCGGGTCCTGGTGCTTACCGGGCGGCCGCCGGCATTCTGCGCCGGTGCCGATCTCGGCGGGGTGGAGGACGGGGAATTCGGCCGGGCGCTGTTCGCGGTGCTGCGCGGCTTCGTCGAGCTCCCGTTCCCGGTGCTCGGCGCCATCGACGGCCCGGCGCTCGGTGCCGGGATGCAACTCGCGCTGTCGTGCGACCTGCGTATGGCGACCGC
Source organism: Acidimicrobiales bacterium (assembly GCA_040382215.1). Lineage (GTDB taxonomy): Bacteria > Actinomycetota > Acidimicrobiia > Acidimicrobiales > Ilumatobacteraceae > JBEIFW01. The sequence goes on from JBEIFW010000013.1 coordinate 24,671, forward strand.
CCCCAGCCGGTTCGGCATCCCGGCGGCCAAGCTGGGGCTCTCGATCGACCACTGGACCGTCGAACGCCTCGCTCGCGATGCCGGGTGGTCGATCGCTCGGGACATGTTGCTCGCCGCCTCGACGTACGACGCAGAGGCGTTGCACCGCAACGGGTTCGTCCATCGGATCGGGACGCTCGCCGATGCGATGGACTGGGCCGGGCAGGTCGCGTCGCTGGCCCCGCTCACGATCGCGGCGCACAAGCTGATGCTGCAGCAATCGGCTCCACCGCCCGAGCTCGATGCCGTGGTCGAAGCCGCCCGGGAACGCGCCTGGAGATCGGCGGACTTGCAGGAGGGGCGCCGGGCGTTCCTCGAGAAGCGCCCGCCGCGATTCACCGGCGCCTGAGCCGTTCAGAACCCCGCCGGCAGCAAGCGGTTCACGTTCTGGAAGAAGAAGTACAGGATCACCACGAACGGCCCGATCCCCGCAAGGGCTCCGATCCAGTTCCGGCGGCTCACGCTCGACAACACCCAGGCCAGGATTGCGACGATCGCAAGCACCGAGCCCCACGCGGCGACGTGGGGCCAGGCGGCGGCGTCGGAGAAACAGCGCTGCTCGAACCCTTCGAGTGACTCGGCGGCCGGCGGCTCGCCGGTCGACGAGGCGCCCGGCGCCGGGCCCGGCGGCCGATCGGGTGAACCGCCACCGGCGGGTTCGGGGCCGTCCACCGGCTCTTCGGGCAACGTGGTTGCCGGTCCGCCGGCGGGCGCCCGTTCGGGCACGACGGCTGGTGTCGGCGGTGCCGTGTTCGGTTCACCGTCGACGAGCCGAGCTCGCACGATCAGGCGCTTCGCGGCGGTGAAGGGAGGATCGCAGGTGATCAGTGTGAGTTCGGGCTGCCCGCTGCTCTCGATCACGCCGAGGTCGGTCGGGGCCACCACCCGGCTCCACTGCACGAGGTAGAGGAACCGCCGTCCGAGGACGTCGGTGATCTCGATGCGGTCCCCCGGAGCGAGTTCGTCGAGATGGCGGAACGGCTCCCCGAACGTCGTGCGATGCCCGGCGATGGCAGCGTTCCCCATCCCGCCGGGCAGTGGTGTCGTGCGGAAGTGGCCCGGGCCGCGCTGTAAGTCGGCCCGGCCGACCCCGGACACGATCGTCTGGGTGACGCCGAGCCGCGGGATCTTCATCAGCGCGATCGGGTCGCCGGGGCGGAACTCGGGCAGCGTGGCGGGCGCAACGGCTACGGCTGGCGCGACGGCGGTCGTCGCCGGGCCGAGCGGCGTCGGGGCCGCTGCGGCCGTCGCCGGTACGGCGGTGGTGACCGAGGGGGTGCTGGGGGGTGTGACCGGGGCGGCGGTCCCACCGGCTGCGGGTCGAACGACGGTCGTCGCCGGGACGGTCGTCGCCGGGAGGGTCGTCGCCGGGAGGGTGCTTGCGAGTTGCGATTGCAGTTGGCGGAAGCGGGTTTCGAGGTCGTCCTGGGCCCGAGCCTGTTCGATACCCGTGCCCCACAGCTGGTAGCCGACGAAGGCGAAAAGCAGCAGCCCGATGGCGATGAAGGTGCGTCCGGTGCCTCCCACCCAGGCCTGCCACTCCCGCCACCAGTGCCGACGCCCTCGACCGGGCATGATCCGGCCCCACGGATTCGGGTCGACGGCCGGGACGAGCGGCGGTGGGGGCGGCACGACACGCGCCCGGCGCGTCGGCGCAGCGGGCGTCGGCCCGAGGGGTTCGGGGTTCGTGGGTCGCACGGCTCTCGGGACGCTATCGGTGGGGGGCACGATGACGCGTTCGGCCTGGTCGGGCGCGCCCGGTCCAGGTCCGGGTACGGTGCCTACGCCCATGGAAGCCGTCGTCGACCTGCACGACGCCGTGGTGCTGCTCGGACGGTTCCCGGCGCTCGCCGGGGTGACCGTGACGATCGGTGCCGGCGAGCTGGTGGTGCTGCGCGGCCCGAACGGTGCCGGCAAGACGACGCTGCTGCGCCTGTGTGCCGGGCTCCTGCCGCGGGTGCGGGGTACGGCCACCGTGCTCGGGGTGGACACCGAGCACGGCGCCCGGGCGCTCGCCCGGCGGGTGGGCCTGCTCGGCCATCGCAACGGGCTGTACGAGGACCTCACCGCACGGGAGAACCTGCGCTTCTGGGGGCGGGCGATCGGTGCCTCGCGCGCCGAGCAGGACGCAGCGCTCGCTGCGCTCGGCATCGAGGGCCGACTGGCCGAGGTGGCCGTCGGACGGCTCTCGGCCGGCCAACGACGGCGCACTGCGCTCGCTGCGTTGGCGGCGAGGCGCCCCGAACTGTGGTTGCTCGACGAACCCCACACCGGTCTCGACACCGACGGGCGGGATCGCCTCGACGGGCTGCTGCGGGCCGCGGTGGTGGCGGGCGCGACGGTCGTGCTCGCCTCCCACGACCTCGATCGGGTCGCCGCGCTCGCGACCCGGACGCTCACGTTGGTGGGGGGTCGGGTCGTCGGCGACGAGCTTGCGTCGGTCTCGCCGGTCGAGGGGGGCGACCAATGCTGAGGACGGCACTGCTCGTGGCCGGCAAGGACCTTCGCATCGAGTGGCGATCGAAGGTCGGCATGGTCCAGGTGCTGCCGTTCGCCATGGCGGTGCTCGTGTTGTTCGCCTTCGCGCTCGACGGCAACCGCAGCACGCTGCGTGACGTCACCCCGGGACTGGCCTGGATCGCGATGCTCCTGTCGCTGTTGCTCGGGGTGCAGCGGGCGTTCGGGCCCGAGACCGTCGACGGCGCGCTCGACGCGCTGCGCCTGTCCGGCCTGGAGCCGGCCGGGGTGTTCCTCGGCAAGGCCGCAGCGCTGGCCGCGCAGCTCCTGGCCCTCGGGACCCTGCTCGGGATCGGGGTCGCGCTGTTCTACGGCCCCGATGCTCCGGGCGTCGGCGGTTGGGTGGTGTTGGTCACGACCGTGGTGGTGGCTACGACCGGGCTGGCGGCGGTCGGTACGATCTACGGAGCCTTGTCCGCCGGAATCCGAGTTCGGGACACCTTGCTCCCGATCCTGGTGCTGCCGGTGGTGATGCCTGTGCTGATCGCGGCCACTCGTGCGGTCGAGGCCAGCCTCGGTATCAGGGCGGAACTGACGGATGCGTGGCCCTGGGTGGGTCTTCTTGCGGTGTTCACCCTGGCTTACACGGCGCTGGGGCTGCTGGCCTTCGGTCCGCTCCTGGAGGAGACATGACGGCAGGAACGACGACTCGACCGGGCACCGGCACACGGGGCTCCCGCATCCTCGGGGTCCTCGCCCTGGCCGGCCTGGCGTGGTTGGTGATCTTCGGGTTCCTGCTCTCGCCGGCCGACGAGGTCCAGGGCGACAGCGTGCGGCTCATGTACGTCCACGTGCCCTCGGCGTGGCTCGCCTATCTGGCCTTCGGCGTCACCGCCTTCTGTTCGCTCATGTACCTGTGGAAGCGCACCCGGTCGCTGGCCTGGGACCGGATCGCAGGCTGCTCGGCCGAGATCGGGTTGCTGTTCACCGGACTTGCGCTCGTCACCGGCATGACCTGGGGGCAGGTCACCTGGGGGCACGTATGGGATTGGGGCGATGCGCGTCTGGTCACCACGGCGCTGCTGTTCCTGCTCTTCGTCGGATACGTGGCGCTGCGGCGTCTCCCGGCGGCGCCGCACGTGCGGGCCAAGCGGGCGGCGGTTGCGGGCATCATCGCCTTCCTCGACGTGCCGCTCGTCCACCAGAGCGTCGAGTGGTTCCGCACGCTGCACCAGTCGCCGACGATCCTGCGCAAGGACCTCGACCCGCAGATCGACGGGGTGATGCTCTTCAGCGTCTTCGTCGGCGTGGTGGCGTTCACGCTCGTCTACGTGTGGCTGCTCGTGCACCGCAACCGCGTGGCGATGATGGAGGCCCGGCTCGAAGCGGGTGGGCTCGAGCAGGCGCTCGCCGAACGTCGCGGTGAGCCGGTGGGCACGGCGGCGGTGGGCTCGTGACTGCGGCGGTGATCAGCGGCTACGTCGGCACCGTCGTGCTCGGGTACTCGCTGGTGCTCGGCGGCATGGCGCTGTTCGCGCTGCGCGTCGTTCGCCGGGGCCGGGTGCTGGCCCGTCAACTCCCCGACGAGGACAAGCCGTGGACCTGACCCCGCGGCCCGTGGAGTCCATCGTCCGGCGGCGTCGTCGTCGGGGTCTCGTCCCCGGCGCGGTGTTGTCGGTCGCCCTCGGTGGTGGCGCCGTGCTCGTGTTCACCAACCTGTCGGCGGCCACGATGTACTTCTGCAATGCCGACGAGGTCGGCGTGCGATCGGAGTGCTCCGGGGACAAGCGCTTTCGGCTCCAGGGCACGGTTGCGACCGGATCGGTGCAGGAGGGCACGCCGCTGCGCTTCGCCGTCGAGTACGGCCGGGTCACGATCCCCGTCACCTATGCCGGTCGCCCCGGCGGGATCTTCCGGGAGGGCATCCCGGTGGTGATCGAGGGCCGCCAGGAGCCCGACGGCACCTTCGCCGGCACGAACATCCTCGTGAAGCACACGGAGCAGTACCGAGCCGATCACTCCGATCGCACCAAGGACTACAGCAGTAGCGCGTCATGAACGCGGCGCTCGGTCTCGCCGGGGTCACACTCGCCTTCGGCGCCTCGGTCCTCGGCGGGATCAACTACGTCGTCGCTGCTCGCCGCCGCCCGGCGCTCGTACGGGCCGGTCGGGTCTACGTCTGGTTGGTGCTCGCCGGTTCTGCGCTCTCGGTCGGCGCCATGGAACGGGCCCTCATCACCCGTGACTTCTCGCTCGCCTACGTGGCCGAGGTGGGCTCCAGCCGGACCCCTGCGCTGTTCAACGTCGCAGCGTTGTGGTCCAGCCTCGAGGGGTCGATCCTGCTGTGGGGGCTGATCCTCGCCGTCTACACGGCACTGGTTGCGGCGCGGTTCCGGCGCCGGGCCGACGACGCGCTCGTGTCGTGGGCGATGGTCGTGATGCTCGCCGTGTGCGCGTTCTTCTTCCTGTTGATGCTCGGTCCGGCCAACCCGTTCCGGACCCTCGACGTCGTGCCGGCCGACGGGCCTGGTCCGAACCCGTTGCTGCAGAACCACCTGCTGATGGCATTCCACCCGCCGATCCTGTATCTCGGCTACGTCGGGTTCACCGTGCCGTTCGCGTTCGCCATCGCAGCGCTCGTCACCGGTCGGGTCGGCGAGGGATGGCTGGTCGAGACCCGGCGCTGGACGCTGTTCGCCTGGGGGTTCCTCACCGTCGGGATCATCCTCGGCGCGTGGTGGGCCTACGAGGTGACCGGCTGGGGCGGGTACTGGGGGTGGGACCCGGTCGAGAATGCGAGCCTGCTGCCCTGGCTCACCGGCACGGCGTTCATCCACTCCGTGATGGTCCAGGAACGGCGCGGGTTGCTGCGGGTGTGGAACCTGTCGTTGTTGTGCGCCACGTTCTCGCTCACGATCCTCGGCACGTTCCTCACCCGTTCGGGGGTCATCAACTCGGTCCACGCGTTCGCCGAAGGTCAGATCGGGCCGTGGTTCCTGAGCTTCTTCGGGGTGGTGGTGGCGGTGTCGCTCGGCCTCATCGCCTGGCGCGGCGATCGCTTGCGCGCCCCGGGCACGATGGACTCGGCGGTGTCGCGCGAAGGTGCCTTCCTCGCCAACAACGTGCTGTTCGCCGTGTTCGCCTTCGTGGTGCTGCTCGGCACCGTGTTCCCGCTGGTGGTCGAGGCGCTACGCGACGAGCGCCTGAGCGTCGGGCGACCGTTCTTCGACACGATGACGATGCCGCTCGGGCTGGCGATGTTGACGCTCATGGCGATCGCACCGGTGTTGCCGTGGCGTAAGGCCTCCGGTGAGTTGCTGTCGCAACGGCTGTGGTGGCCGGCGTGGATCGGTGCCGCCACCGTGGTCACGGCCGTCGTGCTCGGGGCCACGGGGTGGGCGCCCGTGGCGGCGTTCGGGCTCGGCGGGTTCGCCGCCGGGGCAGCCGGGCGTCAGCTCGTGCTGGCGACCCGCCGCCAGGGGGTGCGCGGCCTGCTCGGGCGCACCAACGGCGGGATGATCGTGCACCTCGGGGTCATCGTGATCGCAGTGGCCTTCGCAGCGGCGCAGGCCTACGAGACCTCGACCGAGCTCGAGCTGCGTCCCGGGCAGTCGGGCACGTTCGACGGGCACACGGTCCTCTACGAGGGCAGCGAGCTCGTCACCCTCGAACAGGTCACCGAGCTGCGGGCCCGGGTCCGGGTCGACGGCGAGCTGCGCGAGCCGGCGCTGCAGACCTTCCGGGCGTCGGGCGCGAGCGGGATCCTGAAGCCGTCGGTCAAGCCGACGTTGACCCGCAACGTGTACGTCACCATCCAGCAGCGCCCTGGCGCCGACGGCGCCGCGGTCATCAAGGTGCTCGTCACCCCACTCGTGTCGTGGCTGTGGGTGGGTGGCGGGATCATGGCGCTGGGGACGGTGCTCGCAGCGTTCCCGGGCCGTCGCCGCCGTCGCCCGACCGATCCCACCTCGTCGCCGGTGCCCGACATGGCCCCGTCGCTCGAGCAGGTTCCGTCGTGAGCGCCGACCTTGCGCCCGATGAGCCCGTCGTCTACGACGGCCCGCCCCGCCGGCGGGTTGCGCCGTGGATCTCGCTCGCCGTTGCCCTCGTCGTGGCCGGCCTCGTGGTGGTGCTCGCCACGGGGAAAGGTGAGGAGGTGGATGCCGCCGCCACGCCGCTGCTCGGCCGGCCCGCACCCGTCGTCGAGGGCCCGACGCTGGACGGCCGCACGTTCCGGCTGGCGGACCGCCGGGGGAGCTGGGTGGTGCTCAACTTCTTTTCCCCATCGTGCGTGCCGTGCGTGGAGGAGCACCCGGAACTCGTTGCCTTCGCAACGAGTCAGGCGCGACTGACGACGGGACGTGTCGAGCTGGTGAGCCTGCTGTCCAACTTCCAGGAACTCGACGACACCCGGCGGTTCTTCGCCGACAACGGCGGGTCGTGGCCGGTGGTGGCCGAGCCGACGGGCAAGGCGTTCGTCGATTTCGGCGTCGCCCGGGTGCCCGAGACCTGGATCATCGACCCGGCCGGGATCGTGCGGCAGCGGATCATCTCCACCGTGACCGCCGACGTGCTCCTGACTCTCCTGAACGCCCTGCGGAGCCGGACGTGAAGCCCCGACTGCTCGGTTGGGTTGGGCTGGTGCTGATCGTCGCCGCAGGGCTGGCGGTCGCCGTCGTCCGCGACGAAGGCCCCTCCGACAGCCGTGAGCGGATCGAGGCGATCGCCCGTACGCTCAAGTGTCCGACGTGCGAGGCCGAGAGCGTGTACGACTCACGGGCGACGTCGGCGATGCAGATCAAGGCCGAGATCGCTCGACAGGTCGCCGCCGGGCGCACCGACGCCGAGATCCGTGCGGCGATCGAGCGGTCGTTCCCGGGCTCGCAGTTCGTGCCGCCGGCCGAAGGGTTCGCCAGCCTCGTGTGGGCCCTGCCGGTCATCGCCGGGATCGCCGCGCTGGCCGGGCTCGTCGTGGTCTTCCGATCCCGTCGGCTCGCCGGCGAAGCGAGCGCCGAGGATCGCGCCCTGGTCGCCGCCGCGCTTGCGGCGCGGCGCGATCGGGAGCTCGAGGAGCAAGAGGCGTGAGCGAGGCCGGCGTGAGCCGGCCCGGACCGGGTGCCGACCCGGGCGAGCGCCGGGCCGAGCAGATCGCCGAGCTCGAGGCCGAGCGGG
>JBEIFW010000014.1:0-30537 GCA_040382215.1 Acidimicrobiales bacterium
ACTGGTGGAGACGCTCGGCCTGCTCGCGCAGGCCGGGATCACCCTCGGCTGAACCGGCTCAATCGGTGCGCTTGGGCGCGCCCGCCCGGTTCGGCCGCGCCGCCTGCACCGCGGCCCAGGCCTGGCCGAGCACCCGGATCTGGGTGCGATCGAGATGGTCGAGCAGGTGACGCCGCACCCCGTCGACATGCGTGGGCGCTGCAGCGTGGATGGCGGACCGTCCGGCCGGGGTGAGCACGGCGCGCATGACGCGGCGGTCCTCCTTCGAAGGCTCGCGACGCACCAGTCCTGTTCGGACCAGACCGTCGATGCGGCGCGTGAGCCCGGAGGGCGACAGGTGGAGGCGGGCGGCGAGGTCGCACATGCGCATCGCCTCCCCCTCGGCCTCGGAGAGGTGGACGAGGACCCCGTACTCGCCGACCGCCAACCCGTGGCGCTCGACCAGTTCGGCTTCGAGGTCGGCCTCGACGCCGGCCATGACCTCGACCAGCCCGCGCCACGCCCGCATCTCGTCGTCGTCGAGCCAGCGCGTCACCAGGCCAGGCTAGCGAGGGATGTTTGCTCTGCAAATGTTGAATGCGCAATGTTCTTCGATATCCTTGCGGTCGCAAAGATCTGATCCCCTCCCGACAACAAGGAGCACCCCCATGGCCGACCTGTCCGCCCTCACCCCCGGTACCTGGAACGTCGACGCCGCCCACTCGCGCGTCGGCTTCACCGTGCGGCACCTGATGGTGTCCAAGGTGCGGGGCAGCTTCACCACCTTTTCCGGAGCGGTCACCGTGGGTGAGGACAAGCTCGCCTCCTCGGTCGTGGCCGAGGTGCAGATGGGCTCGATCGCCACGGGCGACGACAACCGGGACAACCACCTACGCACCGGCGACTTCTTCGATGTCGCCGCCCACCCGACGATGACGTTCCGCTCCACCGGCATCACCGCGGACGGTGGCGACTACGTCCTGGCCGGGGAGCTCACCATCAAGGGCATCACCAAGCCCGTCACCTTCGAGCTCGAGTTCGAGGGCGTCTCGCCCGACCCGTGGGGCGGCACCCGAGCCGGGTTCAGCGCCGAGACCGAGATCAGCCGCAAGGAGTGGGGTCTCGAGTACAACGCCGTGCTCGAGACCGGCGGCGTCGTGATCAGCGACAAGGTGAAGCTCGAGCTCGACGTCCAGGTGGTCAAGGCGGGCTGACGCCGACGTCACCGGGCCGTTAGCACTCGCGCTCCGAGGTTGCTAACGGCCCGGTCGCCCGCGTATCGTTAGCACTCGCCTTTGGCGACTGCTAGGGATGAACCCGGCAGCGCCGCACGGACAAGAACTGAGCCAACGGAGGCTGTCCATCATGAAGCTCATGCCGCTCGATGACCGGATCGTCGTGAAGGCCAACGAGGCCGAGGAGCGCACCGCGTCGGGTCTCGTGATCCCCGACACGGCCAAGGAGAAGCCGCAGCAGGGCACCGTCCTTGCCGTCGGCCCCGGCCGTTGGTCCGATAGCGAGGGTAAGCACTTCGCCCTCGACATCGCGGTCGGCGACACCGTCGTCTACTCGAAGTACGGCGGAACCGAGATCACCGTGGAGGGGCAGGATCTGCTGATCCTCACCAGCCGCGACGTGCTCGCGAAGATCGACAAGTGAGGCCCTGAACCACATGGCCAAGCAACTCAAGTTCGGCGAAGACGCTCGCCGGGCGCTCGAGGCGGGCGTCAACAAGCTCGCCAACTCCGTCCGCGTGACGCTCGGGCCCAAGGGCCGCAACGTCGTGCTCGACAAGAAGTTCGGGGCGCCGACCATCACCAACGACGGTGTGTCGATCGCCAAGGAAGTGGAGCTGGAGGACCCGTTCGAAAACATGGGTGCCCAACTCGTCAAGGAAGTCGCCACCAAGACCAACGACGTCGCCGGTGACGGCACCACCACTGCGACGGTGCTGGCTCAGGCGCTCGTGCGCGAGGGCCTTCGCAACGTTGCCGCCGGCGCGTCGCCGATGCTGCTGACGAAGGGCATCGAGGCCGCCGTCGCCGCTGCGGTGCAGTCGATCAAGGATCAGTCGAAGGAGATCTCCGACAAGTCCGAGATCGCCCAGGTGGCCACGATCTCGGCGGCCGACCCGGCCGTCGGCGAAGTGATCGCCGAGGCGATCGACAAAGTCGGCAAGGACGGCGTGGTCACCGTCGAGGAGTCGAACACCTTCGGGATCGAGCTCGACTTCACCGAGGGCATGCAGTTCGACAAGGGCTACATCTCGCCCTACTTCGTCACCGACGCCGACCGCCAGGAAGCGGTCCTCACCGACCCGTTGATCCTGCTCAACCAGGGCAAGATCTCCTCGGTCCAGAGCCTGCTCCCGGTGCTCGAGAAGGTCATGCAGACCGGTCGTCCGCTGGTGATCATCGCCGAGGACGTCGAGGGCGAAGCCCTGGCCACCCTCGTCGTGAACAAGATCCGCGGCACGTTCAATTCCGCCTCGGTCAAGGCCCCCGGGTTCGGCGACCGTCGTAAGGCGATGCTCCAGGACATGGCGATCCTCACCGGCGGCCAGGTCGTGGCCGAGGAGGTCGGTCTCAAGCTCGAGGGCGTCACCCTCGACCTGCTCGGTCGGGCCAAGAAGGTTGTCATCACCAAGGACGACACGACGATCGTCGAGGGCGCCGGCTCGGCCGACGACATCGCCGGCCGGATCAACCAGATCAAGGCCGAGATCGAGAACACCGATTCCGACTGGGACCGCGAGAAGCTCCAGGAGCGCCTCGCCAAGCTGTCGGGCGGCGTGGCCGTCGTCAAGGTCGGGGCGGCCACCGAGGTGGAGCTCAAGGAGAAGAAGCACCGTATCGAGGACGCCTTGTCGGCCACCCGGGCCGCCATCGAGGAGGGTGTGGTTGCCGGCGGCGGCACTGCCCTGCTGCGTTCCCGCAAGGCGGTCGCCGAGCTGATCGGCACCCTGTCGGGTGACCAGGCGACCGGTGCGAAGTCGGTGTTCACGGCGCTGGAGGCGCCGGCCCGCCTGATCGCCGAGAACGCCGGGCTCGAGGGCTCCGTGATGGTCGAACACATCGAGTCCGAGTCCGGCACGATTGGCCTCAACGCTGCGACCGGCCAGCTCGAGGACCTGGTCAAGGCAGGCGTCATCGACCCGGCCAAGGTCACCCGGGCGGCGTTGCAGAACGCAGCGTCGATCGCTGCTCTGGTGCTCACGACGGAGTGCCTCGTGGCGGACAAACCCGAGAAGAAGGCCCCGGCCATGCCCCCGGGCGGCGGCATGGGCGGCATGCCCGGCATGATGTGAGCGCACCGCTGCTGCGGTGATGTCCGGTTCGGTGCCCCGGCCTCGTGCCGGGGCACCGGCGCGTGTGGGGCCGGTGCTGGCATCATGGCCGAGTGCGTCTGCCGTTCGGACTCCACCAAGCCGTCGAATACCTCCTCGGATTCGCCGTGCTCGGCGCCGGCGTACGGTCGGACGAACCGCTGGTCCTCGTTGCTGCCGGCCTTGTCGTGCTGGCCGTCCCAGCGCTCGCCGACGGGCCGCTGACCGCTCTTCGGCTCGTCGGGCGTCCGGCCCACCGGTGGTTCGACGCGGCGGCCGCGCTTGGCCTGGTGGCTCTGGCACTCGCCGGATCGAGCCTCGGGGGAACGGCGCGGGCGACGCTGGTCGCCACCGCCGTGGTGTTCGCCGCCTTCGTGGTGAAGGTCGACTACCGGCCGGCGCAGCGGTTGCGCCGACTCCGTCCTGATCCCGAGGACCTCCAGGGGTCCGCCCGAAGCGAAGCGGCCGGCCGCCGCGCCGGCGCCGCCGTCGGTCAGAAGGTCGTCGTGGGTCGGGAGGCGGCGGCCAAGGCCGGTGACGTCGCGGGCAAGAGCGCCCTTGCGGCGAGCAGGGGGCTCGGCCGGGTGGCTGGTTCGGGACTCAAGGCGTACCGAAAGCGCAAGGGCTCGTAGGCTCGACGCATGGACAAGCCGCCCCCCGATGCGTCGAAGTTGCTCGCGTTCTGGAACGAGTGGGAGCGCGGTGAGACGCCCCCGGGGCGCACGTTGGCAAACCTGAAGACGCATGGCCTCCCGGAACTGCTGGCCAGTCTGGCGGCCGAGGCGGGCGCCTGACGGTGCGGCGTCGCGGTGGCGATCAGATCATCCCGCGGCCGCAGGATTGGGAGCCCGGGGGGCCACCTCCCTGGCCCCAGGGGCTCGGTCGGATCGACCTGGACCCGCTGCTGTCGACGATCGCGGCGCGCGGCCCGGGTCGCGGCGCCGATCCGTACACGGTCGAGTTCCGCTGGTCCGCCGTCTTGATCGCACTCTTCGACGGGCCGCACGGGGCTGAGGTCGTGCTCACCCGGCGGGCCTGGCACCTGCGCTCGCACAAGGGGGAGGTCAGCTTTCCGGGGGGCAAACTCGACGCGGACGAGACGCCGGTCGATGCTGCGCTGCGCGAGGCCTGGGAGGAGGTGTGTCTCGATCCGGCGCAGGTCGAGGTGATCGGCGAACTCGACCACCTCTCGACGTTCGTGTCGGCCACGATGATCGTGCCGGTGGTGGCCCGGCTCGCGGATCGGCCCGTGCTGCGGCCCGGGACCGAGGAAGTCGACCGGATCCTCACCGTGCCGCTCGCCGACTTCCTCACCCCGGGTACCTACGTAGAGGAGCGCTGGACGCGCAGCAACCCCTCGCTGCCGCACACCCTCTACTTCTTCCACCTCGACGACGAGACGGTATGGGGCGCAACGGCCCGGATGCTGCACCAGCTGCTGTCGATCGCCACAGGGATCGGCCGCTGACGGACCCGGACGTCGCTGTGGAGGTTCATCACACGTACCGACCGGGTTCATCGGGTGGCCATCGGGACGAAGGGTCCGGCGTCCTACCGTGCATGCCATGGCCGTGCGGATCGTGCAGCTGTCCGACACCCACCTGTCCGGGGCACGGGCGTATGCCGCAGCGAACTTCGATCGTGTCGTCGACTGGTTGAACGACGATCCGCCCGCTGTCGTGGTGAACACCGGCGACATCGCCCTCGACGATCCCGACGACACCGACGACCGGAACTTCGCCCGGAGGTTGCACGAGCGCATCGGTGCGTGCGTCGTTGCGATCCCAGGCAACCACGACGTCGGTGACAGCGGCCCGAGTCCGTGGCAAGGGCAGCGCATCAATCCCGACCGAGTCGATGCATTCGTGGCCACCTGGGGAGCCGACCGGTTCAGTGTCGACGTTGCCGACTGGCGCCTCATCGGGATCGACAACCTGCTGCTCGGGGAGCTTCCTGCGCACGAAGCCGAGCAGTACGAGTGGCTCCGGGAAGAACTGCGCGGGCCCGAGCACGTCGGGCTGTTCATGCACAAGCCGCTGTGCGTGAGCCGACCGGAGCGGGAGGACCGTCCCGGTTGGTCCGTGCCGCTCTCGTCCCGGGAAGCGCTGATGGCCGTGCTCGCCGCCGGTCCGGTCCGCTTCGTCGCCTCGGGTCATCTCCACCGGGGGGCGGCGTTCCGTCTCGACGACGGGCTCATGTCGCTGTGGGCGCCGTCGACGGGATTCGTCTCGAGCTCCTCGGCGGGATTCGGCCCGAGCCGTTGCGGGGTCAGCGAGATCGTCCTCGACGGGCCAGCGGTGCGATGGCGCGAGATCGATCCCGGTGGACTGGCCCACCGGAGCTCGGAGGACTGCAAGGCCGGCGCCGACGCAATGCGCCGGGCCCCGCTGCTGGCCTACGCCCGCCCGGCCTGAGGCAAACGCGGATCAGGGTCCGACGCAGCGCTGCAACAGGGCCCACGCCGCTTCGACGTGGGCCCGTCCGGTGATGCGGCCACCGATGCAGAACCGCAACACACTGCGGCCGTCGAGCACGGTCCGGGTGAACAACGCCTCGCCGGTCGCGTTGGCCGCCTCGATCAGCGCGTCGGTCGCAGCGTCGCCGCCGCGGAGCCGGACGCACACGAGGTTCAGCGACGGCGCAGCGGCCAGCTCGAAGCGCTCGTCGGCCTCGACCCACGACACCAGCTCCGTGGTGACGGCGAGGTGGCGGCGGATCATCGCCTGGAACGACTCGAGGCCCTCGAGCCGGATCGTCCACCACAGCTTGAGCGCCCGGAACCGGCGCCCGAGTGGGATCTGCCAGTCTCGGTAGTCGATCACCTGGCCGGCCTCTGCGGCTGCGGTACGCAGGTACTCGGGCAGAATCGACAGCGCAGCGAGCAGCGCACCGCGGTCGGCCACCCAGAACAGGTCGCAGTCGAAGCTCACGCCCATCCACTTGTGGGGGTTGGTGCAATAGGAATCGGCGAGCTCGAGGCCGTCGTTCACCCAGCGCAGTTCCGGGCAGAGCGCTGCGATGCCCGCCATCGCGGCGTCGACGTGGAGCCACGCGCCCTCGGCCCGACACACCTCGGCGATGGCCGGCGTCGGGTCGAACGCCATCGACGAGGTCGTGCCCCGGCTGGCCACGACGACGAACGGCACCAGCCCGGCGGCCCGGTCGGCGGCCATCGCGGCCGCGAGCGCCTCGGGACGCATCGCGTAGGTGCCGTCGACGTCGACCAGGCGAAGCCGGTCGACCGGGATCCCGGCGATGCGCAGGCCCTTCTCGATCGAGGAGTGGGTCTGGGAGGTGGCATAGGCGACCAGGCGCTCGAGCGGGGCGCCGGCAGCCGTCGCCCGGTGGCGGGCGGCCCGCACCGCGCACAGGGTGGCTTCCGACGCCGTGCCCTCGATCACGCCGCCGCCGTCGCCGCTCGACGAAAAACGCTCGGGCAGGCCGAGCAGCTCACGCATCCAGTCGAGCATCGCGGTCTCGATCTCGGTGGCCGCCGGGGACGTGGCCCACAGCATCCCGTTCACGCCCAGCCCGGCCGAGGCCAACTCGCCCAGGATCGACGGGAACGACGAGTTGCACGGGAAGTACGCAAAGAACGACGGGTGCTGCCAGTGGGTCAGTCCGGGCACCACCACCCGCTCGAGGTCGGCGAAGACCACCGACCACGCCTCGGGAGCCGAGGGCGGATGGGCGGGGAGCATCGCCCGCACCTCGCCTGGGGCCAGCGGGGACCGCACCGGGTACCGAGCCGGTTCGTCGGCGAGGCCGGTGACGTAGTCGGCGATCCAATCGACGAGCTGATGGCCGGCGGTGCGGAACTCCTCGGGGGTCACCGCCGGAGCCTACGGGCGCAGCTCGATGGCCCGCCTGGCCAATCGCTGGACGCTGGCGCCGACCACGGCGTCCACGTCGCCGGTGGCCAGCGCGTCGAGCGGGAACCAGCGCAGCACGAGGGATTCGCTGCTCACCACGGGCCGGGCGTCGGGTGGCGCCACGACCAGCCAGCGCACGTCGAGATGGCGGTTGGGCCGACCGGCAGGGCAGTCGAGCGGATGGATGTCGACATCGACCGGTGCGTCGGTGGCCAGGCGGAGCCCCGGGATCCCGGACTCCTCGGTCGCCTCCCGCAGCGCGGTGGCGGCCAGGGTGTGGTCGGCGTCGTCGGTGTGTCCGCCCATCTGCAGCCAGCGGGCCAGGCGCTTGTGCAGGTGGAGCAGCCCCCGACTCCACGAATGGTCGACCACGAGCGCCGAGCCGGTCAGGTGGCCGGCGGTGCAGGCGCGGCGCACGCCGTCGCAGTGGGCGTCGAGGTGTTCGAGCATCGACCGCCTCGCAACGTCCTGCTCGCGATCTGGGGCGTCCCAGGCCGAGAGCAGTCCGACGCTCCAGGTGTGCAACGGGTCGGTCATGGCGGGCAGCGTAGGGAGGTGACCGATCCCGTCCGTGACCCCGATCTCGATCCCGCCCGGTTCACCGTGCACACCGCCGCTCCGAGAGGCTTCGCCCAGGCCTACGTCCGGGAGAACCCGGGTGGGGTGCCACTCGTGTGCGTACACGGGTGGCCGGAGACCAAGCGGGTGTTCTGGCGGGTCATCGAACCGTTGGCCAACTGCGGCTTCGAGGTGATCGTGCCCGACCTGCGGGGATTCGGCGACTCCGAGGTCGGCCCCGACGGGTTCCACGACGTGCCTGCGCACGCCCGTGACCTGTACGCGCTCGTCCACGACGTCCTCGGCCACGACAAGGTCGTGCTGCTCGGCGGCGACCTCGGCGGACCGGTCATCCAGGACCTTGCGCTCCGTCACCCCGACTGGGTCGACCGCATGGTGCTGTTCAACTCGCCGTTGCCCTACGACAAGGAGCGCATGGCGTCGATCGTCGGCACGCGAGCACCCCGGGAGGCTGCGGACTACTTCTGGCGCCAGGGCAACGAGCCCGACGAGTTGGCGGCCGAGTTGGCAACGCCGGCGCAGCGGCAGCGCTACATCACCACCTTCTACGCCAGCCGGTTCTGGGCCCATCCCGGGTCGTTCACGGCCGAGGCTGCGGCGTTCCACGCCGAACCGTTCGGTGACGGCGCAAAGCTCCGGGCCTCGTTCGGGGGATACGAGTCTGCGTTCCATCCGTCGGCCCGCAGCGAACCAGGGCGCACCGGCCGCAACGGCCGCACCCCGACGCTCGTGCTGTTCGGTACTTCCGACCACGTCCTCTACCCGGCGTTCGATCGGATGGCGGCGGTCGTGTTCGACAAACACGTGGGCCCGTTCCTGTTGCGGGACTGCGGCCATTTCGTCCCGTGGGAGGCGCCGCATGCACTCGTATCGGGGACGGCGGCGTTCTGCTCGGACCTGCTCGCCGCTCGACGCGCCGGCTAGACCCCGCTGGCCTTGGCCCGGGTGCGCTTGCTCGTGGCCCAGGCGATCCGGCCGATGACGGCAGCCACGGCGGCGAACACCAGCACCATCAGCACGAGCTGCGCCCACCCGCCTCGGTCGCCCGAGGCTTGCGGCTCGACGCCGGAGTTGGGCCGCGGGAGGCTGTTGCCCTCGGCGCCCGCTGCCGTGGGTCGCGGTGCGGTCGGCAGCGGGGCCGTCGAGGCCGGTGCGGTCGGCAGCGGGGCCGTGCTGGAGGTCTGGGCGGCCACAGGGCCGGCGGTGGTGCTCACGGCGGCGAGCAGCCCGAGGACGATCGCAACGAGCAGGGCGCCGGGGCGGGGCAGGGTGCGCATGTGGCGATCCTCGCTCAGGCGGGCCGGTGACGGACCATCATGCGCCACCAGAGTTGCAGCAACTGGCGCGCCGAGCGGGCGATCGCCGGAAGACGGAAGAACTGGCTGCGGCCGTGCGGCCGGTGGAAGTGACTGATGCCGACCTCGACGAAGCGCGCGCCGGCCGCTTCGAAGGAGCGCATCATCTCGACGCAGATCACGCCGCTGGTCGACCGGAGCGTGACCCGGTCGAGCACCCGACGATGGATCAACCGGAAGTCGCAGTCGGTGTCCTGGACGTGGAGGCGGAACAAGACCTTGACCACGTGGTGGTACACCCGGCCGATCACCTTGCGGTACCAAGGATCGCCCCGGCCCAGCTTGAACCCCTGGACGACGTCGGTGGTCGGGGTCACGGCATCGATGCACCGAACGATCTCCGAGGCGTCGTACTGCGCGTCGCCGTCGGTGTAGAAGACCCACTCTTTCGACGCAGCACCGAAGCCGGAGATCAAGGCGCCTCCGTAGCCCCGGTTGACCTCGTGGTCGACCACGACGAGCCGGGGCAATGCACGCTGCAGGTCGCGGAGCACGGCGAGCGAGCCGTCCTTCGAGCCGTCGTTGACGACGATGACCTCGAAGTCGGGCACGGAGGCCTCGAGTGCAGCGTGAACGTCGCGGACCATCTTCGGGATCGACAACTCATCGTTGTAACAGGGAAAGAACGCTGACACGCTCGTCACGAGCGGATTCCGGGGTGCGCTCATCGAGCCCACGCCTGGTCCGCAACCTCGGCCAGTACGGTGCACACGGCGTCCACCTCGTCGTCGGTCAGTTCGGGGAAGCACGGTAGCGAGACGCACTCGGCGGCCCAGGCCTCGGCCTGTGGGCATGGAACTCGAGCGAAGTGCCGGTAGGCGGGCTGCTGGGTGATCGCCAGCGGATAGTGGACACCGGTGCCGATGCCGGCCCGGCCGAGTTCGGCCCGGAACCGCTCCCGGTCGGCGACCCGCACGACGCACAGATGCCGCACGTGACGGGGGTGATCGGGATGCCAACGCAGCCCGGGTGCCGCCGTCCTGTAACGGTCGGCGACCGCGCGGCGGCGGGTGTTGCCGGCCTCGAGCTCGCCGAGGCTCAACCGGAGCCAGGCGGCCTCGATCTCGCTCATCCGGAAGTTCTGGCTGACCTCGGTATGCACGTACTGCTCGGCCATCCCGTGGACCCGCAGGCGGCGAAGGCGCTCGGCCATCGTTGCGTCGTCGGTGACGACGGCACCGCCATCGCCGATCCCGCCGAGATTCTTGGTCGGGTAGAAGCTGTAGGCGACCGCTGCGGAACCGGAACCGGGCGTGAGCGCACCGTGGGCTTGGGCGGCGTCCTCGACGATCGGCACCCCGAGATCCGGGAGCTGGCTCGGATGACCATAGAGGTGGACCGGCACCACGGCCCGGGTGCGTTCGGTGCGAGCGGCGCGGGCCGATGCCGGATCGAGCGTCGCCGTTTCGGGGTCGACGTCTGCCGGCACCGGGACGGCGCCGAGGGCGCACACCGCCGAGGCGGTCGGCACAGCGGTGTGCGCCGGGACGATCACCTCGTCGCCGGGACCCACGCCGACGGCGTGCAGCGCGAGTTGGATCGCCGTCGCGCCGGAGGCCACGGCGACGCAATGGTCGTGGCCGGTCCAGGCGGCGAACTCCTCCTCGAACCCGCGCAGTTCGGGCCCGAGCAGGACCTGACCGCCGGCGAGCACCCGTTCGACGGCGACGAGGAACGCCTCTCGCTGATGCAGCCCGCGCCGGGCGAGATCGACGACCGGGATCACGCAGTGGTCTCCGGGCGTGTCGGCACCGCCCACGCATGCGCCCGGTAGTACCGGACGGCATCGTCGACCCCGGCTGCGAAGCCGATGTGCGGTTCCCATCCGAGGATGCGCTTGGCCTTCGAGAAGTCGCCGTGAAAGCTGCCGATGTCGATGCGCGCATGGTCGGCGGGCCACGGCACGGTGACCACGCCGCTCGCCGTACCGGCGGCGGCGATGGTGAGCCTGGCGATCTCGGCGAGCGTCAGCGGCTCGGGGTGGCCGAGGTTGAACACCTCGCCGGGTGCATCGGGCGACTGGGCCGCCAAGGCCAGACCACGCACGACGTCGTCGACGTGGAGGCAGTCGCGCAACTGCGACCCGTCGCCGTAGAGCGAGATCGTCTCGCCGGCCAAGGCCCGTCGCACGAACACCGGGAGGAACCCGAGGCCGTCCTTGGCAAGGTTCTGGCGTGGGCCATAGACGTTGGTGAGCCGCAGTGCCGAGATCCGCAGTTCGTGCACTGCGTGGTAGAGCAGGTGGAACTGCTCGCCGGCGAGCTTGTCGACCCCGTTGACGTCGACGGGTGCCGTCGGGTGGTCCTCGTCGACGGGCAGGTAGCGGGGACGGCCGTAGACCTGCCGGGTCGACGTGTGGACCACGGTCGCCTCGGGCCGCTCGTGACGGAGTTGCTCGAGGAACGCCAGATGGCTGCGGGCGTTCAGTTCGAGATCGCGCAGCGGATCGCTCATGGACTCCAGGTGCGACACCTGCCCGGCGACGTTGAACACGAACTCGACGCCGTCGAGCACGGGGCGAACCGCGGCAGCGTCGCCGATCGAGGCCACGGTGATCCCGACCCGGTCGGCGACGCCGTCGAGGTTCCGGCGATCGCCGCCGTGCTCGGGGACGAGTGCGTCGACGACTCGGACGCGGGCGCCGGCGGCGACGAGGGCGTGGACGACGTTTGACCCGATGAAGCCGAGGCCGCCCGTGACCAGGCAGGTCCGGCCTGCGAAGGGGGCGAGTGCGGGGTCGGCGGGGCGCATGCGGAACCTGGGAGAAACCCGTGAGGACGCTAGCCGCAACTACCGTGCCGGGCCGTGGCGTCGCCGGCAGGATCCGTACGGGTTCGGATCCTGCTCGCCGAGGCGACCGCGGTGGCCATCGCCACGACGGTCGCAGTCGGTGCCCATTTGCAGGTGTGGCGCGCCCGCTGGTCGGTGCCGTGGGTCGCCGAGGGCGATGCCAGCTTCTACCTGATGGTGGCGCGTGCGCTCGGCCAGGGGGACGGCTACCTGACCAACGACCACCTGGGGTTCCCGTTCGGCCAACGGCTGCACGACCTCCCCCAGGGGGTCGACAATGCGAACTGGTTGCTCCTGCGGATCCTCGCTGCCGTGACCGGCTCGCCGGGGGCGGCGGTCAATGCCCTCTACCTGGTCACCTTTCCGATGGTGGCCGCAGTGGCCTGCGTGGCGTTGCGGCGCCTGGGTCTACGGCGAGCGACCGCAATGGTGGGCGCAGTGATCTATGCCGTGGCGCCCTACCACTTCGCTCGTAACGAGGTGCACCTGCTCCTGTCGTCGTACGCACTGGTGCCCGTGTCGGTACTGCTCGCCCTGGCGCTGTTCGACGATCTGGCGCCGTGGCGGGACCGCCGGTGGTGGTGGGTCGTCGCCGGTCTGGTCGGGCTGGCCTCGACCGGGGCGTACTACCTCGCGTTCACCCTGCTGCTCGTGGCCGTCGCCGGGGTGGTCGCCGCCCTCGAACGGCGCCAGTGGCGGCCGGTCCTCGCCGCCGGGGCGATGATCGCCGTTGCGGGCGTCGCGTTCGCACTGAACGTGTCGCCGTCGCTCGCCGAGCTCGCCGGGAACGGGACCAACCCCGGCGTGGCCGGGCGGACGCCGGGTGAGACCGAGCTCTATGGGCTCCGGGTGAGCCAGCTCTACGCACCCCGGCTCGACCATCGGGTCGATGGGCTGGCCGCGCTCGCCGCCGAAGCCCGCGGCACCGTGGTGCCCTCCGAGGAGGGGCAGGCGCTCGGGCTGGTCGGGGCGGCCGGGCTCAGTGTGCTTTTCGTGGTGTTCGTCGTCGCGATCGCCGGCCGCCGTGTCGAGGCGCGGCTGCGCCGGCTGGCCCTGGTTGCCGTCGTGTCGATCCTGGTGGCCACCGTCAGCGGGTTCTCCTATCTGCTCTCCGCTGCGGGCCTCCGGGAGATCCGGTCCTGGAACCGGATCTCGATCCTCGTCGCCTTCGTCGCGCTGGCGGCCGCCCTGATCGTCGTCGAGCAGCTCGCCGGTCGGCTCGCCGCCCGTCGTGGCTGGCCAGTCGGCACCGTGACTGCGCTCGCTGCGCTTGCGGTCGGGTCGGTCGGTTGGTTCGACCAGACTGCTCCCGCCGACGTTCCGCCGTATGCGGCCGCAGCGGCGAGGTGGTCGAACGATGCGTCGTTCTTCGCCGACGTGCGGGCCCGGCTCGGCGACGGTGCAGGGGTGCTCGTCGCCCCCCACCTCCCGTTCCCCGAGATGCCCAACCGGTTGGGCATCGGGCCCTACGACGGGGCCTTGGGGTACGTCCACGCGCCGGCCCTGCGGTGGACCTGGGGATTCATGCGTGGCCGTCACCCGGACTGGCCGTGCGCGCTGGCGGCGATGCCGGCGGCGGAGCAGGCTGCGCGGGTGCGGGCCGTCGGCATCGCCGGGGTCGTCGTGGATCGCCGGGGGGACCGTGTGCCGGGAGAGGTCGAGGCGCCGTGGCGTTCGGTGCTCGGTGAACCGTCGACGCAGAGCGCAGATGGCCGTTACGCCTTCTACGACCTTCGCGGCATCAGCGTTCCTGCCGATGCCGCGGCCCTGGCTGCTGCCACGCTCGTGCTCGAGCCGCCCGGCGGGTCCAACGGTTGTTATGGGACGTAGTTGGCGCGGGTGATGAGCGTGGCGAACACGGCGAGACCGAAGGTGGACGACACGACGAGTGCCGCGGCGGCCGGCCGGCGGAGGCGCTGTGGGAATCGATGGGCCAGCATCGCAAGGGCGATCGGCACCGGGAACGCAACTGCGGCGTAGCGGGCCAGGCCGGTGAGCCCGAGCACCATCGGCGGCGCGATCGACGCCACGGTGTGCACCGTCCACGGCAGCGGGACGCGCCGGACCATCGCCAACACGGCGCCCAGGCCGATCAGACCGAGCAGCAGGTGGACGAACGCGTTGCGCTCGAACTGCTGCGCGAGTTCGAGCGCATTGACCTCGAACCAGCCGGCCTTGGCGGTGAGGAACGCGAGCGGATCGCCGGTCCAGCGGACCATGCAGACCACCCAGGACGCGCCGAACACTGCGGAGGGGACCCACAGCGTGGCGATCGCCCGCAGCCGGCCACCGGCGCTCCAGGCGACGAGGGCCACGGTGACGAGGATCAGCCCACCGTTCGGCCGGGCCGCGGTGGCGGCGAGCGCAGCGAAGGCCGCCCAGCTCCAACGCCGATCCTCCGCCCAGACGAGCGCCCACACGCAGCCGGCGAGGAACACGCCGTCGCTGTATCCCATGCCCAGGGTGACGGCGCCCGGGAGCAGCCCGGACACCCAGACGGCGAGCCGCGCCGTCGGCTCGGGGACGTGCCGGGTGGCGAGGCGGTAGATCCCTGCCGCCGCCAGCAGCGCCGCGGCCCAGGCGACCCCGACGAGCGCCGCTTCGATCGGCACGCCGATCGTGTGCAGCGCTTTGGCCAGGATCGGGAACAACGGAAAGAAGGGGAACCGGGTCCACTGCCCTTCGCTCGGGGGCCACGGCTCGGGCCAGGGTCCGTACCCGTCGACGGCGATCGCCCGGAACCAGCCGCCATCGAAGTTCACCAGCTGCCGCCAGCTGGGCGACGCCCAGGTGCCGGGCCCCAGCATCGTGAGCACAACGACGTCGATCACGCGGGCGACGAGCCACGGCAGCATCACCGCCCGGCCGGGGAACGCGGCTCGCACGGCGCCGCACGCTAGATCGTGGTGCGGTAGACCGACGGGCCGTGGAGACCGCTGAGTACGACCGCATGGCGGCGATGGGTGAGCGGCACTGGTGGTACGCCGCGACCCGGGCCGAGCTGGCGGACCTGATCGCGCCCCACCTGGCCCGCGGTGGACGCTTCCTCGATGCCGGCGGGGGCACGGGGGCGACCGGTGCCTGGCTCACCCGGTACGGCTCGGTGGTCGCGCTCGATCCCGTGGTCGGTGCCGTTGCCCACTACGCCGCGGCGTATCCCGGGACGCTCGGCGTCGTGGGCGACCTCAACCAGCTGCCGCTCGCCGACGCCTGCGTCGATCTCGCGCTGTGCGTGACGGTGTTGTGCCACACGGCGATCCCCGACCCCCAGCGAGCCGTCGACGAACTCGCCCGCGTCGTGCGTCCCGGTGGTCTGGTGTGTCTGTGGGAGCCGGGGGTTCGCCGGTTGCGGCGCGCCCACGACCGGGTCACCCACACGGCCCGCCGGTTCTCGCGCGCCGACCTGCGGGCGCTCGCCCACGGCGCCGGTCTCGAGGTGATCCGGGCGACTGGGATCCACAGCTATCTGGTGCCGGCTGCGGCGGCGAAAGCGGTGCTCGAGCGAGGCCGCACCAGCAGCGATCTCGACCGGGCCGACGACGGCCTGCGCGGCGTCCTCCCGGCGCTTGCCGGAGTCGAGCGCCGGCTGCTGCGGCGGGTGTCGCTGCCGTTCGGGTTGTCGGTCGCCGTCGTCGCCCGCCGCCCGTCGGCGTAGCGTGGTCCGGCATGGCGACGCTGCAGTTCGAGGGGGAGACCCACGCCGAGATCGTGGCCAAGGTGCGCCGGTGGCTCGCCTCGGTCGACGGTGAGGACGTGGCGGCCGATCCGGTGGAGGTGATCGAGCGGGGGGCGGAACTGGCCAAGGATGCGCTCCGGGTGATCGCCTCGGCGGCCCCCGGGCCGGTGGCGGACAGCGACGTGGTCAAGGGCCTGACCGCGATGGGTTACCAGGTGACCGACGCTGCCAAGGACGCCATGGTCGATGCGCTCGACGCGATGTCGAAGGTGACCGGCGGATCGCTGGTCGAGCGCGTGCAACGAGGCGGGCAGAGCGCGCTGTTCCAGATGAACACTGCGATCGCCAAGCAGCTCCTGAAGACGTTGCGGCCCAAGTGAACCGGCGGCCGTGAACCGATGGTCGTGACCCGAGTGCCGTGAGCCAGCGACCGTGATCGGTCCGTCGTGGGCGGGATGACCAGGCGGTGATCGTCGGGGCCGACGATCGGACCGGCGCGCTGGAGGTTGCCGGCTCGTGCGCAGCCGCCGGCGGTGCCGTCGAGGTGTCGGTGTGGCCGGCGCGCCCGGCCGCAGGTGGCGTGGTCGACGTCGGCTCCCGCGAGCTCGATCCGGCGTGCGCGGCGCAACGTGCCGCCGCGCTCGCACCGGCGGCCTGGAAACTCGACTCGCGGCTACGGGGCAACTGGCCGGTGGAACTGCGTGCGCTCGCCACGGTGACCGGGCGGGCCGTGTGGGTCGTTGCTGCGCTGCCCTCGATGGGCCGGATCTGCGTGGACGGCGTGGTGCAGTCGGGCACCGAGGTGTTCGGGCGCCCGGGCGAGGTGCTCGGCGAGGCCGCCATCGTCTGGGATGCCGCGACCGCCGCCGACCTGGTCGACGTGGGTGCCCGGTGGCGGGCGCTGCCGGAGCGGGAGCGGCCGGTCCTCGCCGGCACGTCGGCCGCAGTGGCTGCCGCCGTCGCCCCCGCTGCCGCCCCACGGCCCGCCCGGCTCCCGGCCCCGATCGTGGTGGCCTGCGGGAGCCTGCACCCGGCGGCGCGCGCGGAGCTCGGCTCGCTACCGCCGGGAGTCGGGGTGGTCGCCACCGATCCCGAGCGGGTCGTCGAGCCAGCGCAGGCCGCGCGGGTTCTCGCGGAACAGGTTCACCAGATCGGACCGATCGGCACGCTCGTCGTCGTGGGTGGCGCCACGGCGGCGGCGGTCCTGGGCGACGGTCCGCTCCTCGTCGGCGGCCTGCTTGCCCCCGGGGTGCCCTGGGCCCGACGGCGCGACGGGGTCGGGCCCGTGATCGTCACGCGTTCGGGCGGGTTCCACGGTCCGGCTTCGCTCGCCCCGCTGCTCGAAGCACACTGCGGCTCGTGACGATCGCGCTGACGATGGGCGACGCCTCCGGGGTGGGGCCGGAGTTGGTGCTGCGCCGTGCGGCGCATGGCGGTCTGGGGGCGGACGTGGTCGTCTACGGCGACGAGGCGATCCTGCGCCATGGCGCCACCGTGCTCGGTATCGCGTGGCCCGGAGCGCTGCGGGTGCGCGACCTTGCACTGCTGTCGAGCGCCGACCATCGTCCCGGTCAGCTCGATGCGGCGTCGGGGGCGGCCGCGCGGGCCTACGTCGAGGCGGCCACGCGCGATGCCCTCGCCGGTGTCGTCGACGCGGTGGTGACGCTGCCGATGAACAAGGAGGCGACGCAACGCACGGACCCCGGGTTCGTGGGCCACACCGAGTTCATCGCTGCGCTGTGCGGGGTGGCGAAGGTGACGATGATGCTGACGGCCCCGACCCCGCACGGCTCGCTCGCCGTGACCCACGTGTCGACCCACGTCTCGCTGCGCGACGCCATTGATCGGGTGCGGCCCGAGCGGGTGCTCGACGTCGTCGAGCTCACCGACGAGGCCTTGCGCCGCTTCCTGCCTGCGCCACGCATCGCCGTCTGCGGGCTCAACCCCCACGCAGGCGAGCATGGTCTGTTCGGCGACGAGGACGCTGCGCACATCGCCCCGGCGATCGAGCGGGCTCGGGCCGGCGGGATCGACGCGAGCGGACCGCACCCGGCCGACACGGTGTTCCACGCCGCCGTGCACCGGGGGCGCTTCGACGGGATCGTGTGCATGTACCACGACCAGGGGCACGGCCCGATGAAGCTGCTCGCCTTCGAAGAGGGGGTCAACGTGACGCTGGGGCTGCCCGTCGTGCGCACCTCGGTCGATCACGGCACGGCGTTCGACATCGCCTGGACGGGGCTGGCCTCGCCCCGATCGCTCGACGCCGCGTTGGCCTACGCTCGCCGGCTGATCGGCCGGGAGTGACCTTCTGCGCGGCCTACGCTGGCCGGGTGGGCGTCGCTGTGGTCACCGGATCCAACTCGGGCATCGGAAGGGCGGCCGCCGTTGCGCTCGCCGTCGACGGACACACCGTGGCCGCCACCATGCGCAACCCCGACAAGGCGGCCAAACTGCTCGCTGCGGCCGAGGTGGCCGGCGTGCGTGACCAGATCCACGTGGTGGCGCTTGACGTCGGTGACGACGAGTCCGTCTGCACCGGGATGGCGGCCATCGCCGACGCCCACGGGCCGGTGTCGGTGCTGGTCAACAACGCCGGGATCGCGCCGATCGGGGTGCTCGAAGAGACCTCGATCGCCGTGTACGCCGAGGCGATGGAGGTGAACCTCTACGGCGCGATCCGCTGCACGCAGGCGGTCCTGCCCGGCATGCGAGCAGCCGGGGCCGGGGTGATCGTCAACGTGAGTTCGGTGGTGGGCCGGTTCGCCTCGCTGGCCCAGTCGCCGTACGTCGCGTCGAAGTGGGCCCTCGAGGGGGTGTCCGAGGGGCTCGCGCAGGAGGTTGCGCCGTTCGGCATCCGGGTGGTGATCGTCGAACCCGGAGTGACTCGCTCGGCGATCTTCGCCAAGAACACCGATGCACCGAACGCATCGGGGGCCTACGAGGCGCACAACCGCCGGATGTTCCAGTTCTACGCCGTGGGCATCCCCCAGGCGACCCCGGCCGAGGAGGTGGGCGCCGCGATCGCGGCCGCCGTGGCCGACCCGTCGACCCCGCTGCGGCTCACGGTCGCCTGGGGCGGCCCCGAGATCGTCGCCGGTCGGGCCGCGCTCGGCGACGACGAGTGGGTGGCCATGGGTCGCCTCGTCGACGACGGCGAGTACTACGGCGCGTTCCTCGACGCGTTCGGTGTCGACCTCCGCCCGCGCTGAACCGGGGCGCTGAACCGGGGCGCTGAACCGGGGCGCTGAACCGGGGCGCTGAACCAGGGCGGGAACCCTTGGCGCAAGCGGCGGTTCCTCGCCCGCTGTCGTGCGGCATGACAACGTGGCGGGGTGACCGTCCTCGTCGTCGACTTCGGCGCCCAGTACGCGCAGCTCATCGCCCGCAGGGTGCGCGAGCAGCGCGTGTACTCCGAGATCGTCCCCGCCTCGATCTCGGCCACAGAGCTGGCCGCTCGGCAGCCGAGCGCGCTGATCCTGTCCGGGGGCCCGGCGAGCGTCCACGTCGAGGGAGCCCCCCGACTCGACCCGGCGGTCTACGAACTCGGGATCCCGATCCTGGGCATCTGCTACGGCTGCCAGCTGATCGCGCATCAGCTCGGCGGCGAGGTCGCCCGCGGCGCGAAGGGCGAGTACGGCCGCACCGAGCTCCGGCGGCTCCCGGGTAGTGCGTCGACGCTGCTGGCCGAGTCGATCCCCGCGGTGCAGACCGTCTGGATGAGCCACTTCGACGCGGTCTCGCGGTTGCCGGCGGGGTTCGTTGCGACCGCCGGCACCGACGATGCGCCGCTCGCCGTCATCGAGGATCCGGCACGGCGGATCTGGGGGGTGCAGTACCACCCGGAGGTGTCCCACACCCGGTTCGGCAACGACGTGCTCGCCCGGTTCCTCCACGAGTTGGCTGGCATTGCGCCGGACTGGACCGATGCATCGATCATCGACCGGGCGGTCGCCGAGGTCCGGGCCAAGGTCGGCGACGGCCGGGTGATCTGCGGCCTGTCGGGCGGGGTCGATTCCGCCGTCGCGGCCGCCCTCGTGCATCGTGCCGTCGGAGGCCAGCTGACCTGCATCTACGTCGACACCGGGCTGATGCGGGCGGGCGAGACCGAGCAGGTGCTCGATACGTTCCGACGTCACCAGCGCATCGAGCTCATCCACGTCGACGCCGCCAAGCGGTTCTTCGGTCGTCTCGCAGGCGTCGTCGACCCCGAGGCCAAGCGCAAGGTGATCGGTGAGCTGTTCGTGCGGATCTTCGAGGAGCACACCGGCGGGCTCGCCGACGCCAGGTACCTCGTGCAGGGCACCCTGTACCCCGATGTGATCGAGTCCGGGGGTGGCCACGCATCCCTGATCAAGAGCCACCACAACGTGGGCGGACTCCCCGCCGACATGACGCTCGAGCTCGTCGAACCGCTCCGCAACCTCTTCAAGGACGAGGTCCGCCGCGTCGGGAGCGAGCTCGGCCTGCCTGACGAGATCGTGTGGCGCCAGCCCTTCCCCGGTCCGGGGTTGGCGGTGCGGATCATCGGGGAGGTCACGCCCGAACGTGCGACGATCGTGCGCGCCGCGGATGCGATCGTGCGGGACGAACTGCACGCCGCCGGGCTCGATCGGGAGATCTGGCAAGCGTTCGCAGTGCTGGCCGACATCCGCTCGGTCGGGGTCATGGGTGACGAACGCACCTATGCCCACCCGATCATCGTGCGGGCCGTCACCTCCGAGGATGCGATGACGGCGGATTGGGCCCGACTGCCCTACGACCTGCTCGACCGGATCTCGTCCCGGATCGTCAACGAGGTTGCCGGGGTGAATCGGGTCGTCTATGACCTCACGTCGAAGCCTCCGGGGACGATCGAGTGGGAATGACCGGCGGGACCAGTTCGGCGGGCTGACGCCCGAACGTCCCGTGTTCGTCATAACTTCGTAACCATCGTCATGCAACTGCTACGGTCCTCACCCATGCCCCGCGGAGGTCGGCTGACGGCGTTCGTCGTCGCCACGGCAGTTCTGGTCGTCGCGGCAGTTCTGGTCGTCGCGGCCCGTCCGGCTTCAGCTGACGAGGTGGCGAACCTCCGGCAGCGGGCGACCCAGATCGTGCAGCAGCAGGCTGCGCTTCAGGAACAGGCGAGCCTGCTCACGGACCAGCTCAACGGTGCCCGTCTCGACCTCGAGCAGACCCGAAGCCAGGTGGCCGCCGTGCAGGCCCGCCTCGATGATCAGCGCAGCTCGCTCGTCGGGCTCAATGCCCAGCTCACCCAGTTCGCAGTGAAGAGCTACGTCTACGGCGACAGCCAGGCGGGCCTCGGCACGCTGTTCGCCGGTGAGGTGCCCGGTAAGGACGTCGCCGCTCGTCAGGGCTACACCGACGTCTTCTTCGGCGAGAATCGGGACATCGTCGACGAGGTGAAGGCCAAGCGGATCGAGACGGCGAAGGAACGGGCGTTGCTCGACACGGCGCTCGCTCGTCAGCAGAACCTGCTCACCACCATCGAGCGGTATCGCACGCAGGTCGAGGACAACCAGCAGAAACTCGTGTCGCTGCTCTCCCAGGTCCAAGGTGACCTGGCGACGGCGGTCGCAGAGGCTGAGGCCCGGCGTCTCGCCGAGGAGGAGCGCAAGGCCCGGGAGGCCGCGGCGCGGCAGGCCGCCGAGTTCGAGCGACAGCGTCAGGAGCAGCTGCGGCGCTCCACGACGACGACAAACCCGAACAACCTGGTCATCCCTCGCCCGACCACACCTCGGACCTCGCTGGGCGCGCCGCCCACACCATCGACGACGCGCCCAGGAGGGTCGACGCCTGCCACCACCCGCCCGGTGACCCCGCCGACGACCCGTCCGGCGCCGTCGACGACTCCGCCGACGACGCGACCACCGGTCGTGGACTACCCGGCTCCGAATCCGGGGGCGGCGCGGGCGGTGCAGGCGGCGCTCGCCCAGGTCGGCAAGCCGTACAAGTACGCCTCGGCCGACCCCGCCGTCGGGTTCGATTGCTCGGGCCTGACCAGCTTCGCCTGGGCGCAGTCGGGCGTGTCGCTCCCGCACTACTCCAAGGCCCAGTGGGAACGCTTGCCCAAGGTGCCGATCGACGCACTGCAGCCCGGGGACCTGGTCTTCTACTACTTCCCGGCCGTGTCCCACGTGGGCATCTACATCGGTGGTGGGCAGATGGTCGATGCACAGGGTCCCGGGTATTCGGTGCGCATCGCCCCCATCTTCGGCCGTGGCCTGTTCGCCGCTGGCCGACCGGGCTGACCGGCCCCTAGCGTCCGGCCCATGAGGGGCATCGAGGTCGACAAGGTCGACGCCTGGCTGTGCGACAACATCGACGGTTTGCGCGGACCGTTCGCCTACGAGCTGATTGCGGGTGGGCATTCCAACCTGACCTACCGGGTCACCGCCGCTGACGGCCGGCGCGTCGTGCTGCGTCGCCCCCCACTCGGACACGTGCTCGAGAGCGCTCACGACATGGCGCGCGAGCACAAGATCATCTCCGCCGTGGGACGCACCGGGGTGCCGGTTCCTCGAACGCTGGGCCTGTGCACCGACGTCGAGGTCAACGGTGCGCCGTTCTACGTCATGGATTTCGTGGACGGGGTCGTGCTCGATTCGCAGCTCAAGGCGCAGGTGCTCGGCCCTGACGTGCGCCGCAGCCTCGGGTTCGACCTCGTCGACGTCCTCGCCGAACTGCACGCCGTCGATATCGATGCGGTCGGCCTCGGCGATCTGGCCAAGCGCGGGGGGTACGTCGAACGCCAGCTCGCCCGCTGGTCCAAGCAGTGGGAGAACTCCAAGACTCGGGAGCTCCCGGCGATCGAAGAGGTCCGGACCCGGCTGGCGGCGCGGATCCCGGTGCAGCAGGGCGTCACGATCGCCCACGGCGACTACCGACTCGGCAACTGCCTGTCCGACGTCGCCACGGGGCGGATCGCGGCGGTGCTCGACTGGGAGTTGTGCACGCTCGGCGATCCGCTCGCCGACGTCGGGTACCTCGGGGTGTACTGGTGCGATCCGGGTGAGGAGCAGACCCGCACGAACGACCCATCCGGGTTGCCCGGGTTCCCGTACTACCAGGAACTCGTCGACCGCTACGCGGCGCGCACGGGGCGGGACACCAGTGAGATCGACTACTACCGGGCCTTTTCGTCGTTCCGCCTGGCGGTGATCTCCGAAGGGGTCTATGCCCGCTACCTGCACGGGGTGATGGGGGACGCCGACCCGGAGCAGGTGGCCGGCTTCAAGGCCGGGGTCGAGCGGCTCGCCGAGTCCGCCCTCGCCGCCGTGCGACGCTTGGGGGCATGACCGACCCTCCCTCCGCCGGCTCCCGCGATCCCCTGGCGGGTTTCGTGCGCGGCTCGTTCACTCATGCCGGGGTCACCCACGACACCTACCGGCGGGGCAACGGTCCGGGCGTGGTCGTCATCCACGAGATGCCAGGTCTCACGCCTCGGGTCGCGGCGTACGCGAACGACGTGGCCGACGCCGGGTTCACGGTCGTCTGCCCGTCGTTGTTCGGCACGCCGGGTCGGGCGCCCACTCGGGGCTACCTGCTCGGGTCGCTCGTGAAGGGCTGCGTGTCCTCGGAGTTCCACGCCCTCGCCATCGGGCGGACCTCGCCAGCGACCACGTGGTGTCGGGCGCTGGCCGCCGAGCTCCACCGGGAGTGCGGCGGTCCCGGGGTCGGCGCCATCGGGATGTGCTTCACCGGCGGGTTCGCCCTCGCGATGCTGCTCGACGCCCACACCGTCGCGCCCGTGCTGTCGCAGCCGTCGTTGCCGATTGCGGTCGGTCGGCGACGGGCCGCCGACCTCGGCCTGTCGCCGGAGGATCTCGATCGGGTGGTGGAGCGGGTCGCGGCCGGGTGCGACGTGCTCGGCCTCCGCTATACCGGCGACAAAGCAGTCGGTACCCGATTCGAGACGCTCCGCCGCCTTCTCGGTGAGCGTTTCGAGGCCATCGAACTGCCCGGTTCGAAGCACTCCGTCGTCACCGAGCATCGGGACGACGAAGCGGTCGCCCGCACGATCTCGTTCTTCCGGGAGAAGCTCGCCGCCTAGCCTGCGGCCATGGGGGAACAACTCTGGCAGTGGGACGCAACGCAGCTCGCCGCAGCTATCCGGTCCCGGGAGATCTCGTGCGTCGAGGCCACCGCCGCCGTGCTCGACCGCATCACGCAGGCCAACCCGCGCCTCAACGCCGTGACGGTCGAGTGCGCCGATGCGGCTCAGGTGGCCGCTGCGTCTGCCGACCGGGCGCTGGCGACGGGTGCCGTGCCCGGTCCGCTCCACGGTGTGCCGTTCACGATCAAGGAGAACATCGACGTCGCCGGTCAGGCCACCCCGAACGGCCTTCCGGTGCTCGCCGACCTGATCGCTTCGGAGGACTCGCCGGTCGTGGCCAACCTGCGGCGCGCCGGTGGCATCCTGGTCGGGCGCACCAACACGCCTGAGGTGTCGATGCGGGCCACCACCTGGAACCCGCTGCGGGGTCGCACCTGGAACCCGTGGGACCCGTACGCCTCGGCCGGGGGCTCCTCGGGAGGAGCAGGATCGGCGGCCGCTGCGGGCATGGGGCCGTTGCACCACGGCAACGACATCGGTGGCTCGTTGCGGTTCCCGTCGTTCTGCAACGGGGTGACGAGTATCAAGCCCACCCAGGGACGGGTGCCGGCGTTCAACCCGAGCGCAACGGCCGAGCGCCCCCTGCTGTCCTCGCTCATGTCGAGCCAGGGTGTGATCGCCCGCTCGGTGGCCGACGTCCGGCTCGGAACCGAGGTGATGGCCCAGGGTGACCCCCGCGACCCGTGGTGGGTGCCCGCCCCGTTCAGCGGTGCGCCGCTGGACGGCCCGATCCGGGTGGCGGTCGCTCGCGAGACCCACGGCTACCCCGTCCACCCCGGGATCGCAGGCCTCGTCGATCGGGCCGCCGGCCTCCTCGCCGACGCCGGGTACGAGGTGATCGACGAGCCACCTCCGCCCATCATCGACGCCGCGCAGCTCTGGTTCACCGCCGGTGCCACCGAGATGCGCCTCAGCCTCGACCCCATCGTTCGGGCCTACGGGAGCGAGGAACTGCAGGGCGTCTTCGACACGTACTTCGCCATGGGTGAGGTGCTCGACCTCTCGGGCTACGCCTCCGCGCTCGCGGCCCGCACCGGTCAGTTGCGCCGCTGGACGACGTTCCTCGACCGGGTGCCGCTCGTGCTCACCCCGTTCTGCCTGCGCGCCGCCTATCCCCACGACGTCGACACCACGCCCCAGGGGGGTCGCGATCTGCTCGAGGCGTCCATCTACTCCTACGGATTCAACGTGTTGGGCCTACCGGCCGGCGTCGTCCCGGTGGATCTCGTCGACGGTCTCCCCGCCGGGGTGCAACTCGTCGGGAGGCGCTACCGGGAGGACACCGTGCTCGACGCCATGGGGGCGATCGAGGCCCGGGCCGGCCGGCTCGTCGACCGGCTGTGGGCCCGGGAGGCCTGACGCGCCCGGTGCCGCCGCCGCTTCAGTCGAACGCACCGCCCCGGCCTGCGCCCGCGGCGAACCGGGCGGCTCCGGTGGCGGTCTCACCGGAGGCGATCACGGCCCGACCCAAGGCGGTCTCCTGGGCGAGCGCGTCGGGGAGCCCCAGATCCCACTGGTCGTAGCTCGAGCGACGATCGGCGCGCAGGCACGCCTGCGGGAAGCCGGCCAGACGTCGAGCGAGGTCGATCGCTGCGTCGAGCGCTTCGCCGGGCTCGACGAGACGGTTGGCGAGCCCCATGGCGTGTGCCTCGTCGCCCGAGACACCGCGACCGGTGAGGATCAGGTCGAGCGCATGGGAGTGGCCGACGAGCCTCGGCAGCCGGACAGTTCCGCCGTCGACGAGCGGAACGCCCCAGCGCCGGCAGTACACCCCGAACACGGCGTCGCGCGCCGCCACCCGCAGGTCGCACCACGCTGCGAGCTCCAGACCTCCGGCGACGGCGTGGCCCTCCACCGCAGCGATCACCGGCTTGGACAGCACCATCCGGGTGGGGCCCATCGGGCCGTCCGCCGCAACGTCCGCGTCCACCCGGTTTCCCCGTCCGGCGGTCACCGCCTTGAGGTCGGCCCCGGCGCAGAACGTGCCCCGGGCGCCGGTGAGCACGGCGACGGCAAGGGTGTCGTCGCCGTCGAAGGTTCGGAAGACGGCGGCGAGCGCCCCGGCGGTCGGCCGGTCGACGGCTTTGCGGACCTCCGGCCGGTCGATCGTGACGACGAGGATGCCGGCGCCCGGGATCGGGCCTTCGAGTCGTTCGGTGCGGACCGTGGTCACGGTTTGCCTCCGTCGGGGTGGGGGAACGGGCTGGTGAGCGAGGCGCGCGACGAGATCTCGAGCGGCAGCCCGTCGTCGTTGGCGAGGCGCATCCGCTCTTCGTAGCGGATCGGTGGGCCCGGTGCGGTCAACCGAGGTCGAGTACGCCGAGCAGGTCGATGCGTTCGTCGGTCCAGGCCGTCACCCCGGGCCGTCCGCCCAGGGGCTGCCACACGGCGATGGATCGCAACGGGTCGAGCGCCTTCGACGAGCGCGCGAGCACGACCCAGTGGGAGGAGGTCTTGCCGATCTGCTGCGAGAACGGGTCGGTGATCGCCGAGTCGAACTGGACGAGCCGGTCGACCCGCAGGTCGGTCGCGATTGCGGCGACCACCGGTTCGAGGTCGTAGTACCGGTTCGAGATGTGCAGGGCGAGCACGCCGTCGGGGGTGAGCCGGTCGAGGTACGTCGAGACGGCCTCCCGGGTGAGCAGATGGGTGGGGATCGCGTCGGAGGAGAACGCGTCGACGACGAGCAGGCCGAACGGATCCCCGTCCCAGCGTTCGAGTGAGAGGCGGCCGTCGCCGAGCACCACGTCGACCGGACCCGGAGCGTCGGACAGGTAGGTGAACAACGCCGGATCCCGGGCCGTGCGGGCGATCTCGGCGTCGATCTCGAAGAAGGTGATCCGGCGGTTCGGCTCTGAGTAGCCCGCAAGCGTTCCGACCCCGAGACCCACGACGCCCACGCGGTCGAGCCGTGGGTCGCCGGCGTAGCGGTCGAAGAGCTGTCCGACCGGGCCGGTGCGGGCATAGTAGGTCGACGGTTCCCGAGCGATCGCCGGGTCGAGCGGCTGCTGGCCGTGCAAGGTGGTGCCGTGCGTGATCGCCCGGAACTGCCCGGTGTCGGTCACGAAGAACGCACCGTAGAAGCTGCGTTCGAAGCGGATCGCGGCCGCCCAGCGGCTGTCGGTACCGAGCACCATCACCACGGCGAGCGCCGCTGCCACGGCCACCGGCCGCCGGCGCAGGGCCGTGGCGAGCACGGCGGCGACGATGAGCAGCCAACGCCCCGGTGTGTCGATGCCGTCGACAAGGAACCACGCGGCGGCGGGGACGGCCACCTCGGCCGGCAGCGTCCAGCGCCAGCGGCCTCGGTAGGCCGGTCGCCGCCACGCCAGGACGACGGCGAGCGCAAGTACGGCGGGGTACTCGACGATGCGGTGGAACAACAGCGGCGCCACCAGCGCGTTGAGAGACCCGCCGAGCACCCCGCCGAGGGAGGTCCAGACGAAGAACTCCGTGAGGCGAGACGGGTCGGGTCGGGTTTCGGCCAGGCGCAAATGGAAGGCGAGGCCAGCAGCGGCGACCAGCGCGAGGTGCAGTGCGATCTCGGCCCATCGTTGGGAGGGGCGCACGACGAACGACATGCCGGCCGCGCCGGCGGCGGCGAACAGCAGGTGGTCGGCGACGGCGACGGGCATCCGTCGGGTGGCGAAGGCCACGATGTAGCTCAGGAGGTACAGGGCCAACGGTCCGACCCACAGCAGCGGGATCGAACCGATGTCGGTGGTCACGTGGGTTGTTGCCCCGACCAGCAGGCTCGCCGGGATCGCCGCCCACACCACCCACGACAGTCGTCGCCGCCAGGGAACCGGGGCCGTCGGCGTGGTGACGAACGGGCGGGGAGGACGGTCGCCCCGATGGGCGACCAGCGCAAGCACCCCGGCGCCGATCGCGACGAGCCCGTATCCGATCGCCCAGAGCCGGGCCTGCTGGGACAGGGTGAGGCGCGGTTCGACGACGAACGGGTACGTGACCAGTCCGATCAGGCTGCCGGCGTTCGACGCCGCGTACAGGAAGTACGGGTCGGCGGCGCGGGCATGGCCAGTGGCTGCGAACCATCGCT
This sequence comes from Acidimicrobiales bacterium, assembly GCA_040382215.1. Classification (GTDB taxonomy): domain Bacteria; phylum Actinomycetota; class Acidimicrobiia; order Acidimicrobiales; family Ilumatobacteraceae; genus JBEIFW01. The sequence goes on from JBEIFW010000014.1 coordinate 27,756, forward strand.
GCACCAGTGGGCTCATCGTCGTCAGCGCCAGATACGGGAGCCCGACGACGGCCAGCAACACGCCGAGCAACCACCACACGGGGGTGCCGGCCACGGGCGGCCGCCAGGAGGCCCCGAGCCCGATGGGCAGCACCGCGGCGCCGGCGGCGAACAGGGCGAGGTGTGCAACGAGTTGGCCGGTCGGGCGTAACCGCGTGGTGGTCACGTGGGCGAGGCCGTAGCCGGCGAGCAGCACGACCTGGAAGAACACCAGCGCGGTGTTCCACACGGCTGCGGACCCGCCGAGACGGGCCAGTACGAGCCGGGTGACGAGGGGTTGCACGGCGAACACCAGCACCGCCGAGCCGAAGACGGTTGCGGTCGCCACGGGGACGAGGGTCCGACCGGAGGCGTGCATCGCAGCGAGGTTAGGCATCGAGGCCGGCAGGGACGGGGTACCGGTGCGTCCGGCCTGGCAGGATCGAGTCATGGGGAGCTGCGAGGGCAAGGTCGCGTTGGTCACCGGCGCGGCGGTCGGACTCGGACGGGGTTTCGCCACGGCACTGGCGCAGGCTGGGGTGGAGGTGGCGATCTGCGACGTGAAGCCCGGGGTGCACGACGTGGCGGCAGCGCTGGCGTCGGCGACCGGGCAGCGGGTGGAGTCGTGGGTGGCCGACGTGCGTGTTCCCGAGCAGGTGCGCGGCTTCGTCGACGAGGCCGCCGCACGCTTCGGCGGGCTCGACATCGTGGTCGCCAACGCCGGGGTGTGGCGACCGACGAACGCCCTGACCGATCCGTGGGACAAGGCCCTCGACGACTGGTCGTACCTGGTCGACACCAACCTCCGGGGCGTGTTCCTCACCGGGAGAGCCGCCATCGGTCATCTCGTGGCCCGGGGCGGCGGGAACCTGGTCAACATCGCCACCGATCACATCTGCCCACCTGCGGGGTTCGACACCGGTGGGGGCACGAGGATGGACGTCTACGACGCGTCGAAGTGGGGCATCAACGGGCTGACCCAGGCGTGGGCGAAGCTTCTGCGAGACAAAGGGGTGCGCGTCAACGCCCTCTGCATGGACGCCACGGATTCCGAGATGGTGCGGTTCGCGTCGGGGGACCGGGCCACCCCGGAGGTGATCGCCCGTTGGATGACCCCGGCGCAGCTCGGCGGGCTGCTGCTGGACCTGCTCGACGAAGGGCCCGGGGGCCGTACCGGTGAGAACATCGGGGTGTGGATGGGGCACCCGGTCGTGCTGCCGCCAAAGGCCGAGCTGCTCCCCCGCCGCCATCCCTGAACCGGTCGGGCCTGGCCGGCGCGGGCCTCCCGTTCCGGGCGACACCGGGGCCGTAGGATGCATCGGGTCATGCCGATCCCTTTCCTCACCGACGGCCTGAACCCCGATCAGCTCGATGCGGTGGTCCACCGGGACGGGCCGTTGCTCATCGTGGCGGGTGCCGGCTCCGGCAAGACCCGGGTGCTCACGCATCGGATCGCCCACCTGATCGACGACGGGGTGAGCCCGTTCGCCATCCTGGCGATCACGTTCACCAACAAGGCTGCAGCAGAGATGCGCGAGCGTGTGGAGCGGCTCGTCGGTTCGGTGGCGCAGAAGATGTGGGTGTCCACCTTCCACTCGGCCTGCGTGCGGATCCTTCGGCGTGATGCCGGCCGGCTGGGTTACCCGTCGGCGTTCTCGATCTACGACCAGTCCGACGCGCAGCGGCTGATGGGCTACGTGTTGCGGGATCAGGGCCTCGACGCGAAGCGGTTCACGGCCAAGGGCATCCATGGGTTGGTGTCGGCGGCCAAGAACGATCTCGTCAGCCCCGAGCAGTACGCCGAGCGGGCCGCGACGCCCTTCGACCGCAAGGTGGCGGAGGCGTTCCGCGAATACCAGGCCCGCCTCCGCAAGGCCGGGGCCATGGATTTCGACGACCTGCTGACCGTCACGGTCGAGCTGCTGCGCCGCTTCCCCGAGGTGCTCGAGTCCTATCAGCGGCGGTTCCAGCACATCCTCGTCGACGAGTACCAGGACACGAACGCCGCGCAGAACGAGATCGTCCTGCTGCTCGCCGGGGATCACCGCAACGTCTGCGTCGTCGGCGACGTCGACCAGAGCATCTACAAGTTCCGGGGCGCCGACTTCCGCAACATCCTGCAGTTCGAGCAGGCCTTTCCCGAGGTCACCACGATCCTGCTCGAGCAGAACTACCGATCCACCCAGACGATCCTCGATGCGGCCAACGCCGTGATCGCCCACAACCAGGCCCGCAAGCCGAAGTCGTTGTGGACCGACGCCGGGGCGGGGGAGAAGATCACCCGCTACCACGCATCCGACGAGCACGACGAGGCAACCTGGGTGGCCCGGCGCCTCGCCGATGCACACGACCACGACGCTCGCCCGTGGGGAGAGTTCGCCGTCTTCTACCGCACCAATGCGATGAGCCGGGTGGTCGAAGAGGCCCTCATGCGGGGCGGCATTCCGTACCGGGTGGTCGGTGGCACCCGCTTCTACGACCGTCGCGAGGTCAAAGATGCGCTCGCCTACCTGCGCGCGGTGGTCAACCCGGCCGACGAGGTGAGCCTGAAGCGCGTCCTGAACATCCCACGGCGCGGGATCGGGGACACCACCGTCGCCCGTCTCGACGTGCATGCTGCCGCCTACGGCCTCACCTTCGCCGAGGCGTTGCGGGAGGCCGGTGAGGCCGGGGTGTCGGGTGCGGCGGCCCGTGGGATCGAACGATTCACCGAGTTGTTGGACCGGCTGGCGGTGCTGGTCGGTCAGGGTCCGGCCGCAGTGCT
>JBEIFW010000015.1:0-30536 GCA_040382215.1 Acidimicrobiales bacterium
ACCGGACCCCGTTTCACGTCTGGATGTCTGCCGGGGTTCAGACCTTGACCGACCGGGTTACCGGAGTGCCGTCGGCCGACACGTAGACATCTTCGCCATACCCGAGCGCGCCGTGCTCGAGCTCGTCGAGACCGTCGAGCTCCTCCGCGGCACTAACCCGCAGCCCCATCGTCATCTTGACGGCCGAGAACAGCAGGAACGAAGCGATACCGACGAAGGCGGTGACGGCGAGCACGCCGACCGCCTGCTTGCCGAGCAGGCTCGCCCCGCCGCCAGTCAGCAGACCGTCCGCCTTGTCGAACAGGCCGACCCCGAGCGTGCCGAACGCACCGCAGACCCCGTGGACGGAGACGGCTCCCACCGGATCGTCGATCTTCAGCTTGTCGAAGAGGCCGACGGCGACGACGACGAGCAGGCCGCCGATCGCTCCGAGCACGGCACCCGCCCACGGGTCGACGAAGCCGGCGCCCGCCGTGACGCTCACGAGTCCGGCGAGCACCCCGTTGCCGGTCATCGACACGTCGGAAACACCGGTGCGGATCAACGTGACGAGCATGGCGGTGACGCCACCGAAGGCGCCTCCCAGCGCAGTCACCACGATCGAGTCACCGATACCCGACGTGCCGAGCATCGAGCCGACGTTGAACCCGAACCAGCCGACCCACAGCACGAAGGTGCCGAGCACGGCGAACGGGATGCTGTGGCCCGGAATCGCCCGAACCTTGCCATCTGCGGCGTAGCGACCGATGCGCGGTCCGAGAAGCGCAGCGCCGACGAGCGCTGCGACGCCACCGGTGAGGTGCACGATGGTCGAACCGGCGTAGTCCTTGAAGCCCATCTCGTAGAGCCAGCCGCCACCCCACTGCCACTTCACGACGATCGGGTAGATCAGGCCCGACATGAGCACGGCGACGACGAGGTAGCTCTTCAGCTTCGTCCGCTCGGCCATCGCCCCGGAAAGGATCGTCGCCGAGGTTGCGGCGAACGCAGCCTGGAAGAACCACATCGCCGATACGTCGACGGCGGCGTAACTGGACAGGGAGCTGAAGCCGTCCTCGTAGGAGCCGGAGAGGAAGAACCCAGACCACCCGATGATGCTCGAGCCGTCTCCGAACCCGAGGGCCATGCCCACGGCCCAGAACGCTGCGACACCGATGGCAGCGGTGATGAGGTTCTTCATCATCATGTGTGCTGCGCTGCGTGAGCGGGTGAGCCCGGTCTCGACGAGGGCGAATCCCATGCCCATGAAGAACACGAGCACTCCGCAGAGGAACACGAAGATCGTGTTCAGATCGTTGGTGATCGTCCCCACTTTCTCCTCGACCGTCGGTGCGGCGTCCTGCGCGAAGGCGGGCGCCGCAAGTCCGATGAGCACGAGGCCGGCGATTGCCGAGGCCGTACTGACCATCCCGATGCGTTTCATGGTCCTCCATTCGTTGGTGGCGCCGTGAACGTAGATAGGCCCGTCGATCCACGTCTCTCCCGGGCGGTGAAGGGCGTGTGAACGCTCGATTTCGTGCGCTTCGGGGCGTGGTCGGCCCGTCGCTACAGTTCCAACGAGCGCACGGGCGCGCAACACGAGGGGGGACGTCATGAAGGCACGCGCAGCGGTGCTGCATGGGATGCACCAGGACTGGCGGATCGAGGAGATCGACGTCGACCCGCCGAAGGCGGGCGAGGTGATCGTCGAGTGGAAGGCCGCCGGCCTGTGCCATTCCGATGAGCACGTCGTCACCGGCGACCTCACGCCGACCCCCGAGATGTTGCGCATCTTCGGCGTCGACAGCTACTACCCAGCGGTCGGCGGCCACGAGGGCGCCGGCATCGTCGCCGAGGTCGGACCGGGCGTCACCTCGGTGAAGGTCGGTGATCACGTGTCGGCGAGCTTCGTGCCGGCGTGCGGCCGTTGCCGGTATTGCTCGACCGGCCGGCAGAACCTCTGCGATGCCGGCGCCGGCGCATTCGCAAAGGGGATGATCACCGACGGCACGAGCCGCCACCGCCTCGGCGGCGAAGAGCTGTCGATGTTCGCCAAGCTCGGCACGTTCGCCGAACGCACCTGCGTCGCCGAGTCGCAGGTGATCAAGGTCGACGACGACTATCCGCTCGAGCTGGTCTGCCTCGTGTCGTGTGGCGTCGCCACCGGCTGGGGTTCCGCAGCAAACCGTGCGGGCATCATCCCGGGCGACACCGTGGTCGTGGTCGGCGTCGGCGGGATCGGCATCAACGCCGTGCAGGGCGCCAAGATGGCCGGTGCCCGACGGGTCATTGCCGTCGACCCCGTGGAGTTCAAGCGGGAGAAGGCGATGGAGTTCGGCGCCACCCACACCTTCGCCTCGATGGAGGAAGCCCTCGGGCCGGTGCAGGAGCTCACCTGGGGCCAGATGGCCGATCGGGTGATCATGACGCCGGGGGTGCTCTACGGCGATCTCATGGCGGGAGCGAACGCGTTGTGTGGCAAGGGTGGCACCATCGTCGCCACGGCCGTCGCCCCGCTCACCCAGGAGACCGCAGCGATCAACCTGTCCACGATCACGCTCTGGAACAAGGAGATCAAGGGCACGATCTTCGGTTCGCTCAACCCGCGGCGCGACATCCCGAACCTGCTGTCGATGTGGCGGGACGGCACGCTCAAGCTCGAGGAGCTGATCACGCGCCGCTACCCGCTGGCCGAGATCAACCAGGGGTATCAGGACATGCGCGACGGGGTGAACCTGCGCGGCGTCCTCGTCATGGACTGACCTGTTCGCTCAGCTCGGTGGGTACCGGCGCTTGAGCCAGCGGTCGCCGACCTCCCAGATGGCGGCGACCGCGGCGGCGCCGGCCCCACCGACGAGCAGCGACTCGAGGAGCGTCCCGGCCGGGATGTCGAGTTTGAACGCTTCCTTGGCGGCCGGGACGAACAGCGCAAGGGCGAAGAGCCCGCCCATCGCGCCGACCAACCCGAGTTTCCAGGGGTTCCATGGGCGGGCGAGCTGGATCAGCACCCCGAGCCCGACGCACACGATGACGACGGTTGCCGCGGTTCGAGCCTCGTTGCGCGTGGCGCCGGTGCGGTCGGCGAGGAGGTACCCGGTGACGATGGCGATCGCAGCGAGTACCCCGATCGGCATCGATCGCACCGCAACGCGCCGGAGGGACCCCGGCTGGTACCGCTGGTTGTTCGGCGCCAGGGCCAGGAAGAACGACGGGATACCGATCGTGAGCGCCGACACGATCGTGAGGTGCCGGGGCAGGAACGGGTAGGTCTGGCCGAACACGGTGGTCATCACCGAGAGCACACCGGCGTAGATGTTCTTGATGACGAACAGGTTGGCCACCCGCTCGATGTTGGCGATGACCCGTCGCCCCTCGGCAACCACGCGGGGCATGTGCGAGAACCGGCCGTCGAGCAACACGAGCTGTGCCACGGCGCGCGTCGCCGGGGCCCCGGATCCCATGGCGACACCGATGTCGGCGTCCTTCAGGGCGAGAGCGTCGTTGACGCCGTCACCGGTCATGGCCACGATGTGCCCCTTGGCCTGCAGCGCCTTCACCATCGATCGCTTCTGCTGGGGGCTGACCCGGCCGAGCACGGCCGTACGTTCGAGGACCTCGGCGGCGGCATCGAGATCATCCGGGAGCTCCCGGGCGTCGAACGTCGTCTCGCTGCCGGGTAGCCCGACCTGTCGGGCGACCGCGCCGACCGTGCGCGGGTTGTCCCCGGAGATCACCCGGAGGGTGACCCCTTGCTCGTCGAAGAAGGCGAGCGTCTCGCCGGCGTCGGGCCGCACCCGCTCGACGAACGTGACGAGCGCCAGCGGAGCCAGCTCGACCGGCAACGTCTCGCCGTTCAGCGGCGCCGACGAGTGGGCGAGCACGAGCACGCGGACCCCGGTCGCCGCAAGGTCGTCGGCCTGCCGGCGGGCCGGCGAACCGGGCTGGTCGGCGAGCACCATTTCCGGCGCGCCGAGAACCCAGGACCCCCGCCCGTCGAACTCGGCTGCGCTCCACTTGCGGGCCGAAGAGAACGGCACGGACGCCGTCCGCCCCCAACCCGTTGGCGGGGCGATCGTCGCGGCGATCGCCTGGGCCGTCGCGTTCGGGTTCGGGTCATCGGCGATCGCGCCGAGCGCTTCGCGGGCCTCGCCGGCGGCTGCATCGTCCTCGCCGGCAAGGGGGAGGAGCTCGCCGAAGTCGATCTCGCCCTCGGTGAGCGTGCCGGTCTTGTCCAAGCAGACGACATCGACCCGGGCCAGGCCTTCGACGGCGGGGAGTTCCTGCACCAGCACGTTTCGGCGGGCCAGGGTGACCGCTGCGAGCAGGAACGCAAGGCTCGTCAACAGCACCAGACCCTCGGGGATCATGCCGACCAGGCCAGCCACGGTGCCGACGACGGCCTCTCGCCAGTCGTCTTCGTTGCGGAGCTGGCTGAAGAGCAGGATCGGCCCGACGACGAGCAGGGCCCAGGTCAACCAGCGCAGTAGCTTGTTCGTGCCCTCGACCAGCTCCGAGCGCGTCTTGGTGAACTGCTTGACCTCAGCGGCGAGCTTGCGGGCGTAGGCGTCGGCCCCGACTGCGGTTGCCTGGAAGCGGCCGGAACCGGCGACGACGATCGAGCCGGACAGGACCTGGTCCCCCGGGTTCTTGGCGATCGGGTCGGACTCGCCGGTGAGCAACGACTCGTCGATCTCGAGGCCGGCGGCGGTCGTCACGTTGCCGTCCGCCGGCACCTGGTCGCCGGCACGAAGCTCCAGCAGGTCGTCGAGGACGACGTCGCCGACGGCGAGGTCCACGACCTCGCCGTCACGCACGGCGCGTGCGTGCGGTGCGTTGAGGACGGCGAGCCGGTCGAGCACCTGCTTGGCCCGGACCTCCTGGCCGATGCCGATCAGCGCATTGACGACGACGATCCCGAGGAACAACGAGTCGCCCCAGGCGCCGATGCCGATCACGATCCCGCCGAGCACCCCCAGGATTGCGTTGAACCGGGTGAACACGTTGGCCCGCACGATCTCACGCAGCGGTCGACTCGTGCGCTCCTCGACGGCGTTCACCTCGCCACGGGCGACCCGTTCGGCGACCTCGCCGGCGGTCAGGCCTTCGGGGCGGGTCGTCGCTCCAGCGCGCATCGGCTCAGTCTGGTCGACGGCGCAGGCCGTCGATCGAGACGGCGGCCCGGCGGGCGTCGAGCACGGCGTCGAGCACGGTGCGCGGTGCCACACCGTCGCCCGCTCGCAGCACCGGGGCGCCTGGCGGCCTCGAGATCGCCTCCCAGAGAGCGTCGTCGGGGAGGCGGTGGCCGCAGTCGACGACCGCGGCGGCGAGGAGGGTCCGGCGCTCGCCGGAGAACCGGTCCTCGAGCTCGACCTCGACCGTCTCGCCGGGAGGCGGGAACCCCGGCCGGGAGCGCACGGCCCGGGGAATGGTGCGCCGTTCGATGCGCACGCGGCGCTGTTGGAGCCGCACGTTGGCCGGCGCGAGGTCGCCGGTGCGCGACAACTCGTTGCCGGCGATGTGGTCCTGGGTCACGAGCACCGCACGCTCGCCGAGCTCCTCCGCGAGCGCCACGGCTATTGGTCCGCCGATCGGGTCGAGGAGTACGACGGGCCCTTCGGCCGGGAGCGCCGACGTGCCCGCTCGGACGGCGAGCGCGTCGAGCAGTGTTGCGCCGCCTTCGAGATCGACGGTCGGGGCCCCAGGTCGGCTGCCGGTGGCCAGGACGATCGCGGTCGTCGCCGGTAGCGCCGCCAACTCCGACGGCGTCGCCGTCGCGTTGGTCTCGATCGTCACCCCGAGCCGTTCGCATTCGGCCACCAGCCAGCCGATGAACGGTCGAGCCGGGCCGGCGACCGCTGCGGCACCGCCGAGGCGGTCGGTGGCTTCGAGCACGCGCACGCGGTGCCCGCGCGCCGCAGCGACCCGGGCTGCCTCGAGGCCGGCCGGGCCGGCGCCGACGACCAGGACGTCGCGTGGTGCGACGCTCGGCGTCTCCCATGCCGGGTCGGTGGTCTCGTGACCGACCGAGGGATCCACCACGCACGACACGATCGGATTGCGGGCGTCGCGCACCTGGCAGGCCTGGTTGCATCGCAGGCACGGTCGGATGCGTTCGGGCGTCCCGGCTCGGAGCTTGGCCACGAGACCGGCATCGGCGAGTTGCGCACGAGTCATCTCGACGACGTCGGCGACCTCGTCCCCGATGGCCCACTCCGCCTGGTCGGGATCGACGACCGACCCCTGGAGCACTACGGCGACGCGGTCGCCGACGGCGGCGCGCACGGCCGAGCGCACCGACCGGCACAACGACACGTTGCACCCGGCCGGTTGGTGGTGATCCGGCCGCGTCTGCTCGACGCTGTAGATCGAGCCGCGCACCACCACGAGGTAGTCGACGCCCTGCGCGACGAGCGCCGCCGCAAGCTCGAGCGACTGCTCGGGGGTGATCCCGGCCCACGGCGCCAGCTCGTCACAGGACAGCCGCAGGCCCAGGACGCGGTCGGGGCCGAGCCCGGCCCGCGTGGCCGCAAGGACCTCGGTGGCGAAGCGTCGACGGTCGGTCCCCCATTCGTCGTCGCGGTGGTTCGTCAGGCCCGAGAGGAACTGCCGCACGAGGCTGTGCTGGCCGGCGTTCACCTCGACCCCGTCGAGCCCGGCGGCGGCTGCGGTCGTCGCCGCAGCCCGGAAGCCGTCGACGACGGCTGCGACGTCGGTGGCCTCCATCCACTTCGGTACCTCGCGGCTATTCACCTCGGGTACGCGCGAGGGGGCCCAGAGTTCGCGTTGCGAGTACGCGGATGAACCCTGCCCGCCGCTGTGGCCCACCGCTGCGATCACCAGCGACGGCCCGGCCTCGCGCACGGCGCCGGCGATCGCCGACCAGCCTTCGCCGCACCGCTCGGCCAGGGGGCTGCGCTCATAGGGCCAGTCGGAGGCGTGGACGGCCGCTTCCTCCACGACGATCGTCCCGCATTCGCCCTCGGCGCGGCGCCGATAGAACGCCACGTGCCGGGCCGTGAATGCCCTCGGGGCGTCGTCGCGGCCGAGGTTCGTCACCAGGGGGCCGAACAGCACCCGGTTGGGTGCCGTGCGGGGTCCGAGCTCGACCGGGTCCAAGAGGCGCATCGAGCGGTCGAGCCTACGGGGCGCCGGGGGCGCGGCCCGGGTCCGGCCGGCGTCGTTCAGAGGCCCGCTACCGTCGGCAGCCATGGGCTTCCCGGAGGGTCTCGGCATCGTCGATCTCATGGTGGAGCTGCCCCGGGGCGGACCAGGCATGGGGATGAAGGAGGCGTCGCGCCTAATGCGTGACGCAGGGTCCCGGGAGTTCAGCCACCACCCCGCTCAGTACCTGTTCAAAGACGCTCCCGAGCGGATGGCCGACGCCGCCGACCCGGCGCATGTCGTTGCGCTGATGGACGCCCATGGCATCGCCGTCGCCCAGATCGACGTGAACCCCCGCAAGCCCGAGCACGCCATCGAGTTGTTCGAGCGGTTCCCGGGCCGGTTCTTCGGCACCATCGGCGTCGATCCGAACCAGGGCATGGAGGCCGTGCGTGACCTGCGACGAGCGGCCGCGCTGCATCCGAACATCCGGTCCTGTGCGCTCGCCCCGTGCCTCTACTCGCCCCAGGTGCCGATCGATGACAAGCGGATGTACCCGATCTACGCGACCTGCATCGAGCTCGGCCTGCCCGTCAACGTGCTCGTCGGCGTCCCCGGCCCTCGGGTGCCGTTCGACTGCCAACGGCCCGAACGCCTCGACGAGGTGTGCTGGTTCTTCCCGGAGCTGACCGTCGTGATGCGCCACGGCGGCGAACCCTGGGTGGACCTCTGCGTGAAGCTGCTCCTCAAGTGGCCGAATCTCTACTACTCGACGAGTGCGTTCGCCCCGAAGCACTACCCCCGCGAAATTCTCGAGTACGCCAACACCCGAGGGGCCGACAAGGTGGTGTTCGCCGGCTACTACCCGGGCCTGTCGTGGGAGCGGGTACTCGGCGAGCTGCGGGCCCTGCCGTTGCGCGAGCACGTCTGGGCGCGTTTCCTGCGCAACAACGCGTGGCGGTTGTTCTCGCTCGACACCCTCGTCTGATCGCGGTCGCGGATCCCCGTCGACCGGCCGGGTGAAGCGGGCCGGACGGCCCTCGGAGGTCGCCGCCGCCGCCGGTACCGTCCAGGCTCCCGATGGCGCAGGACCCGCACCGCCCGTACGTGTTGTTCGCCGGCGAGGACTGGTGGCATCACAGCCACGCCCACGCCGATCTCCAGATCATGATCCAGGTCGCCCGGGTACGGCCGGTGCTGATCGTGAACACCCTGGGGATGCGTCCCGTCGTCGGGGCGCACCAACCGGACCATTCCTGGCGCCACACCGTGTGCCGGATCGCCCGGCGGGTGTCGACGATGCGGCCGTGGGCGGTGCGGCCGGCTCCCGAAGACGTGCCCGACCTGTGGGTGCTTGCCCCCGTCGTACTCCCGTGGTTCGGCTCGTCCTGGCGGGGCCGGGCCGGCGCGGCGCTCGTCGCGGCGCAGACCCGCCGTGCGGTGCGCAAGCTCGGCACGATGCGGCGACCTGCGGTCGCCGTGGCGAACCCCGTTGCCTGGCCCGTCGTGCGCCGGATGGGACTCGGGTCCGTCCTCGCGTACCGGATCGACCATCACAGTGCCACGCCCGGGGTCGATCGACGCCAGGTCGAACGCCTCGAGGACGAGCTGTTCGAAGCGGCCGACCTCGTCGCCTACTCGTCCTCGACGCTGCTCGCCGCCGAGTGGGCCCGGCACGGGGGCGTCGCTCGGCACCTGGACCACGGCGTCGACGCCGTTCGGTTCGACCCAGCCCGCCCCGGTCTCGACGAGCCCCCCGACCTTGCGGGCATTCCCCACCCGCGCCTGGGTCTCGTCGGGTCGCTCGAAGCTGCGACCAAGGACGTCGGGCTCTTGGAGGCGATCGCAACCGCGCTGCCGGAGGTGAGCGTGGTGGTGGTCGGCGCCGATCCCGACGCGGCACCGGCCCTGGCGGCGCTCCCGAACGTGTGGATGCTCGGCCGCCGGCCGCATGCTTCGATCCCGCGGTACCTGCGCCACCTCGACGCCGGGTTGGTCCTGGTGCCGGACCACGAGTGGGGTCGCGGATCCAACCCCATCAAGCTCAAGGAGTACCTCGCGATGGGGATCGCGGTGGTGAGCACCGAGTTCCCGGAACTCGAGCGGTACCGCAACGTCGTGGCGGTCGGCGCCGCAGCGGACGCGCTGGTGGATGCGGTTCGGACCGTGCTCGGTGTCGGCGACCCGGTCCGCCGGCAGGACGATGTCGGTGCACGCGCCCGACGCCGGGCCGTCGGGGCGGCCCGGACCTGGCAGGACCAGGCGGAGCTGCTGCTGCGCTGGTGGGACGACGGCGATGCAGCCGACGACCTCGCGGCGCTCGGTCCTCTGGAAGCGATCGTCTGAGGGGCCGCCCGGAACGGTGTCAGGGCTGGTCGGTAGGCTCACCGTGCCCACGCCGGTCGGGTCTGCCGTCCGGTCGCGTGCCGACTCGCTGACCGCCACGATGCGTACTCCCTGCGACCTTCTGCGATGACCGCCACTGCCGACCCCACGGCAACCCGCGCGCGCACTGCAGTCCGGCCGCCTCGGAGTCGGCGGTCGTCTGCGGCTCGCGTGCTCGCCGTTGGTGCGGTCGCGTACCTCGTCGGTGGCCTGCTGAACGCCGAGACCCTCCGCCGTCGAGCCGAGTCCTTGCCGCTCGACAGCGGATGGCGAGACGTCGCACTCGCCGTGACCGGCCCGCTCGCCGCGTTGGCCGAGACGCTCCGCCTCACGGCCCCCGGGGATGCTCTCGACGCCCTCCGGGGGCGTTCGGACGACGCCGGCTCGGGCTCGGCCGGACGGTTCTCCTTGCCGGTCGTGTCCACCACCCCTGCACGCGGGCAGGGCTCGAGCCTGGCAACTCCGGGGGCGCCGGCGAGCGAGCCGTCGACCGAGACCACGGCTGCGTCGGCCCGGACGGGCGGGTCCGCCGGTGCGGGGTCCGCGGCAACTGCCGCCGCCGGGTCTCCTGCGGCGGGGGCACCCGCAGCGACGACCCCTGCACCGACCTCCCCGGCTCCGACCGCGCCCCCACCGCCGTCGGCCGAGCGGCCGCTGCGGCTCTACATCGCCGGTGACTCCATGGCCCAGGGGTACGGGCAGGTCGTCCAGGGCGCAGCGACGCGAACCGGGGTGATGACCGCCACCGTGGACGTAAAGGTGTCCTCCGGGCTCAACCGCATCGACTTCTTCGACTGGCCTGCCCGGCTCGTCGAGCGGGTCGACAGCCTCCGGCCGGACGTCGTGATCGTGACATTCGGTGCCAACGACCAGCAGCCGATCCTCACCGAGGAGGGCCGGGCCGTTCGGGACGTGACCGACCCGGCATGGATTGCGGAGTACGCCCGCCGGGTCGCCTGGGCCATGGACTTCCTCGCCGGCGACGGCCGGAAGCTGATCTGGGTGGGCATCCCGAACGACGGTCGCGACGAGGTAACCGAACGGCTTGCGGTCATCCGTGGCGTCTACGCCGCGGAGGCCGCCAAACGACCGGCGGTGACCTTCGTCGACACGTGGACCTACTTCGAGAGCCCGACGGGTGGTTACGCCGCCTACGTCGCCGACGACGAGGGTCAGGTGCGACGGATGCGGGCCAATGACGGGTTCCACCTGTCGATCGAAGGCGCGAGTTACCTCGGGCGAATCGTGTTCGGCGAGGTCGTGAAGGAACTCGTCGCTCGAGGGGGTCAGGCTCCGGGCTGACGGCCTGCCCGGCGCACGGGCCCCTCGGCCCCGACCGTCAGTGCTGCGCCCGGCCTCGTTCCATGATTCCGGCCCGACGTCGGGCGACCTCGTCGGGGGAGAAGGTACGCCGGCGCCAGGCCTGGCCGTCCCGGGCCTCCACCTCCCAGCCCTCGCCGACGGTCGTCCGGGCCACCTCCGCGTAGGTGGCCCGGATCTGGCGCACGCCGTCCTGATCGTTGCCGATGATGTCGGCCGCCAAGCGGCGGGTGAACGACAGCAGGTCCTCGTGGGCGACGACGTGGTTGACGAGCCCCCACTGGAGCGCCTCGTCGGCGGTGAGGAAGTTGCCCGTGAAGCTCATCTCCCGGGCTCGGCGCACGCCGATGGCCTCGGGGAGCAGCACCGTCATGCCCCAGCCGGGCATCACCCCGACGCGGGTGTGGGTGTCACCGAAACGTGCCCGCTCCGAGGCCACCAGGAAGTCGCAGTTGAGCGCCAACTCGAAGCCGCCGGTGATGCAGGCGCCGTTGATTGCGCCGATCAACGGTTTGGTCATCGCAGGGAACGGACTGCGCGCGCTGCCGACCGCAGCCGGTGCACTGCCGCCGCCTCCGAGGTTCCCGGCGGTCGAGCCGAGTTCCTTGAGGTCGAGCCCGGCGCAGAAGGCCGGGTCGGCGCCGGTGAGGATCACCACGTCCACGGTGTCGTCGGCCTCGGCGCGAGCGAGGGTCTCCGGTAGGAGCCGCAGGACCTCGCTCGACAGGGCGTTGCGGGCTTCAGGGCGGTTCAAGGTCACCGTCGCGATGCGATCGGCGACCTCGTAGAGCACGACGGCGGTCATACGGGCAAGCCTGCCTTGCCGGTCCGGCCGCGCACCACCGCGCCGGTCCCCGCCCCGCTGCACCCCGGCGACTCAACCATCGTCGGGGTCGGCCGGGTGGTAGTCGAGGCGCAGGTCCCCGAGCCGGACCAGCATCGAGGAGATCCAGGCCCCCAGCGCGCCGAAGTGCTCGTCGAGGAGGCGGGACTGGCCGTCGGCAAGGGTCTCCTCGGCGAGCTCGTACAACCCTTCGTAGGAGACCTCGATGGCGAAGTGCGGATCGCCGTCGTCGGTTGCGTACTGGATCTCGACCGTCGGCGCGGCCCGGCGCATCGGCTCGGACCCGATCGGGGGGCTGTCGGCCGGGAGCACGGTGAGGAATACCGCCGGTCCCGGTTGAGCCTTCAGACGCTGCACCCGGAACACGATCTCCATCTCGATGGCCGGCGCGTCCTCGAACACCTCCTCGAGGTACCAGCGCCGATAGGCGGTCTGGCTCCACGTCGGCCAGTCGAAGGTGATGTGGGCGACGACTCGGGGCGGGAGCCCTTCGCCCGGGAGCCCGTAGCTCGTCTCCCAGGTCAGGTCGCCGAGCAGTACGTCGGCCTGGAAGTGCTCCTCGAAGGCCTGCCGTTCGAGCAGGGCGGCCTCGAAGGCTTCTCGGAGTGCGGTGATGGCGTCGGTGAAGACGTGATCGAGCATGGCTCAGCGCTGCTCGACGACCCACCGGCCCGGATGCTGGTAGAGCCGGTTGCGCCGCCCCGGCGCGTCGAGCTCGAACGAGTCGTATGCGGCGTCAGGTGCCCACAGCAGCACCCGCACCCCGGCATCGTCGTCGACGTGCCGGGTGTGGAACCGAGGGGGTGCAGCCATCGCCCGGGCCCAGTCGAGGAACGCAGACGAGTCCGGCTGCCCGGACAGCTGATGGAGCGTCATCCACGTCGGCGCGGCCAGTTCGAGCTCGCCGGCGTCCCGGCGGGCGAGCGCATCGGCCGGCCGGACCCAGACGTGGTCGTCGATCTCGTGGCCGTCGATCGACACCTCGTGCCGATCGGTGGTGACGGCGAAGAACCACGTGGAGAACTTCTTCGGCTGCGACGGGGGCGGCATCCAGTGGGCGAAGGTGACGAAGTCGTGCTCGTCGAGCTCGAGGCCGGCCTCCTCGGCGGCCTCCCGGCGGGCGGCGCGGCGGGCGGCGGTCAGCTCGTCGGGATCGCCTTCCCGGTCGGCCGGATCGACCTTGCCGCCCGGGAACGCCCAGTGCCCGGCGAACGCGCCGTGCGCCGAGCGCTTCACCATCAGGACCTCGAGGCCGTCGGCGACGTCGCGCAGCACGATCACCGTGGCGGCCGGCGCGGCCGGTGGCGATTCGGGTTCACCCATGGACGACCACGCTACGGCTGGGTGCGTGGCCTCGCGAAACGGCGGTCCCGTCCGGGCGACGGGTGCGGCGTGGCAGGCTGGCGCCGTGGCCCGCCGCGTCCTGTTCGCAACGGCCGAGTTCGCGCCGGTGGCGCGCGTCGGGGGACTGGCGGCTGCGACCGCCGGCTTGGTCAAGGCGTTGCGGGTCGCAGGTGCCGACGTCGAAGTGGTGCTGCCCGATTACGCCGGTGCTCCGTTGCGGGCCCAGCACGTCGAGCCGCTCGAGGTCCCGCCGTGGGCGGCCCCCGCCGTGGCCCGCCGGGGGGTGCTCGACCCGGTGGGCGAGGTCACGCTCGTGTCGGTGCCCGGCATCGAGCGGCCGCATCCGTACGTCCAGCGCTCGGGGGAGGGTTGGCCCGACAACGATCGACGCTTCTTCGCGTTCGCTGCCGCCGTGGCCTCGCTCGCCGCGCGCCGGGGTCCCGACGTGCTGCACCTGAACGACTGGCACACGGCGCTGGCCGTCGGGTTCTGTCACCCGCGGCCGCCGACGGTGCTGACGATCCACACGCTCGGCCACCAGGGATGGGCCGACGCCGGGTGGCTCGGCGCCGTCCCGCACTTCCCGGAGGCCTTCGCCGTGGGCGGCATGTGCAACGCGCTCGCAGGCGGGATCACACTCGCCGACCTGGTCGTGGCCGTCAGCCCCACCTATGCCGCCGAGATCCGCACGCCGGCTGGTGGGCTCGGGCTCGACGAGCGCTTGCGGGCCAAGGGCGACCGACTCGTGGGCATCCGCAACGGGATCGACGTCGAGGAATGGGATCCGGCGGTCGACCCGCATCTGCCGGCGCCCTTCGACGCCGCGTCGCTGGGCGGCAAAGCCGAGGCCCGCCGGGCGCTGGCCGGCTCGATCGGATGGCCGGACGACCCGACCACCCCGGTCGTGAGCGTCGTGTCACGCCTCGTCGACCAGAAAGGGATCGACCTGTTGCTGCCGCTCGTCGGATACCTGGCCGGCCTGCCGGCGCGCCTCGCCGTGCTGGGCGACGGGGACGAGGGGCTCGTCGTAGCGCTCCAGGAGGCGGGGCGGCGAACGGGCGACCGGGTGTGGTTCCGGGCGGGCTACGACGAGGGGCTCGCCCATCTGCTCTTCGCGGCCGGCGACCTGTTCGCGATGCCGAGCCGGTTCGAGCCGTGCGGGCTCGCACAGATGCAGGCGATGCGTTACGGCACCCTGCCGGTGGTCACCGATGTCGGTGGTCTGCACGACACCGTGGTCGACGTCGACGCCCAGCCCACCCGGGCGACGGGGGTCGTGGTGCCGGAGCCCTCGTCGGTCGCCGTTCTCGACGGCTTACACCGGGCCGTGCGCGCCTGGCGCAACCCGGCGCGGCGCAGGGCGATGCAGCGCCGGGGGATGACCGTCGACTGGTCGTGGCAGCGTCCAGCAGCCGAGCACCTGGCGTGGTACGACAGACTTTCCGGGTGAGCTCCGGTCGGCTCCGGACCTACCCCGGTCTTCGGCCGACCGTTCGCCGGTCGGGGAGAGGAAGCGATGGCCGCACCGAGGGTGCTCGTGATGATCCTGGCCGGCGGTGAGGGCAAGCGGCTCGCGCCCTTGACCGCCGACCGGGCCAAGCCGGCGGTGCCCTTCGGGGGCTCGTACCGGATCATCGACTTCGTCCTGTCGAACTTCGCGAATGCCGGTTACCTCAAGATCGTGCTGCTGACCCAGTACAAGAGCCATAGCCTGGACCGGCACGTGTCGCAGACGTGGCGGTTCTCGACCTTGCTGGGCAACTACGTGACGAGCGTGCCGGCCCAGATGCGCCGTGGCCCGAGCTGGTTCGCCGGTTCGGCCGATGCCGTCTACCAGAACCTCAACCTGATCAGCGACGAGCGCCCCGACGTGGTTTGCGTGTTCGGCGCCGACCACGTCTACGCGATGGACCCCCGCCAGATGGTTGAGCAGCACCTGGCTTCGGGAGCCGGCGTCACCGTGGCGGCGATCCCGGTTTCGGTCGCCGAAGGCTCCCAGTTCGGGGTGATCGAGGTCGGTGAGGGCGATCGCATCGTGCGATTCCACGAGAAGTCGCCGGCGCCGCCCACCATGCCCGGCGATCCGACCCGGGTGCTCGCGTCGATGGGCAACTACGTGTTCTCGACCGACGTGCTCGTCGATGCGGTCACGCCGAGCGCGCAGCGCCACACCCCGACCGACATGGGAGGCGACGTGATCCCGGCGCTCACTGCGCAGGGCCTCGCCCGCGTGTACGACTTCTCCACCAACGAGCTCCCGGGTCAGGCCGCCCACGAACGCGGCTACTGGCGCGACGTCGGCACGCTGGACGCGTACTACGAGGCGAACATGGACCTGCTCGCCCCGCTGCCGCCGTTCAGCCTCTACAACCCGGCCTGGCCGGTGTACAGCATCCAGATGCCGCTGCCACCGGCGAAGCTGAGCTACGGAGACGACTGGCTGCCGTCCCGGGTCTACAACTGCTTGCTGTGTGCCGGCTCGATCGTGTCCGGGGGCTCGGTCGACGGCTCGATCATCGGGCCCGACGTCCGCATCGGTGCGGGGGCGGAGGTCACCGATTCGATCCTGTTTCCCGGGGTGCGGATCGGTGCTGGGGCCCGGGTGCACCGCAGCGTGCTGGACAAGAACGTGTCCGTGCCGCCCGGTGTGGTGGTCGGGCTCGATCCCGCCCGTGACGCCGAGCGGTTCGTGCTGTCCGATCGCGGGGTGGTGGTCGTCGAGAAGGACCGGCTCGTCATTCCCTGATGCCCTGAGCGGGCGTAACGCCGTGCCGGAACCTTGACGAGCCGGTCCGGATTTCCTGGAACCCGTGGCGGTGCTGCCGACGTCGCAAGGGCATGCCCCGCTCGAACTGCACGCTTGCCCGCAATGCGACCGTCGTCTCGACCCTCGCGGCCACCCTCGTCACCGGTCTCGTCGCCGGTTGCTCAGGGTCGACGCCCTCGGCCTCCTCCCCGACCGGCCCCGCCGGCTCGACGGTGCGTCCGGTGCCCGGCCGGGCCCTGTTCGCCCCGTTCGGGGGCTGCGACGACGTGCTCGCTCACCTGAAGTCGGTTGCCACCCGCAACGTGGGCCCGTACGGGCTCGGGGCGGGCGGACCGATGATCCTGGCCGAGGCCCGCGCCGCTGACGCGGCCTCGCCGGTCTCGGCCGTACCGGGTGGCACGTCGACGACCAACACCCAGGAGCAGGGCGTCGACGAGGGCGACCAGGTCGAGACCGACGGCCGCATGGTCTACAGCGTCGTCGACGGCCGGTTGCGGGTGGTCGACACCACCGCGAAGGCCGAGGTCGCTCGGGTCGAACTGCCGGGGGGTGATCACCAGTTGCTCCTCGACGGCACCCGGCTCGTCGTCGTGACCAACGGCTGGGGCAGCGGCGGGGGGGTCCGACCGATGCCGGCCGGTGCCGCCCGCGCCTTGCCGGACGTCATCGGCGGCGATGCCGGCACGACCGTCGCCGTCTACGACGTGTCGGCCCCGGCCTCGCCGACGCGCCAGAGCGTCATCACGCTCGAAGGACGCCTCGTCGCCGCCCGCTCGGCCAAGGGTGTCGTGCGCCTCGTCCTGCACTCGAGCCTCGGGGACCGGCTTCCGTTCGAGATGCCCAACAAGCCGGGCACCGACGCCGAGCGCAAGGCGACCGAGGCCAACCGCAAGGCGATCGCCAACTCCCGCCTCGAGGACTGGTTGCCCCGAAGCTTCACCGAAGGGGTCGGCGGTGCCGCCGCTCCGCTCAAACAGGCTTTGTCGTGCAAGGACATCGGCCGCCCTGCGGTCGAGGCCGGTCTCGGCCTCACCTGGCTCGCCAGCCTCCCGCTCGGGGCCACCACGCCGACGGTGGTCGGTTCGGCCGGCGTGGTCGCCACCGGGGACATCGCCTATCTCGGCGGCGACAACCTCTACGTGGCGACCACGGTCTTCCCCGATCTGCCCGCCGATGCCGACACCCGGCCGGTCCGGCCTGAGCCGGCCCGCACCGCCGTGCACGCCTTCGGGCTCGGTACGGGGACCGCAGCGACCTATCTGGCCTCCGGCGCGGTGCCCGGCACGCTGTTGAACAGCTACGCCATGTCCGAGTTCGACGGCGTGTTGCGGGTGGCCACCACCGTCGAGGCCGACGGATTCGGATCGGCGAGCTCTTCGGGCGTGTACACCTTGCGCCGCAACGGCGACGCGCTTGCGCAACTCGGCGCGGTGACCGGGCTCGGGCGCACCGAGCGCATCTACGCCGTTCGGTACCTCGGCCCGCTCGGATACGTGGTCACGTTCCGGCAGACCGACCCGCTCTACGTGGTCGACCTGCGTGACCCTGCGGCGCCCAGGGCGGTGGGTGAACTGAAGATCCCCGGATTCTCGTCCTACCTGCATCCTCTCGGCGACGGCCGGTTGCTCGGCATCGGCCAGGACGCCACGAGCGACGGCCGGGTGCTGGGCACGGCGGCGTCGCTGTTCGACGTGTCCGATCCGTCGGCCCCGAAGCGTCTGGCGAGCCTGCGCCTGGCCGAGCGGTGGTCCCAGAGCGAGGCCGAGTACGACCCGCACGCGTTCCTGTGGTGGGCGCCGGCGGGCCGCCTGGTCGTCCCGGTGAGCGGCGACGACGGGAAGGGCAACTACCGGTCCTCGGCCGTCGTGGTCTCGGTCGGGGCGTCGGCGCTGTCGCGCGCCGGGACGGTCGAGCACCCGGCCGCGACGCCGAAGGCGGCGGACGGCTCGTCGGGGTCTACGGTGCCGGACGTCGCTCCCGTACCGGAGATGACGGAGCAGATGCGCCGGAGCCTGGTCGTGGGCGGGCAGCTGGTGACCGTCTCGCCGTCGGGGGTCAAGGTCAGCGACCTGACCTCGCTGGCGACGGTGGCCTGGATCCCCTTCGGAGCCTGACGGGCGCGAGACTGCCCGCCCTATGAGCGATTCCCCCGAGCTCGAGCACGCCAACGGGTGGGCCGGCTACGAGAACCTCCAGCAGTTCATGGAGATGGATGAGTGGAACCCGCAGGCGGTCGACGGCAGCTCGGCGTTCGTCTGCGGGTTCCGGGGGGCCAACGGCGATCAGCGGGTGCTGGCCCAGGTGAACGTCGAACGAGAGGTGCTCCTCGTCTACGCCTACGCCATGGTCAACATCCCCGAACACCGCCGCCAGGCAGTGGCCGAGTTCGTGACCCGGGCGAACTACGGGATGCTGCTCGGGAACTTCGAGCTCGACCTGCGTGACGGCGAGATCCGGTACAAGTGCAGCCTCGGGTTCCGCGACGTGCCCCTCACCCATCCGATGATCGCCCAGTGTCTGTATCCGGCGGTGCAGGTCATGGACCAGTACCTTCCCGGAGTGCTCGGGGTCGGATTCGGGGACAAAGACCCCGACCAGGTCGTCACCGAGATCGAGAACGCCCAGCCGCCCACGCAAGGACCCCTGCAAGGAGGTGCGTCGTGAGCCTCGTCGAGGTCACCGTCGCCGATCGTGTCGCCACCCTGACGCTCAACAACCCGGGGGAGCGAAACACGCTCACCGCCCCGATGGTCGCCGAGATCCTCTCGGCGATGGACACCATCGAGGCCGATCCCGGCATCGGGGCGGTGGTCGTCACCGGCGCAGCGCCGGCGTTCTGCGCCGGGGCCAACCTGGGCAACCTGCAGGAGTCGACGCCCGAGAGCCTGAAGAACATCTACGCCGGCTTCCTGCGGATCGCCGACAGCCCGCTGCCCACGCTCGCTGCCGTGAACGGGGCAGCCGTCGGCGCGGGCATGAACCTGGCGCTCGGCTGTGACGTGCGGATCGCAGGCGCGTCGGCCCGGTTCGACACCCGGTTCCTCCAGATCGGGATCCACCCCGGCGGGGGCCACACGTGGATGTTGCGTCGCATCGCCGGCCCGCAGGCGGCAATGGCCACCGTCGTGTTCGGCGAGGTGCTCTCCGGCGGTGAGGCCGAACGCATCGGCCTGGTCTGGCGGTGGGTGGGGGATGACGACCTGCTCGCTGCGGCGCAGGCGATGGCGGCACGGGCGGCGGCGGCGCCGCGCGAACTCGCCGTCGAGACGAAGAAGACGATCAAGGAGATGGCCGGGATCGCAGAGCATCCCGACGCTGTCGAGCGAGAGATCGTCCCGCAGGTCTGGTCCACCCGGCAGCCGTGGTTCGCCGAGAAGATCGCGGCGCTGCAGCGACGGATCAGCTCGAAGCCGGGCTGATCCACGCAGCGACGAGTTCGTCGCGGCGCGCGAGCCACTCCTCGGCGGTGATCGCGTAGCGCACGTGGTCTTCCCAGACCCCGTCGATCTCGAGGTACCGCACGGCGACGCCCTCTTCTCGGAACCGCAGCTTCTCCATCACCCGGCGGCTGTTGGCGTTGCGGGGGATGATGTTGATCTGCAGCCGGTGCAGCCGGAGTTCCTCGAATGCGAACCGGCAGACGACGGCCACCGCTTCGGGCATGTAGCTGCGCCCTGCGCGTTGCTCATCGATCCAGTACCCGACGTAGGCCGACTGCATCGGTCCCCGTTGGATCGCGTTCAGATTGATCTCGCCGCCGAACGCGCCGTCGACAAAGATCCCGAACGAGTACCCGTTGCCGAGTTGGCGCTCCCGGTCACGCGCCGAGCAGCGCAGCAGGTAGCTCTCGCGGTCCGCCGCCGGGTCGGCGGCGCCAGGGGGCCGGCGTGGTTCCCATCGGGTCAACCAGGCCGCGTTGCGTCGCCGCACCTCGCTGTAGGACGCAAAGTCCTGGGCGGTCAGCGGTCGGAGCAATACCCGTCGGCCGTACAGGCGCACCACGGGGCCGGACCGTAGTCAGCCTGCGCGCGGCGTGCTGCGGAGCTCGGCGACGAGGGCATCGAGCAGGTCGGCGTCGCGCACCACGAGCTCGTCGGCTCGCATCCGACGCAGGAGCGCGACCAGCACGCAGCAGCCACCCACGATCACGTCGGCCCGCTCCCGTTGGAGCCCCGGGTTGTGGACCCGGTCCGCGAGCCGCTCGGTGGCCAGCGTCCGGAACACGTCCTCGGCGGCGGCCCGCCCGAGGCGAAAACCGTCGACGGCCCGGCGGTCGTAGGTGACCAGCCCGATCTCTACCGCCGCGACGGTCGTGATCGTGCCGGCGACGCCGACGATGGTGGCAGCGGTGCCGAACACCGGTTGCTCGCGCAGCGCGTCATCGAGCAGATCGGTGGCCTGGGCGATCGCGTTCGTCAGCTCCTCCGGGCGGGGCGGATCCCCGGAGAGCTCCGCTTCCGTGAGGCTCACGCAGCCGACCGGGAGCGACCGCGCGTGCAACCGGCCGTCCTCGGTGCGGATCGCCAGCTCGGTCGATCCGCCGCCGATGTCGACCACCAGGTGGGGGGCGGGCTCGTGCAGGCCGTCGGTCGCGCCGAGGAACGAAAGGCGGGCTTCCTCGGCGCCGTCGAGCACCTCGGGACGTACCCCGAGCAGCGCAGTCGCCGCATCGATCAGCGCCGGGGCGTCAGCGGCCCGCCGCATCGCCTGGGTGCCGACCACCCGCAGGCTCCCGACACCGCACCGGTCGAGTTCGCGGCGGTAGTCGGCCAGGCAATCCAGGGTTCGTGCCGTTCCCTCGGTTGACAGGACTCCGGTCCGCGCAGTGCCCGCCCCCAGGCGCGTGATCGTCGAACGCCGGGTGAGCACGCTGCCATCGGGGCCGACGACGAGCAGGCGAACCGAGTTGGTGCCCAGGTCGATCGCGGCGACCGGACCGTCGGGAGCGGACGTGGTGGTCATGGTTGCAGCCGTTCGGCAATCCAGGATCCGACGGGATCGTCACCTCCGGCGAGGAACCAGGCGTAGTGGGCGTGCAGGCACTTCACGCCGGTGCGGGTGCCGGCGACCCCGCCGGAGGGCCGTGGGCCGGCCCAGTCCACGGGCAGGTCGGCGTCGCGCTCGAGGGCATAGCGGGCGTGGGCGTCGGCCAGGGCGCGAGCATCGACCGTTCGTTCGGCGTCGCGCACGCCGCCGGCCGCCTCGAGTCGGGCGACCGCTCGGGCCTCCTCGGCGCCGACTAGCCAGTACCGGGTGGGCATCGGCGTTCCGTCGTCGAGCAATGGGGCATTGCGCAGCACGACCGGCCCGCCCGACTGATCCCGCACGACGACCTCGAACCGTCCCGCCGGGCGCCGGCCGAGCAGGGCGATCACCCGGGCGAGGTCGTCGTCGGCCATGGCCCGCACACGTTACCGACGCCGACGCGCCCTCGCCCCGGCCTTCGGCCGGGGCGAGGTGGGGTGCGGGGGCGACGGGCGCCCGGTGGTCGACCGGAACGGTCAGATCTTGAATGCGCCCACGATGGTGCTGAGTTCGCGGGCGAGGCGGCTGAGCTCCTCGGCGGAACCTTCGCGGCCGTAGCTGATGGAACTGGTGCCGCTCGTGGCGTCGACGAGCTGACGAGAGATCTCGCTCGCCGTGATCGTCTGCTCCTCGACGGCCGAGGCGATCGTCGACTGGCTGTCGTGGATCGTGCCGATGACCTCGCTGATGCGGGCCATCGCACCCCGGGCCGACTGCGAGTCGTTCTGGATGTTGCCGACCGTGGCCCGGATGGCTTCCGTCGCCTTGGTGGTCTCCTGGGCCAGTTCCTTCACGCTGTTGGCCACGATGGCGAACCCCCGGCCGGCCTCGCCGGCTCGAGCCGCTTCGATCGTCGCGTTCAGCGCAAGGAGGTTGGTCTGCTCGGCGATGGCCGAGATCATGTCGACCACGGAGGAGATCTGTCGGGACGATTCGTCGAGCTTGGCGATGAGCTCGACGGCGTTGTCCGACAGGCTCACGGCCGACGTGGCGATCGAGGATGCCTGGGACGCCGAGGTGGAGATCTCCCGAACGCTCGCCGTCATCTCCTCGGTGCCGGACGCGACCGTCTCGATCGATGCCGTGACCTGCGTTGCGTTGGACGCGAGGTGGGCCGCCGTGGACTGGAGCACCGTGACCGCTCCCGAGATGTGCGCAATGGCGGCGCGGGTCGAGTCGACGGTGGTGTTGAGGCGCTGGGACAACTCGCCGAGCTCGTCGGAAGCGCCTTCGGTCGCCTTGACCGTGAGGTCGCCGTCGGCGACCTTGCCGAGGAGACCCTTGAGATCGTTCACCGGGTCGGAGACGGATCGGGCGATGAGCAGGCCGAGGCCGATCGCAAGGCCGATGGCGAGCACCATGATGACGATCATGTTGCGCTGTCCGGCACCTGCGGTGTCGTCGATGACTGCGGCGAGGCGGGTGTTTTCGGCGGCGTTCGACGTGACCGCTTTCGCAAAGGCGGCGTCGGCCGAGTCGAACGCGCGTTGCGCTGCGCCCAGCGATGCGGTGATCGCAGCTCGGTCCTTCGCTTTCACGGCGTCGAGCACCTTGGCTCGTTCGGTGCGGAACGTCGCCGTCGCCGCCTTCGCCGAACGGGCGTCGGCCAGCACGTTCGCCGGCAGCGCATACCCCGACAGGAAGCGGTCGAGTTGGGCGTCCGCGGTTGCGTCCTGCTCGGTCATCGTGGCGAATCCAGCGGCGCTGTCGCCCTCCGCAGCGATGCGCAGGGCGCTCGCCCACGAGGCCGTCACGTGCGTCTCGGCGGCCTGCAAATCGGCGGTGGCGTCGATCCCGTCGACTTTCAGGCTGCGGCCGTCGTCGGAGAGCGATGACACGGCGCGCAGGCCCACGACGCCCACGACGAGAGCGAGGAGCGCAAGGGCACCGAAGGCCATCATGAGGCGGGGCAGCATGCGCAGCTGCCGCAGCGCCGACAGGGAGGGAGCGTTCATGGTTCTCCAGTGCTCGAGGGCACTAGACCTTTCGGCGCGCCAGACGCTGAATTGAGCGCAGCTAACGAGGAGTCGGAGACTTCGAGGGTGCTTTGGGCCCCCCGGGCCGGCTCAGCCCTTGCGGCGGCGGCGGAGCAGGAGCAGCAGCACGACGACGATCAGGCCGACCGGCGCCAGGCGCTTGAGCATCGACGCGCCAGCGGTCTCGAGCAGATCGATCGGTTGGGCCTCGGGTGCATCGATCTTGCGCGGTCCGGTGCTCGCCGCCTTCGGAGCAGCCGCGCCGCCATCACCCGATGCTGCGGTCGAGGCGTCGGCGGCTGCCGTCTCGGTGGGAGCCGCGGGCGCCTGCTCCTCGACGGCGGGCGCCGCCGCCCGTGCGGCGGCCTGCGGGGCGAGCACCTGGCTCTCGAGGTTGTCGACGAACTGCCCCAGCAGCTTGGTGGAGACGTCGGCGAGCGCGCCCCGGCCGAACTGCGCAACCTTGCCGGTGATCGTGAGGTCAGTCGTCACGGTGACCTTCGTCGAGTTGGGTCCGGCCGCCTCGGCCTGTGCGGTGATCAACGCTTCCGCGTTGCCCTTGCCCCCGGTGTCACGGCCCTTGCCCTTCAACACGGCGCGGTGGTTCACGTCGTCGCGCTCGACCCAGGTGGCCTCGCCCTTGAACTGGGCCAGGATCGGGCCGACCTTCACCTTCACCACACCCCGGTAGGTGTCGCCGTCGACCTCCTGCAGCTGTGCGCCCGGCAGGCAGGGTGCGATCAGCTCGACGTTGGTGAGCGTGGCCCAGGCCTCGTCGATCGAGGTGTTGACGGTGAAGTCGTTCACGAGCTCCATCGGTGCAGGTCCTCCACGGTGTCGATGTCTGCCGGGTGGCCCGGGCACGCTACCTCCCGGATCAGCTCGGGATGCGACCGCATGAGCACCCGGGCGCCTTCGTCCCCGGTGACCGGTAACGCCGGCCACACCTCGGCCGCGAGCCGAACCGGGTTCCGCCGCCGGCCGTCGTAGGTCGCCACGGCGATCCGTGCGTCGGCGGCGGCGACCCGGCGCCACGCCTCCGCAGGGATCCCGGGCTGATCCCCGAGACCGACGACGACGGCCTCGTGTCCCCGTTCCCTGGCGTGTCGGATCGCCAGCTGGAGCGAGGTGGCCTGGCCGTCGGACCAGTCGGGGTTGTGGAGCACTGTCACCCCCGGCGGCGTTGGCACCGGGGTCGCGCCCGTCACGACGATGACCTCCTCGAGACCGGCGTCGAGCACCGCCGCCAGGGCATGGTCGACCACGGTGCGTTCGCCGAGCGGGGCGAGGAGCTTGTGGGTCGGCCCCTGGAAGCGGCTGCCACTCCCGGCGGCCAGGAGCACCCCGGCGATCGTCACGACCGCAGGGTAGGCACGAATGTGACGGTCGCGTTGCAATATGACGGATGGATGAAGCAAGCTGTCATTCGTTCGACACACAGCGGTTGGGGCTGGTGGGGTCGACCGGGCCCTCGGGCCCGGTCGCGCCTCGCTCCGGGCCTGATCCTGGGAGGTCCTGGTGCCCCGCTCGACCCGATTGTTGCGATCCCTGCGGATCGGCGTCGTGACCGTTGCCCTCGGCGCGGTCGCCATTCCGGTGGTGGCCTTCGTCGGCGCCCCGGCGGTAGCGGCTGCGCCGGTCGCAAGACTCGATCTCCCTGTCGTGGTGGCGGCCGCCGAGGCGCTGGCTGCGCTCGAGCGTCGCGACCGGCTCGGATTCCTCCTCGCTCGCGCCGAAGTCGCTCGGGCGGTCGCATCGGCGACCGAGACGGCGGCACCGGAGCTGACGGGCGCCTGGGAGCGGGCCGGCGAGTTGCGGACCTCCGTGATCCTGACCGCGCTCACCCAGCTCGGCACGCCCTACCGGCGCAATACCAGCGAGCCCGGCGTGGGCTTCGACTGCTCCGGGCTCACCAAGTTCGCGTGGGCCGCCGGTGCCGGTGTCGAACTGCCGCGGTCCTCGGAACGTCAGGCGGCGGCCGGACGGGTGGTGCGGCGGGACGACGCTCTCGCCGGCGACATCGTGCACTATCCCGGCCACGTGTCGCTCTACCTCGGGGTGGTCGGGGCTGCGTTGCACGCGCCGTACACGGGTCGGACGGTCGAGTTCAACCGATCGACTGCCCGCTGGGTGCGTTACGTGTCGCCGGTGACCGCCGACGAGGCGTCGGACACCGTGTGATCCCGGCGGGATCAGTCGTGGATGGGCCCGTCGCCGTCGCGCAGGCTGGCCACGACCCGACCGCGCCGGCGCCCGATGATTTCGGCACAGATCGAGATGGCCGTCTCCTCCGGCGTGCGCGCCCCGAGGTCGAGGCCGATCGGGGCGAGGATCCGCTCGAGGTCGGCCGGTTCGGTGACACCGACGTCGGCGAGGCGCTCCATCCGCTTGGCGTGGGTCTTTCGCGAGCCCATCACGCCGATGTAGCCGACGCGGGAGCGCAGGGCACCCTGGATCGCCGGCACGTCGAACTTCGGGTCGTGCGTCAGGACGCACACCGCGTCGCGCGAGCCGAGCGACGGCCCGATCCGTTCGAGGATCCGATCGGGCCAGTCGACGACCACCTCGTCGGCCACCGGGAACCGGCGCTTGGTGGCGAACACCTCGCGGGCGTCGCAGACCACCACGTGGTAGCCGAGGACCTTGGCCACCTTTGCCAGTGCCGCCGTGAAGTCGACAGCGCCGAAGATCACCATCGTGGGGGGTGGGGCGAAGCTCTCGACGAACACGCTCACCCGCTCGACGCCGGGCTCCTCGTCGAGGGTCTGGCCCTGTGCGCCATAGTGACGGATCCCGGTGCGTCCCGCCTCGAGCTCGGCTCGGGCGTCGCGGGCGGCGAGCACGTCGAGCTGCGGGTCGCCGAGCGAGCCGAGCGGTTCGTGCCCGGGCCGAACCAGCAGCTTGGCGCCGGAGCCGGGCCCGTCGACGACGGTGGCGAGACCGACGGGTTCGCCACTGCGAAGGCAGTCGCGCAGGATCTCGTAGAGCGTGCTCACGGTCGCATCACCAGTCGAGCGGTTCGATGTAGAGCCGGATGGTTCCACCGCAGGTGAGCCCGACGGCGAACGCCTCGTCGTCGGAGTAGCCGAAGCTCACCACGCGCCGCGACGCCTCACCGCGCAGGATGGCGAGGGCTTCGCCCACGACGGCGCCTTCGACACAGCCCCCGGACACCGAGCCCGACACCTCGCCGTCCTCGGAGACCGCCATCGTGGCCCCCGGGTCGCGCGGTCCTGAACCCTCGATCGCGACGACGCGGGCGACGGCCACGCGCTTGCCGGCCGATCGCCACCGTTCGATGTCGGGGAGCACCTCGAGCATGCGGTC
Organism: Acidimicrobiales bacterium; assembly: GCA_040382215.1. Taxonomy (GTDB): domain Bacteria; phylum Actinomycetota; class Acidimicrobiia; order Acidimicrobiales; family Ilumatobacteraceae; genus JBEIFW01. The sequence goes on from JBEIFW010000015.1 coordinate 26,069, forward strand.
AGTCTGCCTGCTCGCTCGTGCCGATCCTCGCCCCGGCGACGTGAACCGCCCCGGGGACGGCCTCGAGCGTGAGCGGCATCGGCCCGAGTCGCTCGCCGTCCGCCCACACGTCGGCACCCCCGGCCAGTGTCACCGTGCGGGCGCGAAGGAACGTCACGGCCGGATTCGTGCGGTGCGCGCCCGTGTACACCGTCGGGAAGAAGCGCAGCAGCCGGAGCCGACCGACGGCCCCGACGATGGTCACGTCGAGCATCCCGTCGCCGGGGTCGGCCTCGGGACAGATCGCCATGGCGCCACCGAAAAACCGCGTGTTGCCGATGGCAACCAGCGTCGCGTCGACCCCGTGCTCCACGCCGTCGATGGTCAGCACCAGGCGGTCGGGTCGCAGGCCCGGCAGGCCGAGCAGTGTGGCCACCTGGTAGCGGGCGGCGCCGCGGGGCCACCGGAGCCGGTTCGCGCGCTCGTTGACCCGCACGGAGAACCCGGCGGTCGCCACACTCAGGGCCCAGCCGGCGTCGCTGCGCATCGCGTCGATCGCCAGCGGCTCGCCGTTCACGGCGAGCGCGGCTGCGGCCAGGGGATCCTCGACCGGAAGCGCGCGCGCGCGGGCGATGTCGTTGCCCGTCCCGAGGGCCACGATGCCGAGCGTGACCCCGGCCCGACCGGCGACGGCCTGCAGCACATGGTGGACCAGCCCGTCGCCACCGACCACCACCAGCCGGTCCAGGCCGGCCGACAGGCCACGTCGGGCAGCAGCAGCCACCTCGGCCGGGCCGGCGGCATCGAGTTCGACAAGTTCTCCGCCAACGAGATCCGACAACCGGGCTCGAACCGCATCGAGGGTGCGGGCGCTCGAACCCCCGGCCGACGGGTTGACGATCAGGCCGACGGTGCTCAGCCCGCCGCCTTGTCCAAGAACCGGTCCGTGTCGACCACGACACGCGACACCTTGCCGGCCGCAACGATGCCTCGAGCATCGTTCACCGTGCAGGAGAACGACAGTCGCCGCCCCTCGACCTTGTCGAGGTGGGCCTCGGCGACGACGCTCGTGCCGACCAGGTTCGGCTGCAGGTGATCGAGTTGCACCCGGATCCCGACCGAGGTGGTGCCCGGATCGAGATGGCCGTCGAGTGCACGGCACGACGCCTCCTCGACGAGGGCGACCACCCGGGGGGTACCGAGCACGGGGACCGAGCCCGAGCCGAGGGCGACCGCCGTGTCGGCTTCGGTCACCACGAGCGTGACGGAGGCCGACAGGCCCGGTTCGAGGGTCATCGGATCGCACGCTACGACGGCGGTCCTGCGCCGGGCCACCGGGCGCGCTCCACCTGTGCTCGGGGGTGACCGATAGCCTTCCCGGATGCTCGATCGCGATCTGCTCACGGAGGTCCTCGGCGGGGCGTTGCGCCACGGCGGGGAGTTCGCCGAGGTGTACGTCGAGGACAAGACCTCCTCGTCGGCCTACCTCGACGACGGCCGCGTCGAGCAGGTCACTTCCGGTCGGGACCGGGGCGCGGGCATCCGCGTCGTGATCGGCGACACCACCGGCTTCGCCCACACCGCCGACCTCAGTCTGTCCGGTCTGCGAGCTGCGGCCGACGCAGCCTCCGCTGCGGCGCGCGGCGGGGGTGGCGGGGCCAAGGTGATCGCCCTCACCGAGCGTCGGGTCACCCCGGTGAACATCATCGAGACCTACCCGGACACGATCACCAAGGCCACCAAGGTCGCACTGCTGCAACGGGCCGATGCCGCGGCCCGGGCCGCCGGCAGCGCCATCGCCCAGGTGTCGGCCGGCTACGGCGACAGCCGCAAGCGGATCCTGGTCGCTAACTCTGACGGGCTGTTCGCCACCGACGACCAGGTCCGCACGATGTTCCGGGTCACCGCAGTGGCGAGCGGAGACACCGGCATGCAGACCGGGTACGAGTCGATCGGGCACACGATCGGGTTCGAGCTGTTCTCCCGCTACGACGTCGAGGAGGTGGCCCGTGCCGCGGCCACCCGGGCCCTCACCAAGCTCAAGGCCCGTCCCGCCCCGTCGGGCAGCCTGCCGGTGGTGATTCGGGCCGGCTCGGGCGGGGTGCTGTTCCACGAGGCGTGCGGCCACGGGCTCGAGGCCGACCTCGTCGGGAAGGGCGCAAGCGTCTACAAGGGCCGGGTCGGCGAGCAGGTCGCCAGCCCGCTCGTCACCCTGATCGACGACGGCACGATGTCGGCCGAGTGGGGCGCCATCACGATCGACGACGAGGGCCACCCTGCGCAGCGCAACGTGCTGATACGCAATGGCGTGCTCACCGACTACATGTGGGACTTCCTGCGGGCCCGCAAGGACGGCCGGCCCCAGTCGGGCAACGGCCGCCGCCAGAGCTACCAGCACCTGCCGATGGTGCGGATGACGAACACCTTCGTCACCAACGGCACCGAGGACCCGGCCGAGCTGATCCGCGACACCGCCCACGGGGTGTACGTCTCCCAGCTCGGCGGCGGCAGCGTCAACACCGCCACCGGCGACTTCGTGTTCGGGATGACCGAGGCCTACCTCATCGAGAACGGCGAGATCACCGAGCCGCTGCGTGAGGGCAACCTGATCGGGAACGGCCCGCAGGTCCTCAAGGACATCGACCGGTTGGCCAACGACTTCGCGATGGGCAACCCGGGCACCTGCGGCAAGGACGGCCAGGGGGTCCCGGTCGGCGACGGCCAGCCGACGTTGCGGGTGAAGGCGCTCACCATCGGGGGGACGGCGGCGTGAGCGGGTCCGAGGAGCTGCTGGCGCTCGCCCGGCGGGTGGCCGAGCAGGCCCGGCCGGGTGAGCAGGTCGAAGCGTTCGTATCCCGGGACCGCGACACCAGCGTGCGGGTGTACGAGGGCGAGATCGAGCAGCTCACCTCGGCGCAGTCCGAGGGCATCGGCGTCCGGGTGATCCGCGACGGCCGCATCGGGTTCGCCTATGCCGGGGTCCTCGACGACACCGTCGTGGCCGAGGTGCTGGCCGAGGCCCGGGACAACGCCGGGTTCGGCTCGTCGGACCCGTGGGCCGGCCTGGCCGAGCCCGACGGCGTGGCCGTCCCGGCGCTCGAGCTGTGGTCCGACGACCTGGCGGCGTTCGCGGCCGACGACAAGGTGCGCCTCGCGCTCGACCTCGAGCGTCGCACGCTCGGGCTCGACCGTCGGATCCGGGTCGAGGAGGCGTCCTATTCCGACGTGCTGGCCGAGGCCGCAGTCGCCACGTCCACCGGGATCGCGGTCCATGGGCGGGAGTCGGGCTGCTACGTGGTGGTGTCCACCCTCGCCGACGACGGCGACGAAACCCACACCGGGTTCGGGTTCTCGGTCGGGCGCTCGCCTGCGGATCTCGACCCGGACAAAGCGGCCCGGGAAGGCGCCGAGCGGGCCACCCGGCTGATCGGCTCGACCAAGCCGGCGAGTGGCCGGGTCACCGTCGTGCTCGACCCGTACGTCACCGCGCAGTTCCTGTCGATCATCGCGTCGACCCTCAACGGCGAGAGCGTGCTCAAGGGCCGGTCGCTGTTCGCGAACCGGCTCGGCGAGCAGGTCGCCCCGTCGTTCGTCACCCTGGTCGACGACCCGACGAACCCGTTGGCGTACACCGCGTCCGAAGTCGACGGGGAGGGCCTCGCCTCCCGGCGCAACCTGCTCATCGACGGCGGGGTGCTGAGCCAGTTCGTGCACAACGCCTACAGCGCCCGGCGCGCCGGGGTGCACTCCACCGGTTCGGCGGTGCGCGGCGGATTCAAGTCCACGCCCGGCGTCGGGTGCCGGGCGATCCAGCTTGAGCCGGGAACCCGCAGCCAGGCCGATCTGGTGCGTGACGTCGGCGACGGTGTGCTGGTTCAGCAGGTCCTGGGGCTCCACTCCGGGGTGAACCCGGTCTCGGGCGACTTCTCCTCCGGTGCGGCCGGCCTGCGCATCACCGGCGGCGAGCTCGGCGCCCCGATCCGGGAGTTCACGATCGCATCGACGCTGCAGCGCATGCTGCTCGACATCCGCGAAGTCGGCGGCGATCTCGACTGGCTGCCGATGTCGGCGGTCGGGATGAGCCTGGTGATCGAGGGGATCAGCCTCAGCGGGTCGTAGCGACCGGCAGTGAGCGCAGCCCCCGGATCACGAACGTCGGGTGGAACTCGGGCTCGGCGGCCAAGGTGAGGCCCGGCACCCGGGCGGCCAGCGCGGCGAGCGACACCGCCAGCTCCGCCCGGGCCAGCGGGGCGCCGAGGCAGAAGTGGGCGCCGTCGCCGAAGCCGACATGGCCGGCGTCGCCCCGACCGACATCGAAGCGGTCGGGGTCGGCGAACCGGCGGGGATCGCGGTTGGCCGCGCCGAGCAGCAGGCCGACCCGTTCGCCGGGGCCGAGCCGGCGCCCGGCGAGTTCGATCCCGTCGGGGTCGATCACGATCCGGTCGAACAGCATCCGCGGCCCGTCAAAGCGGAGGCACTCCTCGAGTAC